>CALJEL010000027.1 GCA_938074335.1 uncultured bacterium | reverse complement strand
GCCTGCGCCCGTGAGTATTACATCGTTACCTTCACCAGAAATCTCAAGGGCTTTTTTGATATATCCGTTAAGATCTGCAAGCTTTGCAGTCTCTGTCTCTTTAAAGAGGTCTGATATATTAAGCTCTATTGCTTTAGCCATCGTTGTAAATTCTCCTTAAGGGTTAGAATACTTTTTCCATCTATCAATTCAACTTTAAAAATTTTTGCTCTTTCCCTAACAGCGGGGTCATTGACTTGCCTTGCAGAGATGAGCATTCTTTTGCCAAAAAGACCGAGCGCCCTGTCACCTAATGAATCTAATTCATATACAAACTCCTTGCCTACCCCTTCTTCACTGCCATTTTCTACTCTGTCGGGATTTGCTGTTTACAGGAGATTAAAAATAGCCTGTTGCCATACGCAATCATTACATCAAATTCATTCTTTGGAGGATGCTGCCCCTTTGTTACCCACTTGCCTTTAACATTAAGCTTCACCTCATCAGTATCTAAAGCCTTTGCTGTCATGTATACGTACTCTTCAAACCATATGCCTTTAAGATATTTAAGGCTATCATGATCTTTAATGATTATTTCGTTTTTGTCCTTTAGAGTTATACCATCAAGTAGACTGAGAAGGTCTAACAAATTTTTATCAAAAGGCAATTTAACAGTAATTGGTAAAGGCGTTTTTTCATTATAATTGTGGAGCGCTGAGTTTATAGCAGGAATTACATGCGGTTTGTTAATTACAGTATTTGCAAGATACTTTGTAAGTTCCTTTCTTTTAAAGATATAACTGTCATCTTTAACATAATCATCAATCTGAAATCCATATACTGCGAGGTAATCAGCTATTGATATGGAGATCTCAATTGGGATTTCTTTTTGTTCTGGAGATATTTGCAATATCTTATTGTCTTTTGTGTCAACATAAAATATTTCTTTACCGCTTGTATAAAATGCCTGAAAGGTCCCGAGTGTGCCGATCTTTGTGCCGCCAGTTATGTTAAGGCTTACATGGCAGTCTTTACATTTACTTATCAGAGACTCACTAATATGTATGACATTATTAATGTCGTAGGCCTCTATTGTTTCGGTATGGGCAGCATAATTCTTCTTTTTTAATACATCCTCAAGAAACATTGCTTTTTCATCCATCTCTTTTGTTTTTAATAAAATAACCGTATCAGGCTTGAATTGTAATACCGTTGTTAGATTTGGTATCGGCTGGTCAGAGACTAAACAGACATGAATATGACTCATAAGCCCTCCTTTTCTTGACAATTATCCTTTATTTTCACACAATGAAGGCATATTAAGGAGGTGCATAATATGCGTGCGACATTAAACATACCTGATGACCTCATTTCTAAGGTACAGGAGCTTTCGGGTGAAAAAACCAAAACAAAGGCCATTATTAAAGCATTGCAGGAGTATATAAGGCAGCAAAAAATAAAAATGCTTCTCTCTCTTAAAGGCAAGGTCCAGATTGGCTATGATTGGGAAAAGGAGGAAGAGATTATGGAATAAAGCAGCGACTTTATTGACATTACTCAGGCAGAAAGCAATAGTACCGCCTAACTCTGATATATTTATCTCTGCGATTGCTATTGAATATAATCTTTCCATCTTTACCTTAGATAAACATTTTGAACTTATCCCTGATATTTCATTGTATAAATTATAACTTCAAATACTAAAACAACATTCACAATATCATTACCTTATCAATTATTGGCTTAAAAGGCTTTGGCTTGTGGTTGATGAATTCATTAAACTGAGTTACAAATTCAATGTAAGCATTTATATCAACCTCACCATTTTTTATAAAGGGATTGTGTCGCTGATACCTCAGAATATCCATGTCTTTCTTTAGCGATTCAGATCTGGATAATTCCTGGATTTCCTTAGCCGCCTGCTGTGGAATCTTCATCTCTTGCATATCTCCTTATATAATTCTTCCATCTTTAGAATTTTTGCATACTCCTCAATCAGAGACCAGTCCATTTTATTTTTGTACTCTCTTACAAGAAACATAATATCTTCCATTTCGCTTTGCTGTCTTTCAGGGTTATTCTTGATTGCTTGAAGTTTTAAACCTATCAAGTCTTCAGGTATCAGAGATTTGATTTTTATTGAACCGAAAACCTCTTTTTCTTCTGCCCTTTGAAGCATCTGAAGACTTGCCTCCCTAAAGGCATGAAGAAAATCTACTTCTCCAAAGACCTTAAGGGGTGAGATATATTGAGAGACATTTTCACTTCTGTACTTACACTCATAACCTAATTGACCCATTATGGCGTCAACCTTTTGCATATCATCACGAGCTATCAGAAAATCAATGTCTACCGTTGTCCGTCCCGCACCCCACAAACCCATGGCAAACCCGCCCATAAGGGCGTATCGGATACCCTGCTCGTTAAATGCAGCTATGAGTCTTTCAAGTACAAGTTTAAAGTCCACTCCGTTTTCTCTCTTCCATCTTTTTCTTTAAAAATCTCAAATCTCGCATATCCCTGTCGCTTATAGTTTCCTTCATTCTGATGAGTGTATCAAGGCCACATACAGGAATCTTGATGTTATCTATTTCAAAGATTTCAGCACTCCTTTCAACATCACTGAACGAAAATATCTCCCCAACTTTACCTATCAAATCAATATTGAAATCATCAGGAGTGCCATAACGTATTACTGCATATTCTTCTATATCCTCAACTTTAAGTTCATCTATGGATGGGTCATTATAGATAGATTTCAGGACGGCTTTCACTTTTTCAATATTCTCAGAGGAATCATCAATAAAAAAGTCTATGTCCTCCGTCATTCTTGCAAGCCCATGCATTATGACTGCAAAGCCACCCACAACAACATACCTGACCCCATATTTATTAAAGGCGTCACAGAGTTCAATCAGTGCCTTATCTAATTCTTTACTACCCATTTTCCTTCTGTGCCTCTTCGAAGGTCTTAAACTTACTAATCCCTTTCTTTATAGGGGTTTTCTTTTTGAATCTTGAAAAACGAAATAACCTGAATGCCTTTTTTATCCATTCGCTGTCTGGATAAAAGTTCCATAAATCTTCTTGTGCCTCTTCAAAGGTCTTAAATTTCTTAATCGGCATCAACCACTTCAATTGCCGCCCAGCCAAAGGGAAGGAGGCCGTTGTTGTTTTCAGGTTTTGGACTTTCAGAGGCAAGCCAGAGGGTAGTGGCGTGGTCTTTGTAATCATAACGCATCTTACCTTCTTTGTCTTTACCCTGCATTATCTTAATATTTCTATTACCTTCAATTGTGACCGCCTCTGCACCTGAATGCCTGCCTATACTGATGAAGAAAACAGTCTTATTTATTTGCCCTTTAAATTTAGCATTAATATCATTTATTATTGGCACTGAAATATTAATGCCTTTCAATATCTTTATCTCTGTCTCAAGCAATGGAATATAAAACTTGTTAAGCGAAGATTGCAGACTCTCAGCTGTGATTGGAAGGCTGATGCCTGCTGTCTTTTCAGGCGTGATAATATTTATTGTCCCTTCAAATACTGCACCTGGCTGAATACCCTCAAATATTTGATAGACTCCACCTCTTTCAGCCAGAGTTGCTCTGTCACTTTTTACTTTTTTCCTATTAACTGCATAAACTATTTTGGTCTTTACCTGTCCAGCTGGCAATAAATCCGATACCTTAACCATTCTAAATGGATCTGTTGACATTTTGTCCCTGCCTTCAACTCTATTTAATAATCTTGACTCTAACTCATCTGCCTTGCCTTTCCAACCTGTAATGCCTTTTTCTTTTGCCAGCATATTGAGATAAGCCGTTCTTATAGAACCTTTTAATGACGAGCCAGGGATATAAGGCACTTTGATATTTGGAGTGTATGCTGTCCTGTGTATTTCAAATTGGTTTATTACGACTTTTTTATCAAAAGCTGGTAAGGCAAGAACCTTTTTGTAATGATCCAGCAGACCTTTAGCAATATCAATCTCTCTACCTTTAACTTTTGCGCTATTATTTTTGATAAACTTCATGATTGCTAAAAGGTTATCTCCAGAGCAGACCCTTAAAAACTCTGACCTCTGCCTATCGCTCAGGTTCATCACAAAATCTAAAGGATCAAACTCTATCAGCTTCTTTCTGTTTTCATCTATCACAAAGCTTGTAGGCTCATAGACATCATCACAGCCAATATGGATTGGTGTCAGGACATGCAATCTAATTTTTAAGTTTGAACTTTGCATCTTAAACTTTGAACTCATTCTAATCCTCCACTTTTACCGGGATGTATAGTGAATACCCCTGTGATACTGTATTTGGTTGTACTTTTGATAAGCCTTTAATTGCTTTGCCAATATAGGGTTTGTTAAAAACAATTGCATCTTTTATGATGCATACCGCACCTTCATCAGCCATTATTACAGGGTTTTTAAAGGGCTTTCCTGATTTTGCCAATATATCGCCATGCCTTCCAAAGCGTGTAAAGGGTGTAAAGAATATCTTGCTGAAGGCGTCTTTTTCAGGGACACAGGGGGCAAGGGTATAACAGGCGTTAGGATTTTCTGCACCTATAGATTGGAGGTCAATTTCTTTGTAGTGGTTTACTTCAAATCTGCCAAGTCCTGTAGATGCATCTTTGCCAAACCCTGATTTTCCGATCAGTCTTAATGCCTCTACAAGGCTATAGGCTCTGAACTCATCTCTTAAAGCAGCAAATATAACAAGTTCAATATCTTTTATAAATACTTTTTGATCCACTGAGTATGGTGTAAACCGATCTTCACCTGTTGTACCAGTAAGCCGGCTGATGGTGTTATGCGGCTGTGCATAGTCCACGACAAAAGACTTAATGTCCTTCTTATGGATCTGGCCTTGAGTTTTAGCATCCTTAGAGATAGTAAGTTTGCCTAATAATTGCTTATCACTCAGATACATGTCAGCAGATTTTAAGGTTTGCAGCTTGCTGCTATTTTTAACTATCATCCATCGCTTGTCCTTTAATTCCTTACGTTTTGCTATGAGGTCTGCTTTGTTACTGGTGTTGAAATCAAAAAGCATATCAAGGGGCATGTCAGGACGCTTTAATACATAATAATTATCGATTTTGAAAAAGGCGCTCGAGATAATCAGAAATGGATTGACTAAATAATCTGAAAGAAGTGTTTCTAAGTTCATACCAAAAAGCTTTTCATTGTAAGCAGCCTGCCAACAGATATAGCCAAACAGGGTATCGCCTTTAAGTGGTGTTCCGAAACCTGAAAGGGGTGTTAGTGTAATTTCAAAGGTTTTCATAAATACTCCTTTTTTTTGAAGTTCAAGGTTCAAAATTCAAAGTTCAAATTAAACCTTGAACTCTTTTAATAATTCCTCTACCTCCTCTTTCATGCTCTTATAGTTGGTCTTGAACTTTTCTCCCTTTAATCTGCTACCTTTCAAATAGTTAATAAGTCCTGATAACTGAGAGGAAATATCTTTGCATAACCCCAGAAGGTTTTTAAATCCCGCATCATCTATATATCCGAGTTCCTTTGCCAGATATAGTTGAGCCCTTACCTCTCCACAGGAACCCTTTGCAATATATAGAAACTGTATAAACTCTATATTTGAGCCCCTCTCAAATCCTTCCGCAATATTGGAAAATACTGATACAGACGCCCTTCTTATCTGGTCTGTTAATGAATAGTCCCTTCCGAATTTTTCAGACTCTGTAAGTGTGTATATGAGTTTAGACATATTTAATGCCTTTTGCCATACTTCAAGTTCTTCAAAAGAACGAGGCATGTTACAATCTCCTGAATTAAGTTCAAAGTTTAAAGTTTAAAGTTCAAAATTCAAGGTTCAAAATTCAAAGTTTAAGGTTTAAAGTTCAAGGTTTTTGCCGTCGCATGTCAGGTCTTTAAACTCAATCCTCCCATATCCTCTGCTGCCATTACCACCAAGGGCATCCATTTGAAGAAGCTTCAACCCTCTTAATAGATAATCATTGAAGAGTTCGTAATCCTTATCATCGAGGACCTTAAATGTCAAAAGGAAATCAAATTCCGTGCTGGCAGGTACACGTTCGATAAAGCGTGGATGCTCGGCCGTGCCTTTTATCCTGTTTATTACATTTTCCGATTTCACCTCTGTAAGTTGCCAGCGGTTTGCTTGAGCCTTCTTTTTCCATTCCTCATTAAGATAACAGTCAGCAAAGGATACCCTTGTAGGACCTAAATTAAAGTCCTCTTCTGTATCAGCACCGCTTGAACCAAAGATCTTGAGGATAGCTTCACAGGTTTTCCTTTGTTGTTCATCAGTAAGTTTCTTCAAAATCTTTGGCGATAGCACATCACCACCTGTCTCAATCATCAATCCACTCTCCATCTCCAATAGTGAGCGTACCTTGCCTTTCAAAGATGAACCAGGGATATATGGCTCAAGCGTGTGTGGATGTTTTATAACAGGGCTGTCTGTGCCACCTATGTGCATTTCCATATTGCCTGAGCCTATGTGCAAACCGCTTTTAAGAATAATCTTGCCTTTTAGTTCTTTTATTGCTATGAGTTTCATATTCTACTACCTCCTTTATTCAGATGGGCGATAAAATCTATAATAACCCATAAATGCCTCAAAGAGGCTCAAAAAGACTTCAAAATCATCTCTGTCATTAACCTGTTTTAGACAGTTCGATATAAAATCTTTAAAACTATCTGATATCAAACCTCTCCCTTTTGCATAAGCTGTCTTTGCATTTAACATCTTTAGATAGGGTAATATCTTTTCAAATTCTACTGGATCATTCCCAGCCCGTGCAGAAAAATTAAGAACTTCATCATAAAACTTTCTGATCTGGCTTCTCTTGTTACAGGTTTTTGTCCCTTCTTCAGCAATCTTTTTTGCTAAATTTTCTGCCTCAGTAGAAAACAAGTCTGGCATAATGAGTTTGTTCTTTTTGTCTTTCCAGAAAATAATATTCATGTTCGCCCTCCTATTTTCTCCTGTTATATATTACCTGCCATAGCGGTATCCTAAGGGCACCGCCAAAGTCTTCAAGCCATTTTGCCATAATCATAGCTTCGTTTATTGCTTCTTGCTTTTTCTCATTTTTTAGCCCTCTGCCAACATTTCTTACCACAGTATATATGAATCTTGAATGCCATTTCAGACATTCCATCTCGTCAAGACTAATCTGCTCGCTAACCTTTAACTCCTCTTCCTGTCTTCTCATCTCAATAAACTCATTGAGCCTAAATAACATGGCGTTATTTATCATTTCAGAATCAAGCCACTTTTCAATGGTGCTTTTAATACTTTCAAGTTCTGCAAAATGAGTCCATTCTGATGTTTCCCCAAAAACTGTTATTCTGTTTCTACCCTTTGATTTTGAATGATGAAGGGCATTTTCTGAGGTCTCTGCCAGTGTAAGAACAGGGGTATTGGGTTTATGCAAAGCAATACCAGCTGAAATGGTTATCTTTTCATTCTGGCAAACATATTTTTTAAATGATTCATTTAAAAAGCCTGCAAAGTCAATAATCCTGTTCCATGGGCCAATCAGGAATAGATCATCCCCTCCTGCAAAGACCGTATAGATATTTTTAAACCTATCGTCTGTCTTCAGCTTATATGGCAGGAATATTGAAAAATAGTTGTTCATCTGTCGGCTCACCGTTGCAAGGCGTGAGAGAGTTAGCCTTTCTCGTCTCATTCCACAGGCAAAAAGGAGTCCAAGATTGTCCACATCTGCTTTAAGGATGCCGAGGGCTTCTATGCCCTGAAATTTACCAGGTTTATCTGTAAAATGAAGTGCCTTGACAGCTATATGGGCAAAGGTCTTCGGGGTGTCTTTTCCTGTGCGAATTTCTTCAATCATCTCAAGTTTTTTCTTTTCGCTCTTTCTTCCTGCGAAATACCGGTCATCATTTAAGTCTTCATCGTCATACTTAGGCACATATCCGTTAATGAATTTGGCAGTTATATCTTTGGCGATCTCACCTGTTTCAGAGATACCTATGTCCCAGTATTTAAGTAGGGTGTTCTCCTTAGATAGTTGATTGAGTTTTCCTGAAACCTTGAACGATACCTGATAGCTGCCAAAGATCGGCTCAAGCAGTTTTTCTCTTTCAAGCTCTGCATCTATCGTTGTGATTGCGATGCGATTTTCCTTAACAAGATTTTCGCCGATATACGCATGATCACGACATATCCGGCAAGATGGGATGTCTTTTATGTGCGCATCTTTGTCAGCAGGTCTTTTATTGCAGAATGGGCAAATACCCAGTTCCTTGTCAAAAGAGTCAAGATAGGTTTCTACACAGCCACCGTGCTGTGCAAGATCAAACCTTGAGTATTTCTTTCTGTCTACTGCCTTTGAAAGCCTTTCCCATAAATCAGCAAATCTTTTGCCTGTGAAGTCATCGCAAGATGCCTCAACCATTGAGAAACCCATTGATGCCTGTCCCAAAAAATTCTTAATAAGCCAATTGTTGATTTTGTCTTCAATGACTTTGGCAGTTTCTTTAGCCTTTTCTGTATTGTGAGCTATAATGGTAAATTTGCCGGCTGCATTCAGGATGATTGATGTTGTCGTCAATCCGAGTTCTCTACAGAGCATATCAGCGGCAAGCTCTGACAGAAGCGATATGTAGAAAGACCTGCCACGCAGGAGTTTTGCAGATGCCTTGCCAGTGCTACCACCTTCGGTAAATATAAAGTCCTGTATTCCATAGAAATCAGCGCTTATAAGCAGGAACTTTTTAGCTTTATAATCTTTAATTTCTTCAATGGTCATAGAATTGGTTTCTTTGTGATATTGATAAAGCGCTGATGCAAGGGCAGATGTGGCCCTGCTATGGTCATAAAGCGACACATCAGGCACTACATAACCTACAGTTGCCGCTGGAATATGAGAACCAAAGATCATAAAAAGACTGTCAAAATGCTCAAACCAGAGGGCAATATTTTCTTTATGGACTAATTTCTCAAGGGCATTTATAAAATTGAAAAATAGTTCACGATAATCCTTAGAGGCTCGTTCACCCTCTATCTGCCTAATCTCATCATTATTGACAGGGAAGATATTTTGTGGCGATAATTCTTTAAGAGGATACCTCCACAGATATTCATCAAGCCTATCTTCTTTCCATTTGCCATCAGTTGAAAGTCCTTCAAATATTGTAAGCAAGCGGGTCTTTTTATAGTCTTTGACCTGTATCTCTTTATTGTATTTATCCTCAAATTCAACTCTATCAAAGCCGCTGCTTACCCTGTCTGCAATTGCAATAATCCACTGCATTGGAGTTTCTGGCTTATGATGCCCTGCTGCAAGATTTATGAATGAATCTTCAAGCCCCCATTCGCCCTTGTTGAATTGTTTGGGAAGCAGCTTTTCAAGATAATCTATAAATGCTGCTGTATATACAGCATGTCTATGAGTATGCCTGCCATCATAAAAAGGCTGATATAAGTCTCTGTTGTTATTTAAAAATTCTTCAGATGGAAAAAACCCGATGTCATCACCGGTCCGTGCGCCTGCCGCCCGTTCTGCAAACTTTCCTATATCATGCAAAAATCCAGCAATCGCTATTTTATAAACCGTTTCATCCACCATTATCCCTCCCCACATCATGCAGTAATGCTGCAAGTATTAAAGTTTGATACTCTCTCTGATCAAAATCACTCATAATCTCACCCCATTAATATTCAAAAACTAAGATTCTAATAAATTATCCCAAAAATTTACCTCTTTTTCAAGAAAAGAAATATTTCTGAAATGTTTCATTCTATTCTTATCTTCCTTTTCTCCAGCCTGATGCCATATCTACTGCTACCATATTTTTTCAGGGATGTTATTTGATAGTACGGAAAGAGTATCTCATCTGCAAGCTGTTCCTTCAGTGTTCTGTTAATTTTGCTGATATTCTGGCGTATTATATCTACATCTATTCCTTCATCCCATCTTTCTAAAAAATCTTCCACCTTAAAATTCTGCTCCCGGTATATCTTTTTGTAATCCTTAGCCATTTTCTCTGTTGAGGATCGGCTTGAGAAATCTACCAGTGTCTGGAAACACTCATTGCAGTCAAGACAGTAGGGCCTGTCAGGATATTTGCAATTATCTATCTTCAGCCTTAAAAAGGCGGTATAGATCATCAATTCTACTGGCACCATTTCTATGATTGTGTTGCCGATTTTGATGAATCTTTGAGCAAGATTCACTGTTAGTTCTGGCTGGATTGT
>CALJEL010000026.1 GCA_938074335.1 uncultured bacterium | reverse complement strand
AAAATCTGACGATTTTCTGGGGACCCCGCTCGACACCTTAATGTAAGATTTTTAATAACATTGCCAAACATTTCTTGCTTCACCTTTTGGTGAAAAACTGTTTAATACATGATAAATAAAAATTTGTCGCATTATAAAGGCGTTGAGGCATACCCTGCCATTAGAGCACGGGGTGAAGACAAGCTTCACCCCGTGAACCCCGATAAAATGCATTTCTATCGGCAATTGAGGCATCTATTTCTTTAAGTCTCTTCCAGCAGCAAAGGCCTTTCCAAGAAATCTGCCTGTTCCATAGTAAAGCCTTGTTTCAGGTACAAAGAAGAAGGGCTTTATCTTTTCCACATCAGGCCTTTTGTTTTCATCCAGTTTGTCTTCATCTACCTTTACATCAAGTATCTCACCTATGAACTGAGTATGAAGACCGACCTCAATTATATGATTTACCCTGCATTCAAGGATTAGAGGGAATTCCTTTACATAGGGTGCATCCACATGCTCAGCCTTTTCAGGTGTAAGACCTGTTGTCTTGAACTTATCCTCCTGCCTTCCTGAGACCATGCCAAAATAATCAGCCTCTTTTAATTGTTCTTCAGATGGTATGCTTACAGTGAAGGCCTTTTTATCCATAAGGTTTGAATAGGTATATGTTGCCTTTCTTACTGAAATGGCAATTGATGGTGGTTGGCTGCAGCATATACCTCCCCAGGCAACTATCATTACATTTGGCTTACCTTCTTTATCATAGGTGCCTACTGCAAGTACTGGTGTTGGAAATAAGATAGGCTTTGCTCCAAGTGATTTTTTCATAAATTCCTCCAGACCTTATAGTAGCTTTAATTCTTTCAAGATTTCTGCCACCTTCTCATCCTTTTTTGCAAGGTTTCTGAAGGCCTCAAGAAGATAATGAAGTTTTTCTTTATCCTCTGCAAGTTCATCATCTATCTGTTTAATCTTTATTTCAAAGGGTCTTATCATGGATCTCCTGTCCCAGAGTGCAAAACCTATAGTTGCAGCTACCATGGTTGTAAATATTCCCGCAAGAATCCAGAGAAAAGTCCGCAGATCATCAAATCTCTTATCGATCTGCTCAAATCTCTTTTCGATCTGCTCAAATCTCTTTTCGATCTCTTCAAGTTTTGCCTCAATCCTTATAATCCTGTCTCTATCCTCAAGTGTAAAAGGAATCTCCTTTCCTGGTGGCGAGGTAACAGTTCTTGGTGGCGAGGTAACAGTTGCCCAAGCCATCCTGAGGCTAAAAAGAATAAAGAAAATAGCCATAACGATTCGTAAAGACCAATTCTTACATTGCCGATTCATAAATCCTCCTTTTTCAGGCTATCCCTTTTTTAAGTATATCATGGATATGAATGATACCCTCAATCCTGCCTTCATGGTCAGGCACTATAAGGGATGTAATGGAGTTTGCCTCCATAATTGCCAGTGCCTTTGCAGCAAGCTCATCAGCAGATATGGTCTTTGGATTTCTTGTCATGACCTCTCCTGCCTTCATGTCAAAGAAGGCCTTCCCGTACTTCTGGATCCCCCTCCTCAGGTCACCATCTGTAATGATACCTATTACCTTTCTATTAGAATCAACAACTGCTGTAGCTCCCAGTCTCTTTGATGATATCTCCATTATAGCATCTGTCATCAAGGTGTCAGGTCCTACAACAGGAAGGGCATCTCCTGTATGCATGAGGTCTCTGACCCTGATAAAAAGTCTTTTCCCGAGACTACCGCCTGGATGATACAGGGCAAAGTCCTCTTCTTTAAAGCCCCTTTTTATCAAAAGGGCAACTGCAAGGGCATCACCCATTGCGAGGGTTGCTGTTGTTGAGGCAGTAGGGACGATCCCAAGGGGGCAGGCCTCTTCTTTTACTGATACATCAAGATTAACATCAGCCTGCTGGGCAAGTGTGGAGCCATTGTTTCCTGTGATTGATATGAGTTTTACATTGAATCTCTTTAAAAAGGGAATGAGTTTGATAACCTCTTCAGTCTCTCCACTGTTTGATATGGCTATTACCACATCCTGAGAGGTAACCATTCCAAGATCACCATGGCTTGCCTCTGCAGGGTGCATGAAGAAGGCAGGTGTCCCTGTTGAGGCAAGGGTTGCAGCAATCTTTTTTCCAATGAGACCTGATTTTCCCATCCCTGTTACAACAATCCTTCCCTTTGAATTGAGGATTATATCAACTGCCTTCTCAAAGCTGCTGGTGGTATTAACAGTGGAAGTGTTCAACCTCTCTAAGAGACCATAGATTGCCTCTGCCTCAATCCTGAGAACCCTCTTTGCTGTCTCTATTATATCGTTCATCCTGTTGCACTCTTAATTGACTCTTCAATTACATAAAGAAACCTTTCAAGATTCTCCATGCTTATACTCAATGGTGGCATTATTACTATTATATTACCAAGAGGTCTTATAAAAACACCCCTCTGCCTTGCCTCATGGGCTACCCTCCAGCCGATTCTGTCAATATAACCAAAGGACTCCTTTGTCTTTTTATCCCTCACAAGTTCTATGCCAGCTATGAACCCACAGTGCCTCACATCTCCTACATGGTAAAGTTCCTTCATTCTTTCAAGCCTGTCTTTGAGGAATTTTATCTTGGGCTGGAGACCTTCCAGGACCCTGTCTTTTTCAAATATATCAAGACTTGCCAGGGCAGCAGCACAGGCAAGCTGATTTCCTGTATAGGAGTGGCCGTGAAAAAAGGTCTTGAGGTCTTCAAATCTTCCAAGAAAGGCATTGAATATCTCCTCAGTTGCAATGGTAACACCCAGCGGAAGATAACCACCTGTAATCCCCTTTGAGAGGCAGATAATATCAGGTCTTACTCCTTCATGCTCAACTGCAAACATCCTTCCTGTTCTTCCAAAACCAGTGGCAACCTCATCAGCGATCATAAGGATATTGTATTTTGTGCAGAGTTCTCTCAGACCTTTAAGATAACCTGGAGGCTGGGTTATGATTCCTCCAGCTGCCTGTACAAGAGGCTCAATTATGAGTGCAGCAATCTCGTGGTGGTGTTTTGAGAGTATTTCTTCAAGGGCTCCAAGACATTCCATGCCGCATCCTGGATAATCTTTACCGAGTTCGCATCTATAGCAATAGGGTGATGGTGCCCTGCGAGTCTTAAAAAGGAGTGGTTTAAAGGTGCTGTGAAAGATATCTATACCACCCACACTGACAGCTCCGAGGGTATCGCCATGATAACCATTGTTGAGGCAAACAAAGGTAACCCTTTGCTTTTCTCCTTTATGAACCCAGTACTGAAAGGCCATCTTTAATGCAACCTCTACTGCTGTAGAGCCATCATCCGAATAAAAGACCTTTGTGAGACCTTCAGGCATAAGGCTTACAAGTCTCTCTGCAAGAAGTATTGACGGCACATTTGCCATTCCAAGAAGGGTTGAATGGGCAATAAGGTCAAGCTGGGCTTTTATGGCATCATTTATTTCCTTGCGGGCATGACCGTGGATATTTACCCAGAGAGAGGAAACACCATCAAGATACCACCTGCCCTTTATGTCCTTTATAAAGCAATCCCTTCCTTCAACTATAATAACAGGCTCCGTCTCACTCCATTCCTTCATCTGGGTGAAGGGATGCCAGATATAGAGCCTATCAAGCTCAATAAGTCTGTTTATTTCTTGCATTCTAACTCACTAACTCACTTGTAGACTAATTCATTACTTTAGTACCTATTGTCTTGGAAATGTATTTTATTATATGATTGAGACAATCCTGAAAACAAGGAGGTGTACTTATGAAATCACCGCTTAAACCCGAAGAGCTCTATAAGTGCTGTGATCCAAAGCTCTTTGATTTTGAGACAACCGAAGAACTTACACCAGTGGAGGGTCCTCTCGGTCAGGAGAGGGCAATTAATGCCATAGATTTTGGTTTGAGCCTTGAAAATACGGGTTTCAATATCTTTGTCCTTGGTGAGCATGGGACAGGAAAACTCACAAGTGTAAGGGAACTGATAAAGAAAAAGGCAGAGACCGAGCCTGTTCCACCTGACTGGTGTTATGTCTATAACTTTAAGAACCCTGATATGCCTCTGGCTTTATCCTTTTCTCCTGGCAGGGCTGTGCAGTTTCAGAAGGATATGGCTGACCTTATCAAGACCCTCAGGCAGGAGATACCAAAGATCTTTGAATCTAAGGAATATGATAAACAGAGGAATCACATTATAGAAGAGTTTCAGAAGAAACAAAAGGAGCTATTCACAAGCATTGAAGAAGAGGCTACATCAAATGGTTTTGCTATAAGAAAATCTGTCTCAGGTCTTCTCATAGTGCCTGTAAAAAAGACAGGAGAGGCTTTAACAGAGGAGGAGTTTGAGGCACTTGATGAAAAGACAAAAAGGAGGATAGAAGAAATAGGAAGGACATTACAGGAAAAGCTCGATGATGTCGTGAGGGCAGTTAAGGAGGCGGAAAAACTTCTTAAGGATATGCTGCAGAAACTTGAGAGAACTGCAGCCCTTGGAGCAGTTGGCCACCTGATAGACGAGATAAAGGAAAAATACAAGGACAATGAAAAGGCCCTTTCCTATCTTGAAGATGTTAAGGAAGATATCCTTGATCATCTTGATGACTTCAAGACTCAGGAAGAACAGGCACCTCCCCTTCCCTTTATGAGGATACCAAAGGCAGAGCCAGTCTTTACCAGATATGAGGTTAATGTTATTGTGGATAATAGCTCCCAGAAAGGAGCTCCCTGCGTTTTTGAACATAACCCAACCTATTACAATCTCTTTGGAAGGATAGAGCATAAGTTCCAGTACGGGATTGCCATAACAGATTTTTCCATGATAAAGCCAGGTTCACTTCACAAGGCAAGCGGCGGTTATATTGTGATACATGCCCTAGACCTTCTGAGGAATCTCTTTTCCTATGATGCTATTAAGAGGGCAATAAGGAATAAGGAGATAAAGATAGAAGATATCTGGGAACAATACAGGCTTATCTCCACAACAACACTGAAGCCAGAGGCCATACCCCTGAATGTGAAGGTGATACTCATAGGACACCCATTTCTTTATTATATTCTCTATAACTATGATGATGAATTTAAGGAACTCTTCAAGGTAAAGGCTGACTTTGACTCTAGGATGCCAAGAGATGAAGAGACCATTAAAAAATACGCCATGTTCATTGCATCAAGATGCCAGGCTGAAAATCTCCTTCCCTTTGACAGGACAGGAGTAGCCAGTGTGATTGAGTATGGCTCAAGGCTTGCGGGGCATCAGGATAAGCTTTCTGCACTTTTCGGTCATATTGCAGATGTCCTCAGGGAGGCAAGCTTCTGGGCGAAGAAATCCGGGGATTCAATTGTGAAGTCTGAGCATGTGGAAAAGGCTATTGAGGAAAGAAGATTCCGTCATAACAGGATAGAGGAAAGGCTCAGGGAGGCAGTACTTGAGGATACGATAATTGTTGAGACAACTGGAGAAAAGGTGGGTCAGGTTAATGGTCTTGCTGTAATTGACCTGGGAGATTACAGCTTTGGAAAACCCTCAAGAATAACAGCAAGGACTTATACCGGTAAGGCGGGGGTTATAAACATAGAGCGCGAGACAAAGATGAGTGGAAGGATACATGAGAAGGCTATCCTCATACTCACGAATTATCTTGGTAGCAAATATGCAATAAAAAAACCAATAAGCCTCTCAGCATCCATCACCTTTGAACAGCTTTATGAGATGGTTGAAGGTGACAGTGCCACCTGTGCAGAGTTCTATGCACTCATAAGCAGCATTTCTGGAATTCCTTTAAAACAGGCTATAGCTGTTACAGGTTCAATGGACCAGAATGGCGAGGTACAGCCCATTGGTGGGGTGAATGAAAAGATAGAGGGATTTTTTGATGTCTGTAAGGAGAGGGGACTTGATGGTTCCCATGGAGTGATAATCCCGAGGAGAAATCTGAAGCACCTGATGCTCAGAAAGGATGTGGTTAATGCTGTGAAGGATGGTAAATTCTCAATCTATCCAATTGACAGGGTAGAGGAAGGCCTTGAGATCCTGACAGGCATGCCTGCTGGAGAATTAAGAGAGGATGGCACCTATCCTGAAGGTACAGTTAATTATTATGTAATGAAAAGACTTACAGAGATATCAGAGGCCTTGAAGGAAAAGAAGGAAGAAAAGGAGAGCAAGGATAAAGAAAACAAGGAATAAACTGGTGGCGAAGTAAGCTGGGTTCAAAATTGCGGTCAATTTTTGCTAATCTATTAAGCCTCATGGCTGTTTCTTTTATCCTTTTTTTAACTATCCTGCCTGAAAGGTTTTCTCTTAAACTGGCAGAGGGAACAGGTATGCTTCTTTATTATCTCTGGAGATCCAGAAGAAAGATAGCTATCAATGCTGTAAGGGAAACCTCTCAATTTGTTGAGCTTAAAACCCCCCTGAGGGAAGAAGGGATTGTAAAAAGTATGTTCAAGCACCTTGGCAGATCCTTTGCAGAGATCGTAAGGCTCTATGGAGGCGACAGAAGGATCCTTAAAAGGATTACCTTTAAAGGTCTTGAGAATTTTGAGAGGGCAAAGAGCTCGGGCAGGGGAATAATCTTTCTTACAGGCCACTGCGGGAACTGGGAGCTTATGGCAGTGGCATTTGGTATGACAGTGGAGCCGATAGGTGTGGTGGCAAGGCCTTTAAATAACAGGATACTGAATGGAGTTATTGAAAGGATACGGAGCCGGTATGGTAACAAGGTTATATATAAAAAGGGTGCTATCAGGGAGATGCTCAAACTTTTAAAAGAAAACAGGGCAGTTGGTATATTGATGGATCAGAGTGTCCTCAAGCAGGAGGGTTTGTTAATAGATTTCCTTGGAAGGCCTGCCTGGACATCAAGGATGCCAGCCATGATAGCCAGAAAGACAGGGGCAAAGGTCCTTCCAGCCTTTATAAAAAGGCATGGAGAAGGTCATGTTATTGAGATAGGGAAGGAGATTGAACTTACAGGTGATGAGATAGAGGATACAAGAAGATTGTCTTCTTACATAGAAAACTATATTATTGAAAATCCCGCAGAATGGCTCTGGATACACAGGAGATGGAAACAGAGGCATTAGGAGGCTTCAGGCGTTAGGCTCTATAGAGCGACAGCACACCTGACGGTGAAGTGAGGTAGGGATTAGTGAATTAGTGAATTAGTGAATTAGTGAGTTAGTGAGTTAGTGAGTTAGTGAATTAGTGAATTAGTATTTTCTAACTCACTAACTCACTTGCATACTAACTCACTACTTTAGCTCACTTGCATACTAATTCACTACTTTAGCTCACTTGCATACTAATTTACTACTTTAGCTCTGTAGCACTGTCCACCTCAATTTGCTGATAGAAATGCATTTTTAATGGCGGGGGATGCCTCAAAGCCTTTTTAGACCAGCAGAGCAACAGTGCAGCAGGCAATAACAGAGCAGTAGAGCAGCAGTGCAGCAGAGCAACAGTTAGATAATAAGAAAAAATTCCTTAATAAAAACTGCTGGTCTACTGCTCTATTAAGGTGTCGCAGGCGGGGTCCCCAGAAAATCGTCAGATTTTCTGGGGTGCTGGTATTGCCTTTAGAGCACGGGGTGAAGACAAGCTTCACCCCGTGAACCCCGAAATATCGGCATCCCCCGCCATTCCTATCGGCAGTTTAGGGTGTCCAAGACTTGCTTGACACTAAGACTAATATCATAGTAATATGAGTTATGCCCCAGGCAGAGGAGAAGAAAACAGAAGAAAAAAGAGAGGAGTATTTATACAGGGCAGATCCCTTCACCTTTGTATTTCGTGAGCTTGACCTCATACATGGTGAGATTAGAGAAATCAAGGCAGAGCTTGGCCTCATCAATAAACGATTTGATTCCATGAATGAGAGTGTCAATAAACGCTTTGATGATGTCAATAAACGTTTTGATTCCATGAATGAGAGTGTCAACAAACGTTTTGATTCCATGAATGAAAGTATCAACAAACGATTTGATGATGTCAATAAGAGAATAGACAGGCTATATCTCATTGTTATATTAAATCTTATGGGAGTTGTAGCTTTTTTAATAAAGACCTTCTTCTTTTAAGCTATTCAATCTTCTTCCTCTGTGTTTGTCTGAGATAACAAATTATGGTCAGGCTCCTGGCTTTAGGCGTTAGTCAGCCTCACTTCAGTAAAGATCAGAATACCCTATTTTGCCGATAGAAAACAGTCAGTCTGCCACACCATAGTGCGATAGTGCGACAGTGCTACAGACTATACAGAACCTCACGCCGCGCTGTCGCTCTGTCGCACTGAGGTAGCTGCCAGTTTTGTTGAAAGGATTATTATAAATTTCTATCGGCACTTTTCGGAGAATATGTCCATTTGCTATGATCCATAAAAATCTGTCAAAATAATTAAATGAGAAAAAAGGATATATTAATCAGCACCGCTGGATTGTTTCTTGTTATAGTGATTTATCTCGGCTTCCAATTATTTGTTCCTGTGAGAAGAGAACCTGAGAAACTTGAGGTCCTCATCCCGAAGGGAATGAGCTTCAGACAGGCTGTGAATCTCCTTTATGAAAAGAGGCTCTTGAGGGACAGAAACCTTTTTATTATCCTTGGAAGGCTTTCCGGTCTTGACAGGTCTCTCAGATACGGCTACTACAAATTCCTTGGTGGTGTAAGTCCTGTGGCTGTATTCCAGAAACTCCTGAGGGGAGAGATAGAAGAATATGAGATCCAGATTATAGAGGGTCACACACTTGCTGATGTGGCCCAGATTCTCGAAGAAAAGGGCATAGTGGAAAAGGAAAGTTTTTTTAAACTTGTAAAGGACAGGAAACTTCTCAAGGAGCTTTCTGTAGATGCACCCTCTCTTGAGGGATATCTTTTTCCTACAAAATATAAGATTCCAAAAGGCACAGATGTAGTGGATATTATAAGATTTATGGTTAATACCACAAGAAGGTTCATAGGCCCTTTTATAGAAAGGGCAGAGGAGATGGGGTTTACAGAGAATCAGCTCCTTACACTTGCCTCTATAATTGAAAAAGAGGCACGGGTTGATTATGAAAGGCCCTTAATTTCAGCTGTTTATCATAATAGACTCAGGCGGGGGATGAAGCTTCAGGCAGATCCTACAACCATATACGACCTTAAAGGTACAAAGAAACTTGTTACCAGAAAGGACCTTCTCAGGAAATCAAGATATAATACTTATATCCACAGGGGGCTTCCACCAGGACCGATTGCAGCACCAGGACTCAAGTCAGTAGTAGCTGCAGTTAATCCTGCTCAGGTCAATTATCTTTATTTTGTTTCAAATAATGACGGCACACATAATTTTTCTGAAAGATTTGATGACCACAGACAGGCTGTCCAGGAATATGTAAAGAAGAAGAGACTGGCAAAGAAGCAGAGGCAGGTGGTTCAATGATCCATAGAAAGAAGACAAAGAGGATTTATGTTGGTAATGTCCCCATAGGAGATGGGGCACCCTTATCCATTCAGTCAATGACAAAGACAGATACAAGGGATATCCTCTCAACAATAAATCAGATAAACGAGCTCGCTACGGCTGGATGTCAGATTATAAGAGTTGCTGTCCCTGATATGGAGGCAGCAGTTGCCCTGGGCAGGATCAGGGCTGAAAGCCCCATCCCTGTTATTGCTGATATACACTTTGACTACAGACTTGCCCTTGAGGCAATAAAACAGGGAGTGGACGGCTTGAGAATAAATCCAGGAAATATCGGGGCAAGATGGAAGATAAAGGAGGTTGTAAGAGCTGCTTCTGAAAGGCGGATTCCTATAAGGATTGGAGTTAATGCTGGGAGTCTTGAGAGGGACCTTCTGGAAAGATACGGTCATCCAACAGCAGAAGCCCTTGTTGAAAGTGCAAGAAGAAATATTGAACTCCTTGAAGAACTTGACTACAGGGAAATAAAAGTTTCTCTTAAATCATCAGGAGTGATGGAGACAGTGCAGGCATACAGGCTTTTTTCAGAAAGATTTGATTATCCCCTTCATGTGGGTATATCAGAGGCAGGCCCACCACCTCAGGGGATTGTGAAGAGTGCAGTTGGTATAGGAATTCTTCTTTCTGAGGGTATAGGCGATACCATAAGGGTATCCCTTACATCAGAGCCAGTTCTTGAGGTAAGGGTGGCGCAGTGGATGCTCAAGTCCCTTGGATTGACAGCCGGACCTGAACTTATCTCCTGCCCCACCTGTGGAAGGTGCACAATAGATATAATAAGATTAGCAAACGAGGTTTCAGCACGGCTGGCTTCTATTAAAGAGAGTGTAACGGTTGCTGTAATGGGGTGTCCTGTGAATGGACCTGGTGAGGCAAGGGAGGCTGATTTTGGTATAGCTGGTGGAAGGGGTAGGGGGGTGCTTTTCAAAAAGGGTAAGGTTGTAAAAGAGGTTTCAGAGGAAAGGATAGTGGAAAGCCTTATTGAACTAATAGAGGAGGAGTTAAAGAAGAGGTAGCAAAAGTAACAGCAGGGGGCCCAAAACCCTCTTGCCAGAAAACTGGCAGGCTCCCTCTAAAGTAGTGAGTTAGTAGGCAAGTGAGCTAAAGTAGTGAATTAGTATGCAAGTGAGTTAGTGAGTTAGTATTTTCTAATTCACTAATTCACTATCTGTGGAGCGGGAGTTGATGAAGGTCTTAAAAACTATTAAAGAGATGCAGGAGCATGCGAGAACCCTGATCTTAAAGGGTAAGATTATTGGTTTTGTGCCCACGATGGGAGCCCTTCACGAAGGCCATCTGAGCCTTGTAAGACAGGCAAGGAAGGATAATGATATAGTTATTGTAAGCATATTCGTGAATCCCATTCAGTTTGGTCCGCAGGAAGACTTTGCACGCTATCCAAGGGATCTTGAGGGTGACAGTATTAAACTTAAAAACGAGGGAGTGGATTTAATCTTTTATCCTGATATGAATGATATGTATCCAGTGGGCTACAGGACCTTTGTGGAGGTACAGGAGATTTCAGAAAGACTTTGCGGGGCCTTCAGACCAGGTCATTTCAGAGGAGTGGCAACTGTGGTAACTAAACTCTTCAATATCATTAAACCCCACAGGGCCTATTTCGGCTTAAAGGATTATCAGCAGACTGTGATTATAAAAAAGATGGTTCAGGACCTTAATATGGATATAGAGATCATCACCTGTCCAACTGTAAGAGAGCCTGATGGTCTTGCCATGAGCTCAAGGAATCTCTATCTTAAACCTGATGAAAGAAGGGCTGCAACCGTTATATACCGAACACTTCTTGAGGCAGAAAGACTAATGAGAGAATTCAGAAAACCAGAGGGAGTAAAGACCATTATGTTTGACAGACTCAGAAGCGAACCTCTTGTAACTTCCATAGACTATGCAGGTCTATATGATCCCGAGACCCTTGAAGAAATAAAGGATTATTCTGAGAAGGAAGAGGTATTAATAGCAATTGCCCTGAGAATTGGGGACACGAGATTGATAGATAATATGATAGTAAAGTTGTAGCCTGTGTTATAATACCTGTGTTATAATACCAACCATGAAGCATACAGTAATAGGTCTTATACTCGGTGCAACGCCTGTTGTGAAGGCAGTGATGCTGATCCTCTTTGTCTTCTCCATAATCTCCTGGTTTATTATCTTTTATAAATTTAAATATTTCAGACAGGCAAAAAATGAAAATGAGGAATTCCTAAGGAGCTTTATGAAAAAACATAAGCCTGTTGAGCTGTTTCAGCTTTCAAGAAGACTCAGGGTGAGCCCTATTGCAGGTGTATTCAGGAATGTATTTAATGAAGAAGGTTATTCCTCAAGAACAGAGCTTGAGCGTAATATAAAAAGGTATGAGGCACTTGAGATAGCCAGGCTTGAGCATTATCTTAACTTCCTTGCAACAGCAGGCTCCACCTCTCCTTTTATAGGACTCTTTGGCACTGTATGGGGTATAATGCATTCCTTTATGGGTATAGGTGCTCAGGGTTCTGCAAGTCTTGCAGTAGTAGCCCCTGGTATTGCAGAGGCCCTTATTGCAACTGCCCTTGGTCTCCTGGTGGCTATTCCCGCTGTCATAGCCTACAATTACTATCTCAGCATAGCAAGAAGGCTTACCATACAGATGGAGGATTTTTCAGAAGAGATATTTGAATTGCTATTTAATCAGAAAAACAGAACAGTAGAGCAGCAGATCGGTAGAGCCACAGAGCAGTAGAAAGATGCTATGGCTTATCTAAGAAGAAACAGAGATAGAGAAGTGATGTCAGAGATTAATGTAACACCCTTTGTGGATGTGATGCTTGTGCTTCTTGTAATATTCATGGTTACCGCACCACTCATGCAACAGGGTATTGATGTGAACCTTCCAAAGGCAAAAGGTAAGGAACTCCCTCCTGAGGAGAGACTGATAGTAACTGTAAAATCAAGTGGGGATATATTTCTTAATGATATGCCTGTAAGTCTTTCCGAGCTTAAAAATAAACTATCCCATTTATCAAAAAGTAATCCCGAGGTATTTCTGAGGGCAGACAGGTCTGTTTTTTATGGTCTTGTAGCTGAGATTATGGCAGAGATAAAGGATGCCGGGATAGAAAGACTCGGCCTTGTCACAGAACCAAAGAGGGAGTAAAGTTGCCGGGACAGGTGTATCACCTTTACTTCCGCAGCTTCCATCAGCCATCAATCTTTTTAAGTTTTACACTTTCATTTATACTTCATGCTGTCTTAATAGGGTTGCTATTATTTCTTCAGAACAGTACATTTATAAAGGAAGGGGAGAGGTTTATCACGGTTAGCATCTATGTAAATAAAGAAATTTCTGCATCCTCTTTAGCAATCAATGCCGGTGTAGAAAAGGCTTCTCGTGTCGAGGTGGCTGAGACCCGCGGGACTTCCAGATTAATACCTAAGGAGGTTTCAAAAGATGCCCTGATTGAGGAAAGTATACATGCCATTAAGGCAAAAAAGAAGATAGAAAAACTTGCAAGACTCAGGGCAGAGATTAGAGAGATGGGGTCCCGTAAGACAGAAGCAGGTGAGCAGAAGTCAAAAATCAGGGGGCAGACGCAGGAGTACTCCGAGCCTGGTTCTCTGAATGAGGCAGACTATGGGGATATGGTAGGAGCCACTATCCAGAGAAACTGGCATTATCCTGAACTTGCAAAAAAGGGATTATCTGCTACAGTGATAGTCCATGTGGGGAAGGATGGAGCAATAAAGATCATTGATTTTAAAACCTCAGGAGAGAGGCTATTTGATTATTCTGTTAAAAATGCCCTTCTTAAATCATCTCCATTTCCACCTCCTCCTGAGGAATGCGAGATAGAGTTGAGGTTTTCAAGATGAAACCTGTTAGCGCGACCGTGCGACTGTGCTACTGTGCGACTGTTTCTGTCGCACTGATTATCTTCCTGATTTATTCCCAGGTGGCTGCAGATAAGGCCTATGGAAGGATTTTTATAGATATTAATGAACCAGTCCCGAGGCCCCTTTTACTGGGTATACAGGTTCATGGTGAAGACCCTGAGGCAAAGAAATATGCTAAGGAGCTTCTTACTGTTATTACTGATGACCTTACCTATACAGGACTTTTTTCATCCATTGATGAAAAACTCTTTCTTGAGCCTCCCCACGGTTTTTTTAAACCGGAAAACTGGAGACCCCTGGGTGCTGATGCAGTTATAAAGGTCAATCTTCATATCACGCAGAACACCCTGAAGGCAATGTTAGCCATATATGATGTTAATGAGGGTATTCAGATATTTAAGAAGGAATATTCAGGAGAACCTGGGCTTCTCAGGTCTATTGGCCATGTGGTGGCAAGGGATGTATATAAAAGATTCACTGATAGTGAACCACCCTTTGAGGCAAAGATTCTTTATATCGGATTGGTTGATGGTAAAAAATCACTCTTTATTATGGACTGGGATGGTGCAAGGCTCAGAAGACTTGGTATAAGTGCAGAGACCATTATATCTCCCAGATGGTCTCAGGAATTGAGAAGCCTTGCCTATACCCAGAGGGATGGAAGAAGATGGAGCATAAAGGTTGTTGATTTTAATACTATGACTCAGAAGACAGTATTTGAATCCACAGGGCTTCTCCTTAGCGGAGATTTTGTTGATAAAAACTCCCTTCTTATTACCATGACAGAGCTTGATAACCAGGATATATTTCTTTTAAACCTGGAGACCTCAAAGACAAAAAAACTTATTACAGGATACGGGATTGATATAGACCCTGCCTTATCTCCGAAAAAAGATAAATTCCTTTTTATTTCTGACAGGAGTGGTTCACCACAGGTTTACATTGCCGAGATTTCTGGCTATAATATAAAAAGATTGACCTATAAAGGCAGTTACAATACCTCTGCCAGATGGTCACCGTCTGGTGATTCCTTTGTGTATGTGGGGACTGTAAATGGGAAGAATCAGATCTTTTTGCAGAGATTTGATACTGATGAGCCTGTTCAGCTTACTGATAAAGGTAATAATGAAGAGCCTGTCTTTTCT
Organism: uncultured bacterium; assembly: GCA_938074335.1. Classification (GTDB taxonomy): domain Bacteria; phylum Nitrospirota; class Thermodesulfovibrionia; order Thermodesulfovibrionales; family CALJEL01; genus CALJEL01. The sequence goes on along the minus strand of CALJEL010000026.1, from coordinate 10,411 downwards.
CCTGATGGAAGATTCATCACATTCTGTTCAGACCGTGATGGTATCTGGAAGATATATATAATGAGGCTTGATGGCTCAGGTCAGAGACCTTTAACCACGGGCTATGGATTCAGCCCTGTATGGATTAAATAACAGGAGGTGCGGGATGGGTTATTCAATTCGTGAATTAAAGAGATCCTTATTATTTGTCTTTCTGGCTCTCTTTATAATCGGAGGTTGTACACCGAGAAAGGTCGTTCAGCAGGAGGCTCAGAAGCCTGAAGCCCCTCAGGTCCAAAAAACCGAAGAGGGAAAGCCTGAGGCAGAAAAGATAACACCACCAGCTCCTGAGATGCTCACAGAAAAACCAGTCATTGAAACACCTGTGGTAGCTAAAAAAGAGGCAGAGATTAAACCTGAGGTAAAGAAGATAGAGTTTTCTGATATTCATTTTGATTTCGATAAATACGATATCAGGGATGATGCCAAACCGGTTCTCGAGAGACTTGCCTCATGGCTCAAAGAAAATCCTAAGGCGAGGGTTCTCATAGAGGGACACTGCGATGAAAGGGGAACCAATCAATATAACCTTGCCCTTGGTGAAAGAAGGGCATCTGCAACAAAAAATTATCTTATGGCACTTGGCATATCCTCTTCGAGGATAGATACAGTTACCTATGGAGAAGAAAGACCTCTCTGCAGAGAGCAGACAGAAGAATGCTGGCAGCTTAACAGGAGGGCTCACTTTGTTTTGCATGAATAGTTTTAGAAGAGAAAAACAAAGGAGTGGTAAAGCACCTTTAATAACGACTGGTGCTTTGCTTATCCCAAAAATTTTTGCGATTTTTTGGGGACCCCTGCTGCTGTGCTGCTTTGTTGCTCTTGTTACTAGCTGTGTTACTGTCACCAGTGATTATGATACCCTCAAGTCAGATGTCAACATGCTTAAAAAGGACCTTTATGAGACAAAGGTTGCCATTACGGATTTAAAGAAAGGTTTTGATGAGCTTCAGACTCGTTCAAAGGCAGTTGGCACAGAACAGGCAAAGGCCTTAACAGAATCTCAGGTCACCTTATTTAACAGGCTCAATTCCCTTACAGCAGAACTCACAGATGTAAGGGCAAGGTTTGAGGAACAGAGATATTTTGTAGATAAATTTCTCTCAGAATCAAAACAGGCAGATGAAAGACTTAAGGCAAGACTGGAAGGCCTTGAGCTCACACTCAGGGATATTCAGAAGAAGATAGAGGCCCTGGAGGCACAGGTAAGAATGATAAAACTAGAGCCTGCTCCTCAAGCTGCTGCTCCGGTCACCAGTCAAAAGACTGAACAGGAAAAAGCTGAAAAAACAGTGGCAGCTGCTCCTAAGGAACCCTCTCCTCCTCAGGGGACCGAGAAAAAGGGAACTGATGAGCCAAAGCTCCTTTATGACAGGGCGAGGGAGCTCTTTAAAGAAAAAAAATATCCTGAGGCAAGGTCACTTTTTGAGGAATTCATTAAAAAATATCCAGATTACAGGCTTGCAGGAAACTGCAGATTCTGGATAGCTGAGACCTATTATGCAGAAAAGAATTATGAAGATGCCATATTGAATTACGAAAAGGTTATAAAGGACTATCCATCAAATGAGAAGGTCCCCACTTCATATCTCAAGCAGGCCTATTCATTTATAGAGCTTGGTGATAAAAAGACAGCAAAGGTAATACTTGAAAGATTGATTGAGAAGTTTCCTGGCTCCGAGGAGGCAAAGGCTGCAAGGAATAAACTGAATGAACTTAAAGGGAAAAGATAAAAGATTATCTTAAATGCTTCAGGACTCATCAGGAAGGCGTATTGATTACCTGAGGATATCTGTTACAGACAGGTGTAATCTCAGATGTATCTACTGCATGCCCTCTCAGGGTGTAAGATTAATAGAATATAAAGAGATCCTCAGGTACGAAGAGATTATAAGGATAGTCAGGATCGCCTCATCACTGGGTGTAAAGAAGGTAAGGCTCACAGGTGGAGAGCCCTTACGAAGAAGGGATATAACCTTTCTTATAAAAGGCATTGCCTCAATAGATGGTATTGAGGAGATAGGTCTTACAACAAACGGGGTCCTGCTCAGAAAATATGCCTCTTCCTTAAAAGAGGCAGGACTTACCAGAATAAATATCAGTCTTGATTCCCTTGATCCTTCAAGATACAGAGAGATAACAGGTGGAGGAGATATAGAGACAGTCCTCTGTGGTATTGAAGAGGCAGAGAGGGCAGGACTTAGACCCATTAGCATAAACATGGTTCCTGTGAGGGGTATCAATGATAACGAGATAGAGGCCTTTGCAAGACTTACCTTTGAGAAACCCTACAGGATAAGATTCATTGAGTTTATGCCTATTGGTGCAAGGGAGTTCTGGTCACCTGAGAGATATATCCCTGAGGAAGAGGTGAGAAAAAGGATAGAGACCATTGGCAGGCTTGAACCATCAGGTCTTAATTCAAATGGTCCGGCAAGATACTGGAGATTCCCTGGTGCATGGGGAGTGATAGGCTTTATAAGTGCCATAAGCAATCACTTCTGTAATGAGTGTAATCGCCTGAGGATAACCTCTGATGGAAAGATAAGGCCCTGTCTTTTCTCCGAGACAGAGATAGACCTTAAACCTGTGCTGAGGGGTGGAGGAAATGATGAGGAATTAATGAGGCTCCTCAGCCTTGCTGTGGAGTGTAAACCCTCTGGTCACGGATTGACCCCTGATACCAGGGCAAATAATTCTGTTTTAAGACCCATGTCAAAGATAGGCGGATGAGATAGGATGACCAGAAATCAGGTATCAAAAGAACGAAAGATGTGCAAGGATACCGGGGATATAAAGAATATTGAAGACATTAAAAGGCTTCTTAAAAAACACAGGGACGAATTATTTCAGAGATACAGGATAAAAGAGTTAGGTATTTTTGGTTCTTATGTAAGAGATGAACAGAACAGAAGAAGTGATATAGAGGCTATAAGGGACCAAAAAGTGCCGATAGAAATTTATAATAATCCTTAATAGAGCAGCAGACCCAGTAGCACAGACATTCTTGTCTGTGGCTTACAAAGTAGTGCTACAGTGCGATAGTGCAACAGAGCGACAGTGCTAAAGTAGTGAGTTAGTATACAAGTGAATTAGTGAATTAGGATTATCTAACTCACTAATTCACTAACTCACTAATCACTAACTCACTAATTCACTTCACCTTCAGGTGTGAGGGGATTTTAAATGAGGAGGCTGGAGGCTGATGGAACTTACTCATATAGATGAAAAGGGTAATGCAAGGATGGTGGATGTATCCAGTAAGGATATAACCCGTCGTGAGGCCCGTGCAATGGCAAAGGTAAGGCTCAGGCCAGAGACCATTGAATTGCTATTAAAAAAGGCACTCCCCAAGGGAGATGTCCTTACAGTGGCAAAGGTTGCTGGTATATTGGCTGCAAAGAAAACTCATGAGCTCATTCCCATGTGCCATTCCTTAAATATATCTCAGGTTGATATAGAATTCAGGGTCCTAAAGGAGTCCTCTACAATAGAAATAGAGAGCCTTGTAAAGGTGGAGGCAAAGACAGGGGTGGAGATGGAGGCCCTTGTTTCTGCCGCTGTAGCAGCCCTTACTATCTACGATATGTGCAAGGCAGTGGATAAGGAGATGGTAATAACCGATATAATGCTTCTTGAAAAAAGAGGCGGCAGGAGCGGAGAATTTAAGAGAGGCGAAATGCAGTAGGGGCAATTCATGAATTACCCCTACATGATATTTAGAAAGTAAGACAAAAATGGTCATTTTTTAACAAAAATTGTCAGGATAATAAAAAGTTATCTAATAATATCAAGGACTCCTGACTCTATCAGGCAGGCATAAATTTTGCTCCCAAATTAGGAATAAACAGGTCAGGATTAAAAGGAGGTGAGAGCAAAAATTAATTATGTTATAATATAATAAAACCGCAGTAGCGGTGAACTGAAAACACTGCTCTGTAAAAAGTAGAAGGAGGACATTATGAAGACAAGATTCTTGGTTTTACTTGTGGTTATTGGCTTGATAACCATGGTTTCCCAGGCCCTTGCAGCTGATACGGGTACAGTAAACATCAATGCAAATGTTGTTGGTACCTGTAAGTTTACAACAAATACGGCTAATATTAGTGTAACGCTCGATCCATCCCAAGGTGGCACACAAACTGGAAATGGCTCCCTTGAATTCTGGTGCACAAAAAATGCAAGTTACACTGTTACAGATGATGACGGACTTCATGAGTCAGGTCCGAATGGTAACCGGGTCAAACATCAATCACTTAACGAGTATATCCCCTATACATTTAGCTACAGCCCAACCAGCGGAACTGGCAATGGTCCACAAACCCCTATAACATTAAGTGTTTCAGCAAGCTTTGCACAGTCAGATTATACAAATGCCTCAGTAGGCTCATACACTGATACAGTTACGATAACAATTTCTCCATAACTACCAGTCATGAAGACCTTAAGCAAGAGGGCGTTAGCCCTCTTGCTGTTTTTTGCTTTAATTTTATCAGCTACCATTTCCTTTGCTGACCAGGGCACTGTAAACATAAGTGCCACTGTGGTAGCAGGCTCTAAGTGCTGGTTTCTTGGGAATCGCTTAACCACAATAAATCTTGGTAACCTTGTTCCCGGTAGCGGTCTTAATATTACTGGTTCATCAACACTTACATTTAGATGTATGGGTAAGGATACCCTTGTATACTCAATTACAGATGATGATGGGATGTTTGAGGCATCACCAGGGATTCATAGATTAAAACATACTATAGAAAATGAATATATTGAGTATTCTTTTGATTATACACCTAAGAGTGAGACCATTACAGGGTCAGGGCCTATAAATATTACAAGAACATTAACCATTACAGCCACTGTTACTCATAATGCCTATCAGAATGCATCAGCGGGCAATTATTATGATGTAGTTACACTAACAATACTGCCATAAACCTTTAAACGATATTTTATGGTAATATCTTTATATGGAAAAAAGCTCCTGTAATCTTTATTGCAAGTTAAAAAAACGCTTGATTGGTGACCTGCTGATCTCAGGTAAATTCATCAATAAAGAGATATTGGATAAGGCACTCCGTGAACAAAAAAGAACCAATAGACTCTTAGGAGAGCTCCTTGTGGATTTAGGTGCCCTATCAGAGGATGAGTTAAATATAGTACTTAGATACCAGGAAGACCTCTCCAATCCAAAAGAGGCTATAAAGTTTGCCAGCGGGTTAAGAAGAAGATTAGGGGAGCTCTTGTTAGAGATAGGTAAGATTACCCAAAAAGAGCTGGAAGAAGCCCTATCTATACAGAAAACATCAGGTAAAAAGATAGGTGAGATTTTAGTTGAAAGGGGTCTAATAAATGAAAAGGAACTAAAGGCAGTTCTTCTCTTCCAGAGGGCTCAGGACGAAAAACACACTCCTAAGGTCTCTAAATTAGGAGAATTACTGGTTAGTCTCAATATAATTAATGAGGAACAGTTAGAGGCTGCATTAAGAATCCAGAGAGATAGTCCGGAGAAAAAACTTGGTGAGATCTTAATTGAGTCAGGATATGCCAGTGAGAAAGACATTGAAAAGGGCCTTACAATCCAGCAAAAATTAGCTACCATTGCCCTTTCTACCCTTATGGTCTTTTCAAATAACTTTTTTATAAATGAAGTTTCTGCCAGAGACTCCTCTTATATAGAAAGCCCAAAAGGCAAGGTTCAAATTACAGCTGAGGTCAGGGGGTTTGCTAAATTTAATCTAATCAGGCAGGTAAAAGAATTAATCATTACTGAAAACCACATTTCAAAAGGCTACATTGAGTTACCTGATGCCACTTTACTAACGATTTCAACAAATACCAAGTCTCTTCTGTTAGTCCTTGAAGGGTTTGCCGATGGTATTATAGAAGAGGTTGAGATTTATGGTCTGCCAGAGCCAGTAAAGATTGGTCCTAACGGTGGCATGGTCTTTATTAAAAATATACCCAAAAGAACACAGTATAACCTGTCTTACAGATTAAAGATCTCAAAAAATGCAAGGGCTGGAACTTATGAATGGCCTTATACGATTTCTGTTAATCCCTTTTAGTATATTATTTTTTTATAACCTGAGCTTCTCTGCTGAATGGAGGATTTCACCTATTAAGATCGAGCTTGCTCCTGGTGAGAAAAGTGCATCCATTACTGTCTTTAATGAAGATAAGGCTCCTATCAGTTTTCAGGTTAAGGCAATGGAGTGGACACAGGACCACAATGGAAAGGATATCTACACTGTAACAGGGGATATAATCTTTTTTCCGAAGGTCTTTACGGTAGAACCAGCTAAGGAGAGATTAATAAGGATTGGAGTTAAAAATATAAATCCTCAGAAAGAAAAAACATACAGGCTCTTTGTTGAGGAGATTCCCTCAGAAGAGGCAAAGGAAGGGGTAGCTGTCAGGATCGCCCTCAGGTTTGGTATACCTGTTTTTATAAAACCCCTTAAAGAAGAGATTAAATGGGAAATAAAAAAGAAGGCGGTTGAAAAGGGGACATTTATCTTAGAAATTGAAAACACCGGCACACAGCATTTTTACTTAAACTATATCAGACTTACAGGCAAGGGCAAAGAAAATCCTCAAAAGGAGGTCTTTTCAAGGGAAATAAAGGGGTGGTATATCCTTTCCGGGACAAAAAGGGTATTCCAGGAGAAGATAGATGATTGTGATAAGATTTCAAGTATTAATCTTCAAGTAGTAACTGACAGGTTCAGCTTTGATGATATACTTACAGTACCTGAAGAAGATTGTAGCCCTTAGTATTTTCTTAAATATTCTTTTTATTACTTGTTCTGTTTTTTCTTCAATAAAAAATGAGGCGGTTCTCACACTAATAATAAATGGTGAAAAGATTGGCGATAGCTTCTGTATCCTTGAGGATGATAAGATTTATGTTCCCATAGAAAGCCTGAAGGAGGCAAATCTCAGGGAGATCGGCGGCCTCAGATTAAATATTGAGGGGAAAGAATATATAGAATTAAATAGCTGGAAGGAGATAAAGTTTGAGCTTAATGAAGAGAGGCTTGAATTAAATATAACTGTCCCGCCAGAGTACCTTCCAGCAAAAACCATAAGCCTGTATCCACAAAGAAGGCAGAAGGCCATAATACCAGAGCAGGATAGTGCCTTTCTTAACTACAGGTTTGACTATTACAATACCGAGGGCGTTGAGGATCTCTACATAAACCATGAACTTGGCATAAGGGTAGATAAATTCACCTTTTTAACAAATGGTTTTTACTCAGACAATACGGGCAGATATATAAGATTGGATACAGCACTATACCTTGATGATAGAAGGACCTTAAATAGATTAATAATCGGTGATTTTACGACACCCTCATCACCGACCACCTCTGGCAATAAGATGATAGGCATAAGTTATTTTAGAAATTTCAATATTGATCCCTATTTCATATACAAGCCTACCTTTGATATAAGAACCTTTGCAAACCTTCCTTCAGAGGTGGAGATATATCTGGATGATATGCTGATTAGAAGGGAATCGGTGCCCCCGGGTGAGGTCAATTTGCTTGATTTATATTATTATGGTGGTAGAAGAGATGTAAGGGTACTTATTAAGGATCCCTTTGGAAGGGTAGAGGTGTTAAGTTATCCCATGTATTTCACGGATGTGATGTTAAAAAAGGGGATAAGGGAATTTAATTATTCTCTCGGTTTTCTGAGGGAAAACTACGGGATTGAAAGTAACAGATACACTGAGCCCGGTCTTTTTGCTATGGAGCGATATGGATATAATGAATCTCTTAATATAGGTGGTAGATTTGCCACTGTGCCAGCAAAGGATTTTTATAATATCAGTGCAGAGACTAATTTTTTACTGGGTTATTACGGAGTGCTGGGCCTCCTGGGTGCCTATAGTAATCTTGAAAAGAGGTCAGGTTTTGCCATTATGAGCTCTTATAGTTATACCAGAAAAAATCTAAGCTTCAGGACAACAGGACTCTATACATGGGATAATTATAGCAGTAGTCCTGTTAAATTCACAGAAGAGATTAAAAAGAGCTTTTCTGTCGGGACCAGTTACTATATGACAACAATAGGAAGTTTAAGCCTTGATTACATACATAACAAATACATCAATGATGAAAAAAATTTAATAAATCTCGGTTATGCAAGATCCTTTAAAGGCAAAATAAACCTCTTTGCAAACCTTACCAGAAGACTTGAAAAGGATAATGAGACACTGTTTTTTGCAGGCATAAGTATATATCCAAAAAGGGATCATGTCCTTTCAGCAAGATTCGAAGATACGGAGGGCAGGACATCAGAGATTATACAGCTATCTAAATCTGCGCCGTTAGGAGAGGGTTATGGATACAGGATAAATCTTGAAAGGGAGAGGACAAACAGAGAGTCAGAGATTATAAATCCCTATTTTCAATACAGAGCCAGATACGGGGTCCTGGAGGCAGAGGGCTTCTTTAGAGACTCAGGGGAAAGACTTTATAAAAGCACAAGACTTGCCTATTCAGGTGCTATTGCCTTTGTGGGAAATAAACTTGGCATGACAAGGCCAATTAAGGATAGTTTTGCTCTTATCAGGACCGCTGATGTATCCGATGTAAAGGTAGACCTGAATGGACAGGCTATTGGCAGGACAGATAAAAAGGGTTATATCTTCCTACCAGAGGTTAATTCCTATTATGATAACATCATTACAATTAATGACAGGGATATCCCTTTAGAATATGATATCCTTACAAAGGAAGTGGCCGTATCACCATGGTACAGGAGCGGTTTTTGTTTAAGATTTCCTGTTGAGAGGGTTTACAGATACTCTGGATACTTAATTGCCTATTATGAGGATACAGGAGAAAAGAGGCCCTTGGAATTTTACGACCTTATAATTGAAGACCTATCGCAGGAAAAGGAAGAAAATGGCTGTATCACCTCAATCCAGAAAAAATCAAAAGGAGAAAGAAAGGTGACCACAGGGAAAGATGGGGAGTTTTATATTGAAGACTTAAAACCGGGTATTTATAAGGGAAAGGTAAAAGTAAGGGATATTACAAAGGATATTGAGCTTGTATTGCCGGACTCCAAGGATTTGATAATTGATCTTGGTGTTATTGAAGTTCCATTACAATTTGAAGAAGAAAAATCCAAAGGACTTTATGAAGCAAAGAGGGAGAGATTAGTTACAGAAGAGAAAGATTCTTCTCAGGTGGCAATCAGTGAGATCCCCCCTCAACAGGAAAAAGATAAAGAAGTGAAGTCTCCTTTAGAATTCCATGAAAAAGAACCTTTAATATACAGGGTATACTTCAAGTTTGATAGCACTGAGTTATCTTCAAAAAAGGATTTAAAAACCCTGAATGAGGTTGTCAGTTATCTTAAATCTCATGATTTTTCATATATTAAAATTATTGCAGGTCATTGTGACCAGCTTGGTTCAAGGAAATATAACTACAGACTCGGTTTAAGAAGGGCTGAATCTGTTAAGAAATATCTGGTAGATAGAAGTATCCCTGCCGAAAAGATCAAAGAATTGATAAGTTATGGTAAGGATTTACCTGTTTGTACAAGTATAAAGGAATCATGCAGAAGGCAAAACAGGCGTGTAGAGATTCACATAATCGATAAGTAGTGCTAAAATAAAAATATGAAAAGGCTATTGATATTAATACTTTTCGTTATGATACCCAAAGGTTTATATGCTGAAAGCTGCTGGATTACAAGTATAAGTCCTCTCAATTTCCTCTACGACCTTGCTTTAACAGCACCCACTGATGCAACCGGGAGTATAACCATAATGTGTGATAGTAGGGTATTGAAAGTTAAAATTTCGCTGGATAGGGGTATTTATTCCATGGATTATTCAGCCCGCCTTATGAAGCACGATACATTGAATGAGTTTCTCAGGTATAATCTTTTCATCTCTGCAGACAGAAATACAGTATGGGGAGATGGCACAGGTGGTAGCAGTACTGTGGTCATAGATGGCTGGAAAAATAAATCCTCTACTGCCATAATATATGGTAGAATATTTCCTAACCAAAATGTCTCTGCGGGTAATTATACTGACAGAGTAACTGTGACAATCTTCCCGTAATCTTTAAAACTATGATTTCAGTGCGACAGTGCAACAGTTCGACAGAGCGGCGAAACGACAGTGCGACAGAGCTAAAGTAGTGAGTTAGTATGCAAGTGAGCTAAAGTAGTGAGTTAGTATGCAAGTGAGTTAGTGAGTTAGTATTTTCTAATTCACTAATTCACTAATCCCTAACTCACTTCACAGTGAGGTGTGCTGTAGCACTATCACACCGTAGCACTACTTTGAGGCAGCCTGATAATCTTCGGGCAATCAGGGCTTTTATTCTGTCTGAACTATTAT
>CALJEL010000025.1 GCA_938074335.1 uncultured bacterium | reverse complement strand
CTTAAGCCTCAGCTCAGGAAATTCAATTAATCCCGTATCAGGAGCAAGAAGTTTGTACTTTCCTTTTCTTAAATCCTCCAGACTGTATGATTCCTCTATCCTGAAGGGACCTACAACAGTTCTTGTAAGGTCTGTGATATGGGCAAAAGACCCGAGGTTTATTCCTATATCATCAACAAGGGTCCTTACATAGGTACCCTTTGAACATTTTACCTTTATTTTTGAGAAGGGAGGATCGAATTCAAGGAGTTCAATACTATAGATATTGACTTCCTTTAATGGTCTTTCAACCTCCGCACCTTTTCTTGCAAGCTTATACAGGGGGATGCCATCCCTCTTGACCGCTGAAAAAGGAGGAACTCTCTGAAGCTGTCTTCCTTCAAATTTTTTTATTATTTCTGTAAACTCTTCCTTTGATACAGAGAAGTGCTCTTTTCTTTCTATCACCCTTCCATCAGCATCAAAGGTGTCTGTCCTTTCACCGAGTTTCAGGGTGATAATATACTCCTTATCAAGGTTGCTGAGATAACCGGCAAACCTCGTTGACTCCTCAAGGCAGATAACAAGCACACCTGTTGCTATTGGATCAAGGGTTCCTGTATGTCCTGCCTTCTTTATCCTTAGAAGCCTTTTTACAGCGGTAACAGCATCCTGAGAAGTTATGCCCTTTGGTTTATTAAGATTTAAAAGCATAGAATATCACCACTGATACAATAAGCATTACAGCTATACCAGGTATCAGTTTTTTATAAACACCAGCCATATCAGCCTTAAAATATTCCCTTGTAAGAACAAGGCAGAGGTGAACTGGTGATAGTAATACACCTGAATAACCAGAGGCAAAGGCAAGGCAGAGCAGTGGCAGGTCCTGCCCTGACATTGCCAAAAGGAGCGGGAATGTGCTTCCTACAAAACCAACAGTAAGACCCGTGAGAAGCCCTGCAACAAAAGGTAATATAAAGGCAACCATTGCTGAAGGGACACCGGTTTCAAGAAAATATCTATTCAATCCATCCACCGCTCCTGATGCCTCCATCATACCTTTAAGAAGCATTACCCCTGCAATCAATAAAAGGACATCACGGGAAAATCCATATCTGATTAATTGAATTATGCCTTTTAAAGATTCTCTGTAAAGAATCACCAGGAATATAAGAATAGCTATGAGTATCTGGTAGAGTTCAATACCGAAGATAGCCACACCACCTATCACAACGATGACAGGCAGTAATGGCAGGAATATCTTTTTGAATTCAGGATTAGAAGCTCTCGGTTCAATCCTGCCCTTTATACCTCTAAGACCAACAAAAAAACCAGCGATCATCATGGAAATTGCAACAAATATATTTACAAGTATAAAACTCCTGAGAGGAATTTCTGTCACTGCGGAAGCAAGGACGATGCCGGGATATAATGGCAGTATAAGCTCCCAGGGATGTCTGAACCAGTAATTGATATATGCCTTATGCTCATTGCTGAGATCGAGGCCTTTTGAAGACTCTTCCACCATGGGAGCTGAAAAATAGGCACCTCCAAGAGAGGGCAGCATCCCTATTAAAAGGGGCATGGATATGAGGATGAACCTTCTTTTTCTTAATATAGAGCCTGTTGCCTCAGTAATCCTTTGAAGCAATCCCTTTTCTCTTAAGATCATTTCGAAGGACCTGATAAATGAGAGGGCAAGAAGTAATTTCAGGCTTACAGGAGATGTAAGGGATCTGTAGGATGCAGTGATAATCCTTGCTGGTGGCATCAGGTAAAGGATGGCCAGCAATATACCACCAATAGCCATCACTATGCCGATGTGCCATTTCTTTCTTAAAAAGACAATTATCAGAAAAAGAATGAAAATGATTCTGATAAGGTCAAGCATGAATAAAATTATAACATAACACAGGAAGCCTGTAAGGAGTAATGACCTCAGTTTGGCAGGTTTTGGACTCAGGTGTTTTATAATAACCATTATGGAAATCGTGATAGCAGAGTCCCTTGTCAAGGAATATGACTCCTTCAAGGCTGTTGACGGTATTGATTTTAATATCAACAGGGCAGAATGTTTTGGATTCCTCGGTCCAAATGGAGCAGGTAAAACCACCATTATGAAGATGATACATTGTTTTATGCCTCCCACAAGAGGTCTTCTGAAGGTCTTTGATCTTGATGTAAGGGTTTATCCCTCAGAGATAAAGGCACGGATTGGTGTGATGCCTCAGGAAAATAACCTTGACCCGGACCTCTCTGTTATGGAAAACCTCATTGTTTATTCAAGGTATTTTGGTATAAAAAAGAAGGAGGCAATTAAAAGGGCAGAGGAGCTCCTTGATTTTGTTGGTCTTTATGACAGGCTTAACACTAATGTGGAGGAGCTTTCAGGAGGCATGAAGAGGAGGCTCGTCCTTGCAAGGGCATTATTAAACGAACCCGAATTATTGATACTTGATGAGCCAACAACAGGCCTTGATCCCCTGAGCAGGAGACAGGTATGGGAGATGATAAGAACTGAACAGGCAAAGGGCAGGACTTTAATCCTTACAACCCATTATATGGAGGAGGCACAGCTTCTCTGCAGCAGGGTTGCTATAATGGATTCTGGAAGGATAGTGGTAACAGGGTCTCCAGAAGAATTAATGGAAAAATATGGTGGCAGTCTTGAGGATGTCTATCTGAGGCTTACAGGTAAGAGACTGGTTGAAGCCACTGGAGAGGCCCTAAGGCAGCAGTGAAGGTAAAGCCCAACTTACTTATGGGCGCAATACCATTTTGCCTATGCCTACTGGCGGTCTGTCTCAAAGTCTTATCTGGGCATTACAGCAGCAGTGCAGCTGTTATTATGGTAATATTTTTTCTAATAGGGAGTGTTGCTCTGCACCTGCAAGTCAGGTGAATGAGGTTGAGGTATGATTAATCTTAAAAGGGCGATAAGTGTCTGGCTCAGGAATTTCACAGTTTATAAAAGGCTCTATAAATCAAGTATGGTGCTGAATTTTGTTGAACCAGCACTTTACCTTGTAGCCTTTGGAATCGGGCTAAGCGCTTATTTAAAAGAAATAAATGGAATGCCTTATATAAAATTTATTGCACCAGGGATAGTTGCATCGTCCTCTGCCTTTGCTGCTACCTATGAATGTACCTACGGGACCTATGTGAGGATGCATTATCAGAAGACCTTTGATGCAATACTTGCAACACCTGTAAGCCTGAATGACCTTATAGCTGGAGAGATATTATGGGGAGCAACAAAGAGTCTTATTTACGGCACAATCATCATATCTGTAATCTCCATAGCAGGGCTTGTGGATTCCTGGAGTATATTACTTTCAATCCCCTTTGTCTTTATTTCTGGAATCCTTTTTTCTGAGATATCTGTGATAACTGCAGCCACTGTCCCTGGTATAGACTCATTCAATTACTTCTATACCCTCTTCATGACACCTTTATTTTTATTTTCAGGCATATTCTTTCCCCTTGATGGCCTTCCAGAGATTGTAAAGGACCTTGCCTTTTTTAATCCCCTTTATCACATGGTAGAGATAATGCGGGCCTTTTCGTCTGGAAAGATAGCTCTCAGCCTTTCACATATACTATGGCTTATGGTAGCCTGTCTCTTTATTATCAGACTTCCTTTCAACTTAATGAGAAGGAGGATAATAAGATAAACACAAGTTATCACCTCATTATTATATCGTTAAACAGTTCTATCCTCCAAAAAGCCATCTCTTGAAATTCCAGAAGTGCAGTATCTTCTGAAGGAAAGCCCTCTCATCAACCTTTATGGATATATCTCTGAGTTCTGAGCGAATTGCCTCTATCTCCTTGTTCTGGGATTTTTCAAGCCCACCATCTGCTATGAATTGCCTTATCTTCTACAGTTCTCCAGCATCGAGCCAGACACCATGACGGCTGCATTCATTAATAATTATGCCGGAGATTCTTGCAAAGTTTTTCCTTATCATAAGTTTTCCGCATCTTACACAGGGGATATAGACCACTGGATCACTTGATGGAGATTTAAGATATTCTCCATCTAACCCTTCGTCTTTATAGAGATATGATTCTCTTGTGGCCCTCTGGAATTCTCCTCTATCAAGCCAGAGTCCATATTCCTCATTTTTGAATATCTTCTGCTCCAGTTTTATCCCGCATCTCGGACAGACAGGCTCTCTTTTTTCAAACTCATCTGGTATCTCACCACCACAGAAGGGACAGAACTTGAGCTGAGCATTTATTTGTCTTTTACAATGAGGACATATCTTTTTCTGAATAGGTTTGTTCAAAAGACAAACCTCGATGGCTCTTTATAGGCATGACATTTTGTGCATATCTTTAATGCCATGTCCCTTCCAACCCTCCATGTATGTGCCCTGTGACAGTATAAACAATCAACCTTTGCCTTTTCCATGTGGAGTCTGTGCTGACCTACCTCAAGCTCATGGCTGTGGCATCTTCCAAGGCAATCACTTCCTTTAAGTTTTATTATGCCATGAGGTTTGTGACAGTCAAAACATCTTAGGGCAGACATGACACCTGTCCGCGGGATATCATGGCAGCTCAAGCATCTTTTTTCAGAGACGAGTTTATCAGTAGGTTCTTTTGTAAAAGTGTGACAGTTCAGACACTGAAGTCCTTCCATGCCAAGTCCGTGGACAAGCCTGTCCTGATGGCACTTCTTGCAGGCATTGCTCTCGGGCTTGAATTCATGCATATCTCCTGTATGACATTCACTGCAATTTATCTTCTTTGTAAATACATGTCTTGCATGTCCAAAGGTCTTGCTATCAGTGATAGCACCCTGTTCTATCTCGGAGAAATGGCATTCCTTACAGGCCTGCCAGGGTTTCTGTCTTCCATGGGTCTCTTTTACTGATTTTTTTCCTGCCACAAAGGCTATAAGTAATCTATTCTGCTCAAGAAGGCTCAATCTGTGACAGGTCTGGCATACTATATCGCTATGTTCTGATTTCTGCCAGGTCTTATATGCCTCTTTCATAAGGTGACAGGAAAGGCAGAACTGTGGATTCTCTTGAGTATGCCTGTAATATCTATATCCAGTCACTATAGCTGTAAGTGAAATAAGAAAAAGGAGAAATAAAACAGGTCCCTTTATCTCATAAATAAAATCCTTTTCGGTCTTCAAGTCTGACTCTCCCTGTAAGGTATAAGCTTTGCTTTTGCTGTGGCTACTGTATCTCCATCATGGTCTTTCATCAGGGATTCTGCTTCTATCAGCCTCGGATTTTGTGAGACTATCCATGCCTCTACGGTGCAGGGATCTCCAGCCATCAGAGGTTTCCTGAAACGCACAGATATCTCTGCTGTCATAGCATTAATTCCATTGAGGATGCATGCCTTTACCATTGCCTCATCAAGCACAGTGGTTACTATACCACCATGTATAATCTCAGCATAACCCTGATGTATTTTTTGAGGAACAAACAGGGCAGTGACCTTTTCAGCTTCTTTCTTGAAGGAGAGGTGTAATCCCTGTGGATTCAGGGCTCCACAGGCAAAGCAGTAACCATCATCTTTTAAAGATACTCTCTTTCCCACCTCTGCTATGCCCGGCCATTAAAGAACATAAGAGATACTGGTAACCGTTTGAACTCTTTGAAACTATTCATATTGTTTTACAAGCAATTCAGGTTGAGGCTAATGTTTACCAGGAAACCTTTTATTTATTCATCATCTCTAAGAAATCTTTATTGCTCTTTGTACCCATCAATTTACTGAGAAGGAATTCCATGCTCTCCACTGTACTTAACGGACTGAGGGCCTTTCTAAGGACCCACATCTTGTTAAGGACATCCTTTTCCACAAGGAGTTCTTCCTTTCTTGTGCCAGAGGCATTGATATCAATGCTCGGGAATATCCTCTTGTCAACAAGCTTTCTGTCAAGATGAAGCTCCATGTTACCGGTTCCCTTGAACTCCTCAAATATCACATCATCCATC
Organism: uncultured bacterium; assembly: GCA_938074335.1. Taxonomy (GTDB): domain Bacteria; phylum Nitrospirota; class Thermodesulfovibrionia; order Thermodesulfovibrionales; family CALJEL01; genus CALJEL01. The sequence goes on along the minus strand of CALJEL010000025.1, from coordinate 2,818 downwards.
CTGCTTCCGGTATCTATGAGGGCAGTGGCTATTATGGTGAGGCTCCCACCACCTTCAATATTCCTGGCTGTGCCAAAAAATCTTTTTGGTTTCTGCAGGGCATTGGCATCAAGTCCTCCGGAGAGGACCTTACCGCTTGTTGGTATTATGGCGTTGTAGGCACGGGCAAGTCTGGTAATGCTATCAAGGAGTATCACCACATCTCTCTTTATCTCTACAAGTCTCTTTGCCCTTTCGATAACTATCTCTGAGACCTGGCAGTGTCTGTTTGGTGGTTCATCAAAGGTAGAGCTTATTATCTCTGCACCGTTAACCTGCCTCTTCCAGTCTGTAACCTCCTCCGGTCTTTCATCTATCAAAAGTATTATCAGATGAACATCTGGATGGTTCTTCCTTATCGCTTTTGCAATGGACTGTAGGAGCATGGTTTTTCCTGTCCTCGGTGCGGCTACAATAAGACCTCTCTGTCCAAATCCTATAGGAGTTATAAGCTCCATTACCCTTGTAGAATAATCAGTGGGTGTATATTCAAGTTTAACCCTTCTGGTTGGATAATAAGGTGTAAGGTTATCAAAGAGGGGTCTGGTTATGTTCTCTTCAGGTGGTTCATGATTGATTGCCTCCACCTTAAGAAGGGCAAAATATCTCTCATTCTCTTTTGGAGGTCTCACCTGGCCTGATACCAGGTCGCCTGTCCTTAAATTGAATCTTCTTATCTGAGAGGGAGACACATAAATATCATCAGGCCCTGGCAGATAGCTATAATCAGGTGACCTCAAGAAGCCGAATCCATCAGGAAGTATCTCAAGGACACCCTCTGCAAATATATTACCAGCGCGCTGTGTCTGTGCCTGAAGGATGGCGAAGATAAGCTCCTGTTTTCTCATCCCCCTTGCGCCCTCAACACCTAATCCTCTCGCCAGTTGTGCAAGCTCTTCCACTGTCTTTTCCTTTAATTCTGAAATAGAGATAGTCTCAACCGGCGTTGTCTTTGTTTCCTGGGTTGTCTTGGTTTCTGTTTCCATATTACCCTCACAATAAGTTGTATTTTAGCCTGGCATCAGGCTATTTAAAATTTTTTAAAAAGAACAATTATAGTTGTGGATGTCTGGAAGGTCTATAGATTTTAAATTTATTTATTAGTACCTGCTGCATTGGATTTTTAATAATTTTTGGCCCATCGTTGGAAGGCTTAATTAAAGATAGCAGATAAGGCCATCTCCTGTCAACTGATATCTATAATCTCACCCCTCATGGTTTCAAGGTCAATCATTGCAAAGGTGGGCCTTCCATAAAGCCATCCACATAACTCGCCTGGATTTATTATAAGCACATCTTTATCAGTCTTTATGACAGGCTCGTGGGTATGACCGTATATGATAATATCAAAATGTTTGCTATCCCTTAGCGCCTCTATAAGAAACGGCTCATGCATCATGGCTAATCTCCTGCCATTAAATATGGTTATATAGGGTTGATTATGTATGCTGCCATTAAATTTTTCCTTAAGCAGTATCCTGTCACCATCATTATTTCCAAAGATTCCTGTGAGAGGGCATTTAAGTTCCTTAAGGGCCCTTATTGTGAAGGGAGAAGTAAAATCTCCTGCATGAAAGACATGGACTGCTCCTGAGGAATTTATTATCTCTACAGCCTTTCTCAGGTTGTTTAGATTGTCATGGGTATCTGAGATTATAGCTATCTTCATCTTCGAATACAGAGATTGCTATCCTTACCTTCGGGCATCCCGGATACTCTGGAAGTGTAATTATCAATTCCTGTTGATCTCCTTAATTGTTCATAAATAATCTCGGCAAGCCTAAACAGGTTTACTGTATCCTCTTTATTGTACTCTAAGAGCAAATCAAGGGCTTCTCTTGAACCCCGTCTGTACATCTGCCACAGGAGCACCGCATCATATCCATCAAGGTTCTGGACCTCCTCACTTCTGTTAATTCCAAAGTACACCTCAAGTTTTTTCAGACCACCCTTAAGACCCAGTCTCCTGGCTCCAAAACAGAGGTCAAAATGTGGTTTGTTTATCTTTAAACCTGGGAAGGTTTTTAAGAGAAAAGGTATGTCAAAGACACCACCATAAAAGGTGACGAGTAAATCTGCACGGTCTATTTCAGACTGGAGATTTTCCCTTGTAAGGTTTTCGCCTCTTATAAGAGGTTTCCACTCAACCCCGTCATAAAGACCAACTACTGTTATATAACCACCGCTTTCTGGCTGGTAACCATTTGTCTCAATATCCAGGTAGAGGGCCTTTCTTTTAAGCACATTAAAAAGCCTCCAGTGCTCTCTTACTTTAAGATTCCTGACAAAGAATTCAGAATTTGAAACGGAAAGGGCTTTCTGAAAATTAAAAAAGATACTGTTGAAATAGAGCTTCTTTTCACCTGGTATCCCGGGTATATATTCTGCATCAATAAAGTCTTTCCATCTCAGTATGCCCTGTCGCCAGAGATGCCTTTCAAGTCTCTCACCTATTCCCTGAGCAACTGAAAAAGTATGGTTGATCATAACAAATCCTTTCTTTTTGAAATTATAACAGATTTGGTGTAAAAGTGTGATAGGGTAATCGAACTTTATTTTGCCATTAGAAAATTGGCAGTCTGCCTCGAGGTAGTGCTACGGTGCGACTGTGCGATAGTGCGACAGATAGAGCAGCAGACCAGCAGAGCAGTAGTGCCAGTAGCACAGACATTCTTGTCTGTGGCTTACGCAGCAGTTTTTATTGATAGAGCAGTAGACCAGCAGTTTTTATTAAGGAATTTTTTCTTATTATTATTTAACCTTTATTTTGCCATTAGAA
>CALJEL010000024.1 GCA_938074335.1 uncultured bacterium | reverse complement strand
AAGCATCCAGCCTTTGGCTGTCTGAGGGATCTGCCCTCTATAAACATTACAAAGGGCTGTATGCATGGCTGCGTTTATTGTTACGCAAGAGGCTTCCCAGAGGCACCTCCACATGGAGAAGTCCATCTCTATGATGGAATGCATAAGGCACTGGAAAGGGAGCTTGAGAGGAAGAGGAAGCTGCCTCAATGGGTATCCTTCAGTACAGCCTCTGATGCCTTTCAGGATATTGATGAGGTATTAAAAGAGACTTATCTATGCATGAAGGTCCTCCTTGAAAGGGGAATTGGCATATCCTTTCTTACAAAGGGAGCTATACCACAGGACTTTATAAATCTTTTTAAAAGGCATCCTGATAAGGTAAGGGCAAGGATCGGCCTTGTGTGTCTGGATGAAGGATATAGAAAAGTCTTTGAACCCTATTCAGCAAGTATTAATCAAAGATTAAAGGACCTCAAAAATCTCATCAATGAAGGTGTTGAGACATCCATTAGAATCGATCCTGTGATACCTAATCTCACAGATTCTTTCAGTTCAATAGAGGCATTGATTAAGGAATGCAAAACCTCGGGGATAAAGGAGGTAGCAATAAGCTGTCTTGTGCTCAGGCCCTCTATTATAAAGTTTCTCCTTGAGCTTCCTGAAAAAATGGGCTGGAGGCTAATCAACCTTTACAGGAAAGGGCCCTGGCAGAGGGTGATAACATCTGCAAGGACAAAACTACTGCCTCTTTCGATGAGAAAGAGGATTTATGAACTTTTTCATAGGATAGGCAAAAGATATGATATGGAGACAAAGATTTGCGGTTGTAAAAACCCTGATATGCCATGGCAATACTGCAGTCCCTGGATTGAAACCAAAAGCATAGATGGACAGATGGCGTTATTTGGGTAGGAGGAGGAATAAATGGAACAAAATACAAAGTTGGAAGAAGCAATCATAGCTGACAAGTTACATGGTATGTCTGATATAGAGATAGGCAAAAAGTATAAAATAACTTTTCGTCAGCTTGAAAAAATATTAAGAAAAGCAACAGGGGTAAGTATAAGTTCAATAAAGAAAGAGAAAAAAATTAAGAGGTTTGTTCCCAGGGATTTCAAAGAAGAAACTACTAGTGTTTGGAGCTTCAAAAGTAGAGGAGATTGGGCAACCCACAGCGGAGAGTATAGAGGAAATTGGTCGCCCTATATTCCAAGAAATGTAATTTTAAAATATTCAAAACCAGGAGATATAGTTTTAGATTACTTCTGCGGGGCAGGAACTACTGCTACGGAGGCAAAACTACTTGGGAGGAAATGTATTGCCTTTGATATTAATGAGAAGGCTATTGAGCTTGCACGCAAAAACATTGACTTTACAATACCTGTGGAGCAGAGAGCATATGAGCCAATCTACGAGCCTGAATTATTCGTTGGCGATGCCCGAGACCTATCATTTTTAAAAGACGAATCTATTGACCTGATCTGCGCCCATCCTCCTTATGCAAACATTATTCATTATACCAACCACAAGAATGGAGACCTCTCATTCCTTGAATTTGATAGTTATTTAAAAGAAATGGAAAAGGTAGCTCGTGAAAGTTACAGAGTTCTAAAACCAGGACATCAATGTGCAATTTTAATAGGTGATATGAGAAGGCATAAACATGTAATTCCGCTTGGATTTAAACTTATAAATATTTTTCTTAATGCTGGTTTTAAATTAAAAGAACTTGTGATTAAACGTCAGCATAACTGTAAAACCACAGGTTTCTGGTATGAAAACAGCATTAAATATAATTTTTTACTACTTGCTCATGAATATCTACCTGTTTTTGAAAAACCAATTGCAGAACTAACCTTAAAAGAAACACCTTTAACTTACGGGATAATCCATCCACAGCTTGCAAAATCAGTTCCCAAAAGAAAACCACCTCAACTGGAAACTACAACAGTATGGATATTTCCTGAACATTGTTTTGAAGAACTGTTAGATAAAAATGTAATAGAACGATACAGAGATGGCAAGCCATATAGAATAATAAACCTTGTTAAAAATATCAAAACCGAAAAAAACTCGCTATCTTATCTAAAAAAATTAAATCTTTTATTTATTAAATCCCCCTGTTTAAACAACACAGATATATCCGAAGCAGAGATTAATGCATATTTAAGGCAATTAAAAGATATGCTCATAAAGGAAAGTCAATATATCAAAGATAGTGGATATTGTGTAATTCAAACCCGAGATATCAGAATCGGAGATTTTATAATACCGGTAGCTAAATATATAGTTGATTATATAGACCTTCCAGGTTTTTTCTTAAAAGAGATAGTGATAATTACAATTGACAACCATAAGGATAAATTTATAAAAAATCAAAAAAACTTGGAAATTGTGCATCAATATCTTTTAGTTTACAAGGTGGCAACAGTAAAACTGCAGAAAGGATAATAAAATAACCATGAATGATAAAGATAAAGAATTATTCACTTTTATGTCTTTTAAAAAGAAAGGGGAAAAGATAGTTCCTTTATTTGTTACCAAGATAAATGAAAAATTTATTATCGCAGTTTATCAGGGAACCATAAGCAAATACGATATTCTCATAAGATATAGACAGAAAAATGAAAATGGTTGGTCAAACATTAGGACACCAAAACATATTCATTGGGCTGTTGATATTCTAATAAAAATGCATGCCGATAAAAGTAAAACCCAAGAATTTTTAGATTTCCTGCTAAATATGTGGGATGAAATTAAGCCTATAAGATCTGCTCAAGAGAGAGAAAATATTCTAAATATTAAATATCTCTCAGAAATCAATCAAAAAGAATTTAAAGAATTTGAAGACTTAGGCAAAAAAGGTGAATATAGCATTAAGTTTTTAATACTCCTCGCAAGATTATTAATGCTGCAAGAAAAAACTAATTTAGAAACAGCTTATATGTTTAAAAATCTATTAGAAGCCCTTAAAAAGGGTGAAGATATCTTTAAAATAGTCTCAATTGCAACACATAGAGGCAAGAAATGAAGAATAAGTAAAAAATAAATCCAAAAGGCTTTCATTAAAAAGGGTAACGAATGTGGACATAAGATAAATGTCAGGATTCGGACATAAAAAGAGTAAAAACTGTATTAGAAGGTCTATATTTCTATAGAATCTGCGAGGAAAAGAACTAACTATGCCACTACTTAGGGGACATCACCTAATATGCCTCCATTTCTTCCATGGAGAAGGCTATAATGAAGCCTTTGTGAAGAATCTTAAAGAGGTTCTTAGAAAGGTTGAAGAGGAAGAAATAAGAATTACCAACGGAGTTGATGATATATGTAAGGCCTGTCCTTATCTGAAAGATGACAGGTGTGAATATGCTCAAGGAGCAGATGAGGAAGTTAGAGAGATGGATGAGACTGCATTGAAATTACTTAATATCAAAAAGGGTGCTGTGCTTAAATGGGAGGAGGTTAAAAGAAACATTCCATGGATATTTTCCCCCTGGTATTCAAATTACTGCTATGACTGTGACTGGTTAAAAACATGTGAGGATAACCCAGAGTTTCAGAGATTAAAAAAGGAGGTCATAAGATGATAGAGATACTTCTTATAATAATCGCTGGTCTTTTAGGATTTCTGATATTATTTCTCTTGATAAAGAATCCCTTTGAGGCTCTAAAGACAAACTCCGAAAAGCTCTCTGATATACAAACCACGCTTGTCAGCTCAAAGACCCTTCAGGAAAGGATGGAAGGCCTTTTAAAGGATGAGATGAAGCAAAACAGAGATGAAATGAGGGCATGGTCAGGCCAGTTCAGGGAAGAGGTGAGCAATTCACTTCGCTCAATGAATGAAACACTGATAGGCCAGCTCAAAAATATTGCTGATATCCAGGCAAACCAGCTTGACAGATTCTCAAAACAACTTGAAACCCTCACACAGTCAAATGAGCAGAGGCTTGAACGTCTTCGTGAGACGGTGGAGGAAAGGCTTAGATATCTTCAGGAGGAAAATGCGAAGAAGCTTACTGAGATGAGGGAGATTGTAGATAAAGAACTCCACGCAACACTTGAAAAAAGGCTTGGTGAATCCTTCAAACTTGTTAGCGACAGGCTCGAACAGGTTCATAAGGGCCTCGGAGAGATGCAGGCACTTGCATCAAGTGTTGGTGACCTTAAAAAAGTACTTTCCAATGTAAAGACGAGGGGAATACTGGGTGAGATACAGCTCGGTGCACTCCTTGAGCAGATACTGACACCAGAGCAATATGTTAAAAATTTTGCTACCAAAAAAGGCAGTAATGACAGGGTAGAATTTGCCATAAAACTCCCTGGCAGGGATGATGGTGGAAGATTTGTATATCTTCCCGTAGATGCAAAATTCCATGAGGCTGATTACCAGAGATTAATAGATGCCTATGAAGCAGGAGATCATAATATGATTGAGGAGGCAGCAAGGCAGCTTGAGCTGAAGATAAAAAACAGTGCAAAGGAGATAAGGGACAAATATCTTGACCCTCCCAATACCACTGACTTTGCAATAATGTTCCTCCCTGTTGAGGGGCTCTACGCAGAGGTCTTAAGAAGACCAAAGCTCTTTGAGACAATCCAGAGGGATTATAAGGTAACCATAACAGGACCAACAACCCTTGCGGCATTCCTGAACAGCCTCCAGATGGGTTTCAGAACCCTTGCAATAGAGAAACGCTCAACAGAGATATGGGAACTTCTTGGAGCAGTTAAAATGGAATTTTCAAAATTTGGTGATCTTCTTGAAAGGACTCATAAGAAGCTCCTTGAGGCAAGCAATACCATTGAAGACGCAGCAAAAAAGACAAGAACCATTGAGAGGAAGTTGAGGGATGTGCAGCAGATCCCCCAGGACAGGGCAGAAAAATTACTGAGCTTGACAGATGATTAAATCATGATTACCTACGACCTCTACAGGATTCTTAAGGATGAGCTTAAAAATGGTTCCTCTGACCTTGTCACAAGATATTCGGGTCAGGTGATAAGGGAACGTATTGAAAAGGATATTGTAAAAGAAAAGGATGGTGAGGTCATAGCCCTTGATTTTTCAAGGATCGGAATAATCGACTATTCCTGTGCTGATGAGATCGTGGCAAAATTGATCTCAAGGCTTATGAGTAATGAATACGGCAACAGGTTTATTATCTTGAAAGGACTGGATGAGACCCAGAAGGAAAACATAGAGGTTGCCCTTGAAAGAAAAGCCCTATCCTGCATCGCAATTCTCAGGGATGGGAGACAGATAGTCATAGGTGAGCTGAATAATTATCTCAGGGAAACCTTCGACTTCATAAAGGAAAGAGAAGGCATTACAGCAAAGGAGCTCTCAAAAAAACTCAGACTGGAACTCAACACAGCAGCAACAAGGCTTCTTAATCTTTATAAAAAAAGGCTCATAATGAGAACTGACGAGCAGAGAAGGGATGGAAAGGTCTGGGTCTACAGGAGAATCATATGAGCGCACTAACAAAGGATAGCGAACTTTCCTTTCCACATTATATGGTCCTGAAGGCCTCGGCAGGTGCTGGTAAGACAAGGGCATTAACAAGCAGGTATGTCCAGTTTCTTCTCTCAGAAAATATACCGCAAAACAAACTTCAGAATGTTCTTGCCATAACCTTTTCAAACAATGCTGCCAAGGAGATGAAGGAGAGGATCCTGGGCTGGCTGAAGAAGCTTTATTTCAAGGATAAAGATGCAGTGAGGGGATTCTCCAACCTCCTTGACATTAAATTAGATGGGAAAACCACCGAAGAGGTCCTTTCCCAAAAAGCAGAAAATTTATTAGAAGAAATTCTGAACAATTATTCTGATTTTCAGGTAAAGACAATAGACAGCTTCATGACCTCCCTTTTTAAGGCCTGTGCAGTAGACTTTGGCTATGACCCGGACTTTGATATATTGATGAACAATGAAGAACTGCTGTCCTATTCATTTGACTTATTCCTCAGTGATATCAGGGACGGAACTAATAGAGCTAAGGACTTTGAAGAATTAATTGAACTCCTTGAGGAAAAGGGAAAAAACTCTTCCTACAAATGGGAACCGGATAAGGATATATTTGAAAAGTGGAAAGGACTCTACAGACATATTTCATCAAATACAAAAGAAATAGTCCTTAAAAAAGAACTCGTAGAAGAAAAAAGGGACACAGAAGAAGAACTTTATAATTCCATGATAAACATTAAAAGGTTTCTGGATACAGTTGATCCAAAATTTTTAAATGGAAAATTTAATCATGAAAGATTTACGAATATCATTGAAAAAAGGGACTTCCCTGACCTTCTCTCAACCGGCCTTAAGTCTATGCCTGTAAGACAAAATAATGTCCCGCAAAACATCCTCACAGAAATCAGAGCCCTGTGGCAGGAATTTCAGTCCCTCCTATCCCGCTATGCCAGCTATTATAGCCTGACATACTACCAGCCCTATATTGAAAGATTCCACGATTTTCTCAATGAAATTGAAAAGACAAAATTAAGAGAAGGTGCCCTGTTTATTGAGGATATTAATAAAAAACTCGTCTCACATCTAAACTCCTACATAATACCTGATATATATTTCAGACTCGGGGAGAAGATCCTTCACTTCCTGGTCGATGAATTTCAGGATACCTCACCCCTTCAATGGAATAATCTCATCCCTCTCATAGAAAATGCCCTTTCTACAGGTGGAAGCCTCTTTATTGTAGGAGACACAAAACAGGCAATATATGGTTTCAGGGGTGCTGATTACAGGATTATGAAAAGGCTTGAAGATGAGGTTGAAAAGGTCTTTCCTCAGGCAGACCTCATAAAAAAGGAACTGGACATTAATTACAGATGCTCAGGAGAGGTCCTGAGCCTTGCTGATTCTCTATTTAAAGAGATTATACCATCCATAGATAAATACAGTTATGCAGCGGGATTAAGCGGCCTTTCGGATTACAACCAGAGGGTACTTCCAGAAAAGCAAAATAGAGGATATGTGGAGGTAAAAAATCTCAAAGAAGAGAACATAAAGGGATATCTATGCACACTTATAGAGGACCTCAGGTCCAGGGGTTACAGCTTCAGTGATATAGCGATCCTTTCCTTTAGAAATGAAGAAGTAGTGAGGCTAAGTGAATGGCTAAACGAGCATGACCTTCCTTTTATCTCCTACAGTAGCCTTGATGTAAGAAAGAGGAAGGTTACCTCAGAAATACTTCATCTCTTAAGATTCCTTGATTCTCCCCTTGATGACTTCTCCTTTTCTGTATTCCTTCAGGGAGAGATTTATAAAAACTTCCTCATGAAAAAAGGACTCTCCGAAGAGGATATAAATAACAGAATCCAGCATTTCCTGCTAAAGAACAGAGGCACACGCCTGTATAAATCCTTTGAAAGGGAATTCCCTGAACTATGGAAAGACCATTTTGAAAAACTCTTCAAGCTCTCAGGCTATCTTCCCTTTTACGACCTCCTGAGTATGATAGAAACAACCTTCAGATTATATGAGTGCATGCCTGATGAGGAAGCGGCATTCTTAAAGATCTTCGAGCTGGCAAGGCTCTTTGAAAAAAATGGTTTTGGCAATATAAAGGACTTTATAGAATTCATGTCAGGACCTGGAGATGACAAAGATATATGGGATATCAGCCTTCCAGCAGATGCAGACGCAATCAAACTCATGACCCTGCATAAATCAAAGGGCCTGGAGTTTCCTGTAACAATCCTCTATCTCCCCTCAAAGCTCAACAAGGGAAAAGAAGACTCCTTTGTCTCCTATGAAACTGAGAAAGGTATCTTTCTTATGAAGCTTACAGGAGAGATTGCTCAAAAAAATGAGCAATTAAATATGATATATAACAACCGGGAAATAAATAAGATAACTACAAATCTGAACCTCCTCTATGTAGGAATTACAAGGGCTAAGGAAGAGCTTTATGTCATGCTTGTGGATAAGGGAAATGGTGGGGAAGATAACGATACCACCACTCAAAGGTCTGGAGATTCATTCCCTTCTAATATATTTGACAGGCTCCGTGAAAAGGAAAGGGGCAGAAAACCCTTACCTGAGGAAGTAAAGGAGATAAAGGAAAGATCTCATGAAGGGCCTGCAGAATCATTAAAGATATCACACCAGACAATTTTAAAAAGATTTCCTGTGGAGAAAAAGGAAATCCATATATATGAAAAGGTAAGGGGTGAGTTCATTCACAGTATCCTTGCCACAGTAGAATACTATCATGAAGGCTCCTCTCAGGAGATTTACAAGACCATTGAAAAACTGAACAAAAGGTCCTTTATAAAATTTATTCCAGAAACCATACATGCTCAGGTGATCAGGACCATTGAGTACCTGTATCCCTATTTCAAACAGTTACCACGCAGAAGCATAAAGAATGAGAAGGAGTTTTCTGATAGATTCGGAGCACTTCACAGGATGGACAGGGTTATAATTGACCCGGATATCATAACAGTAATTGACTATAAGACAGGCAATCCCGATGAAGAAGAAAAAGAGGAACATATCAGACAGTTGAGCCTTTATAAAGAAATCCTCAGGGAGGTCTATCCTTCCCGCGATGTAAAGGGACTGTTATTTTATATAGACAGAGAGGAGCAGGTGGAGATATGAACCCTCTTATACTGATTAAACCAGAAGAGGATATGATTGAAAGGATATCCTCTCTCCTTGTGAGGACCGAAGCTTACTATGCAGAAAACCTCGTTGTCTTTCCCGGTAAAAGGCCTGGCCATTATCTGAGGAGACTCATAGCTCAAAAGACTGAAAGGTCCTTTCTCCCACCTGCTATATTCTCCATGGATGAGTTTATAAATTTTATCTTTACAAAGACCTTTGATTATAATGAGGCACAGAGGGGAGATGTAATAGCCATACTTTATGAATTGTCAAAAAATCACAGGGCACTTCATCCAGAATTCAGAAATCTTGATAATTTTTATTCCTTTGGTAGCAGGCTTTTCAGGGCTATGGAGGAGTTGTATATTGAAGATATACCTGCCCAGAGACTCAGGGCTGTAGAGACATTGATAGATATACCTCAGAAGTCAAATATCCATTTGAGATTTCTTTCTGATATCTATGAAGGTTTCTATAAAGAACTTATAAAAAGAAGATCCTCCACAAGGGCATTAAGATACCGAATGGTAGCTGAAATGGATAATTATCCTATGCTCAATGAATTTAAAAGATTGATCATTGGGGGATTCTTTGTATTTACAGAATCAGAAAAGATTTTTATAAAAAAACTCATTAAACAATATGGAGATGACAGGCTTATCCTTATCTTTCATGAGGGAAAGGGTATTGAGGAAAACCTTAAACCCCTCGGCATAGAGGTAACCTCAGGCCAATCAGTTTTAAAACAGTCCATCTCTATTTATTCTGCCCCTGATATCCATGGAGAGGTAAAGATTGCAGGAGAATTAATCAAGAGAGCCGAGATAAATGAAAAGACTGTAATTGTTCTACCCCAACCCGAAACACTCTTTCCCCTTATAAGACAGGGCATCCTTCATCTTGATGAAGATGAATTTAACATCTCCATGGGTTACCCTCTTAGCAGGACACCTATTTTTGGATTCTTTATCAATCTGTTTGAGACTATCATTTCCATGGAAAACAGCCTTGTATATCTGCCAAATTATCTTAAATTCATGCTTCATCCCTATACCAAAAACATTAAGTTAAATGGTAGCAGTGAACTTAACAGAATAGTCCTTCATGAATTAGAAGATCTCACCAGAAAGAAAAAGATAATGCCCTTTGTGGAGCTTGATGAGGTAGAAGATCAAATATCAGACATGATATATGAAAACATAAAAGACATGGCTTCACTGGAAGGTCTTACAGTGGACAGCATAAAAAATCAGTTTAAAAAGATCCATGATAGCACAATAAGAAAATTCATCACCATAAAAGAGATCAGAGATTTTGTAGAAAAAGTGAGGGATGTCCTGCTTTTTATCTATAAAGAAAGCACAGCAAGGCTTCATCCACTCTTCCTCCCTTACATGGAGAGTTTCATAAAAGAACTGGAAAGTACAGCTAACTCTGAGCTCAGCAAGCTTTTTTTCGAGAAAAGTGAATCCTATTTTAATTTCTTTAAAAAACTTATTGCCTCTACCACCGTACCCTTTGAAGGGACACCTCTCAGGGGATTACAGATACTGGGATTTCTTGAGACAAGGAACATCAAATTTAAAAAGGTCCTGTTTCTTGACCTCAATGAGGGTGTATTTCCCGACCTCTCAGAGGATTATATACTTCCATACAATATAAGAAGGACCCTTGGCATACCCACCTACAGGGACAGGGAGCGGCTGATGCATTACTATTTTAGAACCCTCCTTTCACAGGCAGAGGAGGTTCATCTTTTTTATATAAAGAACGACAGGGTTGAAAGATCAAGATTTCTTGAAAGACTGCTCTGGGACATGGAAAGGTCAGGAAAGGGGATCAGGGAAAAAACAGTAAATTACCACATAAGGCTAAATACGAAGACCCCATCAGAAATTAAAAAGAACAAGCAAATTTTAGAGATCTTAAATACCCTATCATTAACTGCCACATCACTTGATGAATATCTGAAATGTGGAATAAGGTTTTACTATAACAATGTACTGTCCTTAAAAAGGGGTAAGGATACACCAGACCCTGATAGGACGGATGTAGGTGGTATAGTCCATGAGGCACTGAGCAGAGTCTTCTCAGCAAGGACCGGGAAAATGCTGGAAGCTCGAGCCTTTCTTAAAGAGGAGATAGAGAAAATTATAAAAGAACTCTTTTTTGAAAGATATGGCATGAACATATCAGGAAGTCTCTATCTCTTAAGACACCAGGTAATAAAAAGACTCATAAAATTTCTTGACTTCTTTGCTCAGTCTTTTAAAGAAAGGCAGATTATATCTATTGAAGAAGATTTAACAGAGCCAATCAATAATGTCCAGGTAAGGGGCCGTCTGGACATGGTTTTGAAGGAAGGAGATAATCAGTTTATAATAATAGACTATAAAATCTCCTCCAGGAGTGATAATTATAAGATAAATTTCAAAAGATTTAACAGAGACTCAAGAGAAACCTGGCCCGAAGCCATCAAAAGCCTGCAGATACCGGTATATATGATGCTTTATTCAACCAGGTACAAGATAGACATCGAACACATAAGTGGTAATTATCTACTGCTGGGGAGGTCAACCCTTGACGAAGACACAGTCTATTCACCTCTAAGCGTAGAAGGAAAAAGTCAAGAAATGAAAATACTCTCTGATGTGATCAGAACACTTATAGAGGAGATTAAAAATCCTGAGATACCCTTCAGGGTCACTGAAGAACCCAGAGACCTGTGCCCTCGTTGTGATTATCAACCTGTTTGCGGCACAGAATGGATAAAAAGATTTGAATTCTAATCAGGAGGTACTGTGTCTGAACTTACACCATTGATGAAACAGTATTTCAGTATAAAGGAAAGATACAGAGATGCCATTGTCTTTTTCAGGCTTGGTGACTTCTATGAGATGTTTGGTGAAGATGCAATCATTGCCTCAAAGATCCTCCATATAGCCCTCACCACAAGGGACAGGGATAAGGAAGAACCCATCCCCATGTGTGGTGTCCCTTATTTTACAGCAAACACATATATATCAAAGCTCATAAAGGCAGGTTATAAGGTTGCCCTCTGTGAGCAACTGGAGGATCCTTCGCAGGTAAAAGGCCTTGTTGAAAGAGATGTAGTCAGGGTTATCACGGCAGGCACACACCTGCCAGAAGAGCCAAAAGAGAATTCCTACATTCTTTCCTTTTTTCCTTACAGAAACATCACAGGCATTGCCCTGGCAGACATACATGTGGGAGAATTTATCCTCTATGAGACAGATAGCGAGGTAGAGGATTCCATAGCAAGGCACCAGCCAAAGGAGATTCTCTATCCAGTGTCTCTCAAGGATGATATAAGATTCAAGACACTGCTGAGAAATTATTATTCCACTCCGCTGGATGACTGGTATTTTGATTATCAGGAATCTCTCGGGCTGCTTCTTAAGACCTTTAAGGTCTCTTCCCTTGAGGGCTTCGGTGTTAATGGCATGGAGGCAGCCATCTCAGCGGGTGGAGCACTTATAAGCTACCTTGAGATCACCCAGAGGGTTGCCCCGAATTTCAAAAAAATCACCCCCCTTTTTAAAAAAGATTTTCTCTACATGGATGCATCAACAATAAAGAATCTTGAACTGCTAAAATCAATCAGAGATGAATCCCTTGAAGGAACACTCCTTGGTGTCCTTGATGAAACACTTACACCAATGGGTGGAAGGCTTCTGAGGAATTCAATTGTAAGACCCCTTCTCAATATAGAAGAAATCAACAGGAGGCTCGACATTGTAGAGGCACTGGTGAATTCAGGAGAGATGCTCGACCTCCTGAGAAACAATCTGAGAAAGATTCAGGATATAGAAAGACTGTCAGGAAGGCTTAATACTGGCTCAGCCACACCAAGGGATCTCATAGGCCTCAAAAATTCCTTAAAGATTATCCCTCAGGTAAAAAAGATCCTCTCTGGATTTGAAGAAACAGAGATAGTAAATCTTAACTCACTATTAAAGATACCTGACAGCGCCCTGAGCCTTATAGAAAGGGCAATAGTGGATAACCCACCTCCATCCATAAAAGAAGGAGGTTTTATTAAAGAAGGATTTGATCCTGAGATTGATAACCTGAGAGACCTCCAGCTCAATAGCAAAGAGGTAATAAGCCAGATGGAGGCAGAGGAGCGTCAGAGGACAGGAATCCAGTCGTTAAAGATTGGCTATAACAGGGTCTTTGGATATTACATAGAGGTAACCAGGGCAAATCTGAGACAGGTCCCATCTGACTATGAAAGAAAGCAGACCCTTGTAAATGCAGAGCGATTTGTGACACCAAAACTCAAAGAATATGAGGCAAGGATACTCGGCGCTGAAGAAGAACTCAAGAGGCTTGAATATGAGGCATTCCAGAAAGTTCTTCAGGAGCTAAGGCCCTACGTTGAACAATTAAAAGAACTGGCAGAGGCAGTAGCCCTTCTTGATATGCTTGCAAGCCTTGCAATAGTTGCACGGAGATACAATTATTCAAGACCTCTTATTGACAGGAGCACAACCATTGAGATCACCGATGGAAGGCACCCTGCCATTGAAAGGATTCAGACAGATGAAAGATTTGTGCCAAACAACCTGTTGATTAATACAGACACAGACAGGCTTCTTATAATAACCGGTCCTAACATGGCTGGAAAATCTACCTACATGAGACAGAATGCCCTCATAGTAATAATGGCACAGATGGGAAGCTTTGTACCCGCTCATAGAGCTCGGATAGGACTGGTTGACAGGATATTTACAAGGATTGGTGCCTCTGATATCCTTTCCAGAGGACAATCCACATTTATGGTGGAGATGATAGAGACAGCCAATATCCTCAACAATGCCACGGAGAGATCACTTATTATACTTGATGAGATAGGTCGCGGGACCTCCACCTTTGACGGTATAAGCATAGCCTGGGCAGTGGCAGAATATATTGCAAAAAACATAAAGGCAAGGACACTCTTTGCAACCCATTATCATGAGCTTACAGAACTCAGCCTCACTGTAGAGGGTGTGAAGAATTATAATATTGCTGTCAAGGAATGGGGAGAAGAGATTATATTCTTAAGAAAGATAGATGAAGGCCCTGCTGACAAAAGCTACGGAATACAGGTGGCAAGGCTTGCCGGACTTCCACCTGCGGTACTCGAAAGGGCAAAAGAGATACTTTCCAATCTTGAAAAAACAGAGCTTGATGAGGCAGGCCTTCCACGATTTGCAGGCACACCACCAGAGGAAATCCCTCAGCTTGACCTCTTTGGTGGAGCATTCCATCCTGTAATAGCAGAGCTCAGAAACATTGATTTAAACAACATAAAACCTGATGATGCATTAAAGATACTCAAAAAACTCAAGCAGAAGGCAAAAAATTAATTTAAAGGAGGTCCCACATGCAGAGGCTGGTTACCTATTTTGAAAAACCTGGCAAAGAAAATACAGGAAAATGTCTTGAGATAACCTTCCAGGCAATTAAGGAGCAGAGATATAAACACATCATTGTTGCCTCAACAACGGGTGAGACAGGCCTCATGTTTTCAGAGGCATTAAAGGGACTGGGTGTAAATCTTGTTGTGGTAACCCATTCTGCTGGATTTAAATCCCCAAACACACAGGAGATGCCCGAGGACACAAGAAAGAAGCTCATTGACAATGGTGCAAAGGTCTTCACAGGCACAATGATAACCCATAGTCTTGAAACAGCCTTCAGCCAGAAATTCCATGGTCTCTACCCTACCCATATAGTTGCCCAGTCCTTAAGGAGATTTGGTGAGGGTCCTAAAGTTTGCATAGAATGCGTGATGATGGCTGCTGATGCGGGTCTTATACCTGAAGGAGAAGAAGTCCTCGCAATAGCAGGCACTGGTTATGGAGCAGATACCGTGATGGTAATAAGGTCTGCCACCTCCAAGAGATTCCTTGACCTTAAGGTCCTTGAGATACTGGCAAAGCCAAGGGCTTGAGGGAGGGTTGATTTTTTAACGATGGAATAAATAATTAAACTAAACTTAAGGAGGAGTCGCCATGATAGAGCAGCAGAGCCAGTAGCACAGACATTCTTGTCTGTGGCTTACAAAGCTGTCGCTCTGTCGCACTGTCGTTCTGTCGCTCTAAAAGCTGCTGCGCTGCTGCTATGTTGCTCTACTGCTCTATTAAGGTATCGCAAGCGGGGTCCCCAGAAAATCATTAGATTTTGTGGGGTTTAGTATTGCCTTTAGAGCACGGACTGAAGACAAGCTTCACCCTCTGAACCCCAAAATACGGGCATCACCCGCCATTCCTATCGGCAGTTTAGGGAATTTATTTAAGGAGAGTCCTGCACATTATTGGTCGATCCTTCTGAGAACTGGCTAAATATACTCTCCACTGTTTCGGCAATATAAGACTTCTTTTTCATTTCATAATCTGTGGTGTAACTAACGATCTCTATTAGGATATCATGAATCTCTACGCCAGACCCAAGTAAAGCACGATTAACAATAGCTATCTCATAATCAGGTTTAATTTCAATTGCCTTGTTGAATGCTGAGAGAGCCTCTTCTCTCTGACCTAATTTCATGTAACAGAGCCCCATATTTCCATAAGACTGATAGTGAGTATTTACTATCTTCAGACAATCTTTAAAACCTGCTATAGCCTTCTTCCAGTTTCCCCTCTGCATATATTCAACAGCCTCATTGAAGATATCAGCACATCTAAGATATTCATTTAATCCAACACCATAACTCTTTCTCACGGTCTCTTCAATCCCTCTAAGAAGATCTCTGGCATGTCTTGTTAATTCATTATCGCCACCAATCTCCACAACTTTCTGATAGGCCCTTATGGCATTGGTAACATCAAGTTTTTTTTTTGATATGCCACTGCTAAATTAAATTGAGCCTCTATATAATACGGAAAGATCTTTAATGCCCTTTTAAAATAACTTATTGCCTCATCATACCTCTCTTTAAAGGCATGAATAAGACCCATTCCGTGCTGGACTGTATGATAATTAGGATATTTCGCTAAAAGTTTATTAATAATAGCTTCAGCTCCATGAATATCTCCTGCCCTAAGCAAAGCAAAGGCATCATTCATCTCAGCTTCAATCTCAAGATTGATCTCGGTTATGAAATAATCCTTCTTGTCTTTCTTTTTGCCCCTTTTTATCTTTTTCGCTCTCTTCCTCTTCTAAGCGATCTGGACTTCCAATTTCAGATAGAGATCCTCTCCCTCTTTATTGCATCTACCACCTTAAGGACCTTTACCGCCTCACGGACATCGTGAACACGGACTATGTTTGCTCCATTGTAAGCAGCAATTGCCACTGCGGCAAGTGTTCCCTCAAGCCGCATCCCAGGCGGGACATCTCCAAGTATCTTTCCTATGAAGGCCTTTCTTGATGGTCCTATTAAGACTGGTTTTTCAAGATAGGTAAACTCCCTGAGGTTTTTTATGATCTCAAGGTTGTGGTCAAAGGTCTTTCCAAATCCTATTCCAGGGTCTATGATTATCAGGTCTTCAGGTACACCAGCCTCACGGGCAATCATTATGCCCTCTCTTAAATAATCCATTATCTCCGGTATGAGTGCCTCATAGACAGGATTCAATTGCATGGTCTTTGGTGTGCCTTTAATGTGCATAATGACAACAGGTAGCCTGTTTTTTGCCACTATCTTTTTCATCTCTGGATCAAATCTTAATCCACTTATGTCATTTACAATTGAGGCACCTGCATCAATAGCAGCTCTGGCAACCTTTGATTTATATGTATCTATGGAAATGGGAACCTTGCACTGAACAGAAAGTTTCCTGATTACAGGTATAACCCTTTTAATCTCCTCATCTTCTGAAACAGGCTCTGAGCCAGGCCTTGTGGATTCACCGCCGATATCAATTATATCTGCTCCATCTTCTATCATCCTCAGGCCATGTTCTACTGCCCTTTCTGGTTCATAAAATAAACCGCCATCAGAAAAGGAATCGGGTGTTACATTGAGGATTCCCATTATATGGGTCTTTGAGGAAAGGTCAAGATCAAAATCTCTCCATGTGAGCCTCAAACCAACCTCTGATTATGCTGGCTGGAGTACCTGAGCCCTGTAGGATTCTATGAGTCTATCTATCTCTGCACCATCCACAGTCTCTTTTTCAAGGAGCAGGTTTACAAGGGCATCCAGTAACCCACGATTCTTTTTTATAAGGTCTTTTGAATATTCGTACTGCTCTGTAACGATCCTCTTTACCTCTGTATCTATCTCCTCAGCAGTCTTTTCAGAATAGTCCTTGTGTTTGGCAAGTTCCTTGCCAAGAAATATCTGTTCCTCCCGCTTACCAAATGTGAGTGGTCCAAGCCTCTCTGACATGCCCCACTGGGTAACCATCTTTCTTGCAAGCTCTGTGGCACGCTCAAGGTCATTTCCTGCACCTGTGGTCATATGTCCAAGGGCTATCTCCTCAGCAGCCCTTCCACCAAGAAGAACAGAGATCGTCTTGAGTAGATAATCTTTTGAATAGGTGTATCTATCATCCATTGGTAATTGCTGTGTTACACCAAGTGCCCTTCCTCGAGGGATTATGCTTACTTTATGAATTGGATCTGTTCCAG
This sequence comes from uncultured bacterium, assembly GCA_938074335.1. Lineage (GTDB taxonomy): Bacteria > Nitrospirota > Thermodesulfovibrionia > Thermodesulfovibrionales > CALJEL01 > CALJEL01. Next base: position 35,143 of record CALJEL010000024.1, on the reverse strand, counting down.
GTGTGAGTTTTGCAACAAGGGCATGTCCACCTTCATGGTAGGCAGTATTTCTCTTTTCTTCCTCACTGATAATCATGCTTCTTCTTTCAACACCCATAAGGACCTTGTCCTTTGCTGCCTCAAAGTCCTCCATATCAACCGTAGCCTTTGATTTCCTTGCTGCAAGGAGTGCTGCCTCATTCACAAGATTTGCAAGGTCAGCACCTGAAAAACCAGGTGTTCCTCTTGCAATTATCTCAAGATTTACATCAGGGGCGAGTGGTATGTTCCTTGTATGAACCTTGAGTATCTCAAGCCTTCCTTTCACATCAGGCTGTGGAACAACAATCTGACGATCAAATCTGCCAGGTCTCAGAAGTGCAGGATCAAGGACATCTGGCCTGTTTGTGGCTGCGATGATTATCACACCTTCATTGGGCTCAAATCCATCCATCTCCACAAGGAGCTGATTGAGGGTCTGCTCCCTCTCATCATGGCCACCTCCAAGTCCAGCACCTCTATGCCTTCCAACTGCATCTATCTCATCAATAAATACAAGACAGGGTGCGTTTTTCTTTGCCTGGTCAAAGAGGTCTCTCACCCTTGAGGCACCAACACCTACAAACATCTCAACAAAATCAGAACCAGATATGGAAAAGAAAGGCACACCAGCCTCACCAGCAATAGCCTTTGCAAGAAGGGTCTTTCCTGTACCAGGTGGTCCAACCAGAAGAACACCCTTCGGAATCTTTCCGCCGAGTTTTGAAAACTTCTGGGGGTCTTTAAGAAAGTCTATTATCTCCTGCACTTCCTGCTTTGCCTCATCAATGCCTGCCACATCATTGAAGGTAACCTTTACTGATTTATCAGATATAAGTCTTACCCTTGCCTTTCCAAAACTCATTGCCCTGTTTCCACCCATCTGCATCTGCCTCATGAAAAAGACCCATACCATTATTAAAAGGAGTATCGGGCCAAAGGCATAGAAGGCATTCACATACCAGGGAGTTTGCTCCGGTGGTTTGGCAATTATCTTTACCGAGCGAGCCTGAAGTTCTTTAACAAGGTCAGGATAGTCCGGGCTGTAGGTCTTGAATTTTGAGCCATCCCTGAGTTTTCCTGAGATATTATTGCCCCTTATAACCACCTCTTCAACCTGTGATGCCTGAACCTTGGCAAGGAAGTCTGAGAAGGATATCTCTGACTCAAGCCTTTCTGGTGTGCTCACGATGTTAAAGAGAAGGAGCATCGTGAGGATTATCAATAGCCATACTGTTAAACTTTTCATCATATTATTTTAACATTTAAGATTTTTAAAAGCTATAGGTCTCCTCTTCAAGGAGTTCTTTCTGAAGATTAATCAATTTTAAAATGCCTGATTCAGCGAGTTTAAGAAGACTGTTAAGGATCTCCTTTTTAAAGGGCTTCCCCTCTGCAGTACCCTGCACCTCCACAAACTCTCCACTTCCTGTCATAACCACATTCATGTCCACCTCTGCAACTGAATCCTCTTCATAACAGAGGTCAAGCCTTGGTGAACCATTCACCATGCCAACGCTCACTGCTGCAAGATAATCCCTGATAGGATTTTTTTCAATAACACCATTTTTTATCATAAATCTTACGGCATCTACAAGGGCTATATAGGCACCTGTTATGGAGGCTGTCCTTGTGCCACCATCAGCCTGTATAACATCACAGTCAATCCATATGGTCCTCTCACCAATGGTATCAAGGTCAATCACGGCCCTCAATGCCCTTCCAATCAGTCTCTGAATCTCGTGGGTCCTTCCTCCGATCCTGCCCAGTGTGGATTCCCTTATCGTCCTTGTAGGAGTGGAACGGGGAAGCATGGAATACTCTGCAGTAAGCCACCCCTTTTTCTGATCCTTTAAAAAAGGAGGCACCTTATCCTCAACAGAGGCTGTGCAGATCACCCTTGTATTTCCAAGCTCAATCAGTGCAGAACCCTCAGCATTTTTTATAAAACCCCTTATTATCTTCACAGGTCTCAGCTCGTCATTCTTCCTTCCATCAGGCCTCATCTAAGAACCTCCATGAGAGTAATTTTTTCAATATTATCTATCTTTTCACCAAGAAACTTCTCTCCTACCTTGATAAACCTTTCCGGTGAGTCTGTTACATAAAAGGTATAGGAAGCCTTTACTGAATTATTTTTAAGGTTAAGTTCCTCCAGCTTATCCTTTACAATCTTTGCTGTCTCCTGTGCTGAATCTACAAGTGTGATACTTTTTCCCATGACATCTGATATAACTCCTTTAAGCAATGGATAATGGGTGCAACCAAGAATCAGTGTATCTATCCCTTTATCCTTTAATTCTCCAAGATAGGTTTCTGCCACAAGCCTTGCCACTTCACCTGTGAACCAACCCTCCTCTACAAGGGGCACAAAAAGCGGACAGGCCTTTGAAAAGACCTGAACAGTATTATCCATTGATTTAATTGTTTCAGGATAGGCCATACTTCGTACCGTGGCTTCTGTTCCAATAATACCGATCTTTTTATTTCTTGTACTCTTAACAGCAGCCTTTGCACCTGGTTCTATAACACCTACAACCGGCACTGAAGTCCTGCTTCTTATTTCTTCAAGACTGAGGGATGAAGCAGTATTACAGGCAATAACAAGAAGCTTTATTCCACGGGATAGAAGAAACTCTGTATTCTCAATAGAGTATCTGGTAACGGTCTCCTTTGACCTTATCCCGTAGGGAACCCTTGCAGTATCTCCAAGATAAATAATATCTTCTTCTGGAAGTAGCCTTTTGATCTCTTTAAACACCGTAAGGCCTCCCACACCCGAGTCAAATATACCTATTGCCCTGTCCTTCATATCTTTGTGGTCCAGATTCTTTTGGTGGAGGCGGCGGGAATCGAACCCGCGTCCAGAAGTCCTACACTCAGGCATCTACATGCTTAGCCTGCATATTTAATTTTCGGCTCAGGGGTTTGCCTGCAGGCAGGCACCCTCAGGCCTACATCCCGTAAGGTCTCACCAGATCCCACGGGATTCTCAGATCTGGCCAGCCTGCTAAGCTGACATCACTTCTGAGACACAGGCGATCTCAGGGTGATGTGCTGCTTTTAATTAAGCAGCGAGTGCCAGTTCGTTGTTGGCGTCTGTTATTTCCCATCTTTTTACGTGGTGATGGGGCCACGACATGCCACCTGAGCCTCGATAACCCCTGTCGAATCCATTCGCCCCCTTGGATGTGCCTGCTCGTCAGGTTTTACAGCGCAGGGGTATTGCAAGCAATATCCTGTTACAGGGTTTAATAGCAAGGGTAATTCATAAATTGCCCCTTGCCTGCCGCTCCTTAAATATTTTGAGTGGTCATACCCTCTTCCACCTTTGTTTTCTGGATAAAAGCTATATGGCCTTTCTTGTTGCCATAGCCCTTGCAATCTCTCTCTTTGCCTCTCTTTCCTTAATGGCCTCACGCTTTTCAAAGAGCCTTTTTCCTCTGGCAAGCCCTATCTCAAGCTTTGCCCTGTTATCCTTAAAATAAATCTTAAGGGGTATTATTGTATATCCCCTTTGCTGGCTCTTTCCCCTCAGCCTTTCAATCTCTCTTCTATGAAGAAGGAGCTTCCTTGTCCTGAGAGGCTCATGATTTGTTATATTACCATGACTGTAAGGCCCGATATGGCAATTAAGGAGAAAGGCCTCATTATTTTTTATTATAACATAACTATCCTTAAGATTTGCCCTTCCCTCCCTGAGTGCCTTGACCTCCGTGCCCAGAAGCACCATACCTGCCTCAAAGGTTTCTTCTATAAAATAGTCATGATATGCCTTTTTGTTTTCAGCCACTATCTTCATAATAAAAGGATAACCCTAAAGGGAAAAAAATGTAAACAGGCATCCTGATACATTTGGTGTTTTGATAGTATCAATAAAAACTTTTAATTTGACAGTAGATACAAAGGGTGATATTATTAAAATATAAAGTGGATGAAGTCAGTCCTGTTTAGGGCTGATATTATTAACCCTGTTAAGACCTCAGAAAGGAGGTTACAATGGCAACAGCAAGAAACATAGATTACGGGAAAATCTGTGAGGACCTCTATGCCGAGCTTGACACAATGAAAAACCGGATTTCCTTACTTGTAGAAAAGATAGATATGCTTGGCCCTGAATTAAGGGAAAGGTTCAGACCGGTAGTCAGACACCTGGGTGAGATTATAAACATAATTGAGTGGAAGATGGAGATCTTTACAAAGGTCTGTCCCTTTGATCTCAGCGGATACCACAGGGAAGTGGAAAGTGGTTCCTCAATACCTTTACTTGAGAAGACTGAAGAGTTTTCATCTGGCTATGTTGGAGGTTAATAATTCAGGCAGGGCTGCTGTAGCAACCCTGCCACTTTTTACCCCTTAGCTTTACAGCGCCTGACTCCCCTTCTTTACCATCAACAGAATACTCTATATCAAGAAACTTTTTAAGAACCCACAGGTTTGTAATTAGATGTCCTGTTATCTCAGAGGTTGAGAATTCTGAAACCTGATCAGTAAGGCTCAGGTAAAGGACAATCTGGTCTGCCATATTTGGATCAAGGGCCTTTGAGGTCTTTAAATGTCTCAATAGTTTCTCTGCTGCTTCTTCTCCGACCATCTCAGCCCTTTTACCCTTTTCGCCAAGACTTGAAAATCCAGCAACCGAACCTTCATGGATAGTCTCTATAAAGATAAAGGTGCCCTGACCGGGAGATCTCAGAGAATGGCATTTAATCTCAGCAGGTACTGATAGATGAGAAATGCTTTTTAAAAAAGCCTCCCTCTGCCTTTCAGCAATTGAGAGGGAAAGGTTTGCCACAGCCGAGATTCCCTCAATCTTCATAAGCCTTCCTGGTTCAAGAATTGTTAACGGCCTTATCTCCTTTGCAGGCTCAATCTCTGCCCTGATATGACCACCACCTTCTGGATAGAATCCATATTGCTCTATGGAAAGGTTCAGGGTTATCCCGATCCTTTTTAGAAACCTGCAAAATATCCTTTCTATATAATGATAAGAGGGACTCATGGGAACATGTGTTCCACCCTTAAGGATAACATTACTTTTTCCCCTGGAAAAGGCAAGGCATGGAAGTACTGTCTGTAGCACCAGCATTGTTGAACCTGCGGTACCGATATCATAGAAGATCTCACCGGGTTTTATATCCTGAGGCTCAAAATAAAGCTCTGTAGAACCTATCTCATCACCTTTAACCTCTGCTGAGGATATTAATTGCATAACCCTTACTGCAGTAAGATGCTGGGGCATAAGCCCTGGTTTTTTCCTTCCTTTCCTTATATTGAAGATCCTCAAAGGCTTTCTTAAAAGGCAGGATAGACTGAGAGATGTCCTTAATATCTGGCCTCCAGCTTCTCCAAAAGAACCATCTATCTCAATGAGCTCTGACATCCTCACACCTTGGATCAGGTCTTGTGAGATCTCTGTAGAGGCTATAACTGACTGCAGGACATCCACCATGACAGAGGGCTTTTACATGGCAGGTCTCAATATCACAGTTGTTTTGGGTCTTTTTTCTGAAAAAATCAAGGATTGGATTTCTCAATATCTCCTCAAGTCCTGAATCAAATATATTGCCAAGCCTGAATTCAGGAAACCTGAAGAAAAGATAACAGGGAAATACAGAGCCATCAGGCATGATGGATACCTTTGTTGAACCAGCGGGGCATCGCCATCCAGCCCCTGATATAAAACCATCGCAATAGACCGGTCTGAGTTCTGGATAGATCTCGCTCCACCTGGCCATCTCTTTCAAAAATTTATAGAAGGGCATGCTGTCCTTTAGCTCATCCTGATGAAGGATATCCCTGAAGATTATATAATAGGGAATACCCCTTTTTAAAAAATCTTCAGCCCAGACAGGGATGAAATATTCTTTACTGCCAATAGATTTTAAAAAGGGTCTGTTCTTTATGATAAATTCCCTTAATTCTCTTTCTGGTCTTGAATTTAAAGAGATTCCCATCTTTATTTGAGGAAAGAACTTTTGAAGCTTCAGCATTAAATCAATATCTGTCCCGTTTGTACTGATAAACACTGAATCAAAATTATTAGAGGCAGTCTCAAGAACAGGTATTATCTCTCTATGCAAAAGAGGTTCTCCACCGAGGATATCGATCTCTTTAATCCTGCTTGCCCTGAGTATCTGGCTAAGTTCCTTAAATTCCTTTAGACCCATAATAACATTGTCCGGTATACCTCTGTTAAAGCAGAAATGACAGGATTGATTGCAGAGAAAGCTTAAAAAAAGCTGGATATATTCCATAAGTAATTTTAACATAGAGATGAGCAGTGCGATAGAGCGACCGCATTTTTGGTAAGGGTGCCTATGTCTTACGGTCGCACTATTAAATATATTTCTATCAGCAGATTAAAGCTGGTAGCCGCAAGCTGGTAGAACAGGCTTCCAGCCTGTTCAATGCGTTTTTTGTATTTCCACCATTTATCGCAGGCTGAAGCCTGCGGCTACCTCCTTTTTAGAGCAGTAGAGCAACAGAGCAGCAGCGCAGCAGTTAAATAATAATATAAAAAATTCCTTAATAAAAACTACTGCTCTACTGCTCTGCTGCTCTATCTGTCGCACTGTCGCACTACTTTGTAAGCCACAGACAAGAATGTCTGTGCTACTTTTGTAAACCACAGACAAGAATGTCTGTGCTACTGGCTCTACTGCTCTACTGGTCTACTGCACTATGTTGTCGCACTGTAGCACTATCGCACCGTAGCACTACTTTGAGTCAGACTGCCAGTTTTCTAATGGCAAAATAGAGGGTTACTGGCAGATCCTGACTATTTTATTTCTTTTCAGTTATAATAAAAATCCTGAAAACCCTGAAGGGAGGTTTGAGATGAAAGGTGATTACTTTTTCACTTCAGAATCCGTAACAGAAGGACATCCCGATAAGGTGGCTGACCAGATATCTGATGCTGTCCTTGATGCCCTTCTTGAACAGGACCCTTATGCAAGGGTTGCCTGCGAGACACTCGTCACCACAGGTCTTGCCTTTGTTGCTGGTGAGATCACAACAAGTGGATATGCCCACATACCTGATATAGTAAGAGAGACTGTAAAGGAGATAGGCTACACCAGGGCAAAATATGGTTTTGACTATGAGACCTGTGCAGTGATTACCGCTATTGACAGGCAATCACCTGATATTGCCATGGGAGTTGATACAGGAGGTGCTGGAGATCAGGGCCTGATGTTCGGCTTTGCCTGCAATGAAACACCTGAGCTTATGCCCATGCCAATTATGCTCGCCCATAAACTTGCCATGAGACTGGCTGAGGTAAGGAAAAAGGATATCCTTGGTTATCTCAGGCCAGATGGAAAGACACAGGTAACCATTGAATATAAAGACGGTGTCCCGGCAAGGGTTGATACAATAGTTGTATCAGCCCAGCACAGTCCTGATGTAACATTAAAAGAAATAAGAGAGGATATCATAGAAAAGGTTATAAAGCCAGTAATACCTTCACATCTACTTGATGAGGAACATGTGAGGTATTACATAAATCCAACAGGCAGGTTCGTTGTGGGTGGTCCAATGGGAGATACAGGTCTCACAGGAAGAAAGATCATAGTGGATACCTATGGAGGAGTGGGACATCATGGTGGAGGATGTTTTTCAGGTAAAGATCCTACAAAGGTTGACCGTTCTGGAAGTTACATGGCAAGATACATCGCAAAGAATATAGTTGCTGCTGGCATCGCAGACAGGATAGAGATACAGATAGCCTATGCCATAGGTGTTCCAGAGCCTGTATCCATCCATGTGAATACCTTTGGTACAGGAAAGATCCCTCCAAAGGAGATCATAGGGCTTATCAGGAAACATTTTGATATGACCCCTAAAGGAATAATTGAAAAACTCAACCTAAGAAGACCAATTTATAAAAAGACCGCAGCCTATGGACACTTCGGAAGGAATGATGAGTCCTTCACATGGGAAAAGACAGATATGGCAGAGGTCTTAAAGAAAGGATAATCATGGAGATCAAGGCAGACATAAAGGATATAGAACTGGCAAAAAAAGGAATGCTCAGGATAGAGTGGGCATCAATGGAGATGCCTGTACTGAGGAGCATAAAAGAGGAATTCAGAAAAAATAAACCACTTAAGGGGCTGAGGATTGCTGCCTGTCTTCATGTAACCACAGAGACAGCAAATCTTATGGAGACACTCAAGGCAGGTGGTGCAGAGCTCAGCCTCTGTGCATCAAACCCGCTAAGCACACAGGACGATGTGGCTGCTGCACTGGTCAAATATCACAGGATACCAGTCTATGCAATAAAAGGTGAAGATAAAAAGACCTATTATTCCCATATCAGGTCAGCCCTCTCTATAAAACCCCATATCACACTTGATGATGGAGCTGATCTGGTAAGCACTATTCATAAGGAAAAGAGGGAACTCCTTAAAGATATAATCGGAGGGACAGAGGAGACCACCACAGGTGTTATCAGACTGAGGGCAATGGCAGAGGAAGGAAGACTTGCCTATCCCATTGTAGCTGTTAACGATGCCCATACAAAGCACCTCTTTGACAATCGCTACGGGACAGGACAGAGCACCATGGATGGAATTCTAAGGGCAACAAACAGACTGATAGCAGGTTCTGTCTTTGTAGTATGTGGTTATGGCTGGTGCGGAAAAGGCGTTGCCATGAGGGCAAAAGGCATGGGTGCAAGGGTAATCATTACAGAGATAGATCCCCTGAGGGCCTTAGAGGCATTGATGGATGGTTTTGAGGTGATGCCTGTGGAAGAGGCATCAAGGCTTGGAGATATCTTTGTTACAGTTACGGGTGATGTAAATGTAATATCAGAGAGATGTTTTAAGCTCATGAAGGATGGAGCCATAGTGGCAAATTCAGGCCATTTTAATGTAGAGATAGATATAGAAAGCCTCAAAAAGATGGCTGTAAAGAAGAGGGTCGTGAGGGACTTTGTGGAGGAATATACATTAAAAAATGGTAAGAGGATATATCTCCTTGGTGAGGGAAGGCTTATAAATCTTGCGGCAGCAGAGGGGCATCCATCCTCTGTTATGGATATGAGTTTTGCAAATCAGACGCTCTCTGTGCTCTATCTCTTAAAGAATAAAGGAAGGCTTAAACCACAGGTGTATAGAGTGCCTGAAGAGATAGATAAAAGGGTTGCTGAGCTCAAGCTGAAGTCAATGGGTATAAAGATAGACAGGCTCACACCAGAGCAGGAAAGGTATCTCCATTCCTGGCAGATGGGAACCTGATAGCTAAACCGGCCTGTTGTTTTACTGGACCTATAATCATGATCAACCTCAAGGCATTAACTGGCACAGAATTGGAGTCCTTTATTAAATCCCTTGGACTACCATCCTACAGATCAAGGCAATTGATCCAGTGGATTTATGAAAGACTTGCAGGGGATATAGATGAGATAACAGTCTTTTCAAAGGAACTGAGAAGGAGTTTAAAGGAAAAGGCTTACATAAGCAATCTCCAGATAATTGACAGAGTCATCTCAAAAGACGCCACCGTAAAATATCTCCTTGAACTTGAAGATAAAGAACGTATTGAGAGCGTACTTATTCCTGATGGGAAAAGACTGACCCTCTGTATATCCTCACAGGTTGGATGCCCCATGGGCTGTGTCTTCTGCCTTACGGGCACAATGGGCCTCAAAAGAAATCTCCATGCCCACGAGATAGTGGATCAGGTAATTACTATTAAAAGGGAATATCCTGGTATCACAAATATAGTATTCATGGGCATGGGCGAGCCACTTTTGAATCTTGAAAACACTGTTGAGGCATTAAAAAGACTCATAGACTTCATGCATTTTTCTCCAAGAAGGATAACTGTCTCCACATGCGGGATACCAGAGAAGATTGAAGAACTGTATCAGTCCTTTCCTGAAAATCCTCCCAACCTTGCTATATCCCTCAATGCCACAACAGATGAAACAAGATCAAGGCTCATGCCCGTAAATAAGGTTTATCCATTGAAAACCCTCTTTGCGAGCTTAAAAAAGATCCCCCTTCCTCCAAGAAGGCGTATAACCTTTGAATATGTGATGCTTGAAGGCATAAATGACACAGATGAAGATGCCAGAAGACTTATGAAACTCCTTAAAGGTATCCCCTCGAAGGTAAATCTCATACCCTTTAATCCCGCGGATGGTCTGGAATTTAAGAGACCTGCTGAGGAAAGGATCCTCAGATTTCAGAAGATACTCACAGAAAGCCATCTTACGGCCCTTATAAGGAAATCAAAAGGTGAGGACATACTTGCTGCCTGTGGCCAGCTCAGGGCTTATAGTGCCATATCGTAATGTTTAGCAAGTGAACTTAAGACTCAGATAACTCAACCCTGTTGCGACCATTCCTCTTTGCCCTGTAGAGTGCCTCATCCGCAGCCTTTATGAGTTTTTCCCAGTTATCAATATCTGCATCCTCAAGGGCTGAGGCAACACCAATGCTTACAGTGATCTTTTCATTTTCAGGAAGGCCCTGAAATTTGTGAGCTGAAATACTCAGAAGGATCCTCTCGGCAACCTTCTTTGCATCAGCCTTTTTTGCCTGGGTGAGAAGGACTATAAATTCTTCACCACCCCATCTACCCACCATATCTATTTCTCGTAAAGAAGAATGTATCAGTCTTGCAACCTCTTTGAGGACAGAATCTCCGGCAGCATGACCATAGGTATCATTTATTCTTTTAAAATGGTCAATATCACACATGAGACAGGAAAGGTTAAGGTTATATCTTAAAGCCCTTGCAAACTCCCTTTTCAATGTCTCTTCAAAATGCCTCCTGTTATATATCTCTGTTAGATGATCTGTAATGGCCATGATCTCAAGTCTGTGAAGGAGGTCCTCAAGCTGTCTGTTCCTCTCCTTGAGTTCATCCTGAAGTGCCTTTGTCCTCAGGGAGGCATAGATCCTTGCATTCAGCTCTGCTTCATCAAAGGGCTTTGCAAGATAATCATCAGCACCAGCCTCAAGGCCAGCAATCTTATCAGTGATATTGGTCTTTACGGTGAGCATGATTATGGGAATACCCTTTGTGTCCTGATTGAGCCTCAGCCATCTGCAGACCTCATGACCGCTTATATCAGGAAGTATGAGGTCAAGGAGTATGAGGTCAACAGGAACTGTCTTTGCCATTTTAATGGCAGATGCACCATTTTCTACCCATACTACCTCATACCCTTTTCTCTCAAGAAATTCCCTTACAAACTGTGCCTGAACCCTGTCGTCCTCCACAAGAAGTATCTTTGCCTTAAGAGGAGTGGTCCTCATCTCCACGAAGATTATTCAACCTTGAATGTTATGGATTTTACAGGATTGCCAGATCCATCAAGTACATCAACCTTCCACTCTCCCTTCATGCCATAAAGCCTCTTGTCAGCATAGGTCCTCCACCTGAAACCCTTTTTAAGGGGAAGGGATGTCCTTAAGACCTCCTTACCATTATTTGACCAGGCAACTGTAATATTTGTATCTTCCTTGATATCTCTTGCCTCAATAAAGCAATAAACCTTTTCTGTTGTGGATGGAAAGGTATCCCTTACATCTACGGGCTCCCTGCTTTCCACACCACCTGCAATAACAAGCCTCTCAATAGCAAAACCTGATTCAGCCATCTGGGCATAAGCTCCGAGGCTGAACGCAATTAAATAAAAGACAATTGTCAAGACCATCCATCTCTTCATAAATAACCTCCCTTTAAAATTATTAACCACCCCAAAGAGGCTCAGGAATCCCGAATCTTATGATTCGGTAAATAGGACTCAAGTTATTTATTGACAAACTCATTTACCAGTTTTATGAGTTCCTGTGTCTGTATGGGTTTTGTAAGATAGGCATTTGCACCTATGGAAAGGGCCTTTTTCCTGTCCTCCTCTGCTCCTTCTGTGGTAATCATAATGACAGGGATATCTTTATAAGAGGGATTGCTCTTTAAAAGACTTAAAAGCTTCAGACCATCCATAACAGGCATATTTATATCAGCAAGGATAAGGTCTACCTTTTCCTGGGAAAGTTTTTTCAGGGCATCCACTCCATCTGTTGCCTCTATCACCCTTGAGTTCTGAACCCTCTTCATAGCAAAGCTTATAAGCTGTCTCATAGTGGGTGAGTCCTCTACCACAAGTATTGTGGGCATAGATTACCTCCTGGGCTTTTCCTTTAAGAGTTCCAGAAAGCTCTGTATTGTCGTAAGCTTTCTTTCAGACTGGGTATAAAGCTTTGAAGAAAATATTGCTGTAGCAGCATGTCCTGCAAGGAGATTGAAAAGCTCATAATCAACATTTGTAAACTCCTTTTTCTGAACGAGTAGCGAGTAAATCACTATTATACCTATCACATGTTCTTTGATCTTCAGCGGAATACATACAATGGGTCTTGAGGCATTAAATTCTTCCTGTCTGGATATGTCTGAAGCAAAATAACTCTCTCCTTCCTTTGCAACCTTACCGATAATCCCTTCACCAAAGTTAAATCTCGGTAGTTCATAGAGACTCACGCCTTCTGCTGCCACAGGTTCGATCTCGTTTGTCTTTTCATTTATAAGGAAGATAGCAAATTTCTCAGCACCTATAAGATTGATTATAATCTCAAGGACAATCTTGAGCACCTCATCAAAATCAAGGGTAGAATGGAGCTGATAACTTGCTACATAAAGGTTTGCAAGGTTATTATTCTCCTGTTCAATCTCAACATATTTTTCTGCAAAGTCCTTGTTCTCTGCCTCCACCCTTGCATATCTCTCCTTAAGGGAATTAAGCTCCTCCTCAAGGGCAGCTATCCTTTCTTCATAAAGTTTTATCCTTGCCTCATCACCTGACCTTGCCAGTGCCTCCTCGAGCTGAGCTATCCTGTAACGAAGCCTTTCATTTTCCTTGAGAAGCTCCTTTGTGAACTCCTCACCCTTTTTGAAGAGTTGAATAAACTCCTCAGCCTTCTTTACTGCATTTAGTTCTTTCTCCATTGTCCTCTCCTGTAAATCTATTCACCTCTATTACCGGCTATCTTTATTATCTCATAGGGTATCTCATACAGGGGAAGTACCCTTGTTACCGCACCTGCCTTTATAGCCTCCTGAGGCATACCAAAAACCACCGCGGTCTCCTCAGACTCTGCTATAGTATAACCACCCTTTGATTTAATCTCAAGGAGACCCTTTTTGCCATCATTCCCCATACCTGTAATTACAACTCCCATGCTATGGGCCCTGTAGTGCTCTGCAATGGAAGAAAACATCCTGTCAGCTGACGGGATGTACCTGTCTTCCCTTGTGGCCTCTTCAAGGTCTATTATAATATTATTAGCCCTTCTCTTTAAAACCATATGCTTGCCTCCGGGACATATATAGGCAGTGGACTGTCTTAGGGTTTCTCCGTGCTCTGCCTCCTTGACTGTAATCTTTGAAAGTTTATTAAGTCTTTCCGCAAGAGAGGCTGTGAAACCCCTTGGCATATGCTGGCTCACAAGGATTGGAGGCTGAAAGCCCTCTGGTATCTTTGTAAGTATGAGCTGCAATGCCTGAGGTCCTCCTGTAGAAGAGGCTATACCCACTACTTCTATTTTATGCCTTTCAGTGATTATCCCTGCCTCCTGTGAAGTTACCTCTGTCTGTCTTTCAAGAAGGCTGAGATTCTTTTTCAATCTTTCAAGACTCATCTGCCTTACTGATTTTACCTTTGCAATCAGATCATTTTTAATATTATTCAGTTCCTGAGATGCCCTTGGAGTAGGCTTTGCTATGAAATCAACAGCACCAGCCTCAAGTGCCCTGAAGACAGTCATTGAATCTGAATAGGAACTTACTACTATCACGGGTGTTGGCCGTTCCTTCATCAGGTATCTCAGAAAGGCAAACCCATCCATCTCAGGCATCTCCAGGTCAAGTGTTATAAGGTCTGGTTTGAGTTTCAGGGTTTTTGCGATAGCATCAATACCATCAGTTGCAATGCCAGCAACCTCAATGCCCTCCTCTGATTCAAGCATCTTCTTGATAGTCTGTCTGCTAAAGGCTGAATCATCAACAACAAGAACCCTTATCCTGTCCATACTCAGGGACCTCACTCAGGTAAGATTTTCCTGTAAACTACATCGTTTTTTAAATGCACTAATACAAAGGAGCTGGATATATTAAGAAGGGACTCGGCATGTCCCAGTAAAAGATACCCTCCATTCCGCAATTTATTATAAAACATATCTATTACCTTTTTCCTTGACTCCATATCAAAATATATAAGGACATTCCTGCAGAATATAACATCCATGGTTTCTATTAATTTAGTCCTGAAGGGATCAAGGAGATTGAGATAACTGAAACTTACAAGTTCCCTGACAGAATCCTTGATCCTCCAGAGACCCTCGCCTTCTTCCTTAAAATATTTCCTTATATAATAATTATCGGTCTGTCTGAAAGAATTTTTACCATAAACACCCCTTCTTGCAACCTGCAGGACCCTCTGACTTATATCACTACCTGTGATCTGGATGTCCCAGCCAAAGAATCTCCCGTCCTCCAGCAAAAGCATTGCTATGGTATAGGGTTCTTCTCCTGTTGAACAGCCTCCAGACCATATCCTGAGTCTTCTGGAAGTCTGATTTTTTTCTCTGAGCTCAGGAAGTATCTCCTCACTGAATGCCCTGAGGAGATTTGGTTCCCTGAAGAAGTATGTCTCATTTACTGTAAGAACATCCATTATGGCTGAAAGCTCTTCCTCTTTCCTGGAGTCATAGAGGAGAAACCTGTAATAATCCCTGAAATCATTGAGATTGAGAAGTGCAACTCTTCTTGAGAGCCTCCTCTCAAGAAGGTATTTTGATGAATCATCAAAATATATCCCACAGTAATTTCTGATAAGATCCCTGATCAGCCTGAAGGTCTCATCAGACATGGGTATGATCTTTGGTTCAAATAACCCGGAATGAGCAGTCTGTGAGGAATTGGCTTGAGAGGGTTCAGGTCCTTTTAACATGCAGTATCTCCGTGAGCATATTCTTTATGGAGGGGTCCTCTTCTTTATCGAAAAGACTCTCAAGCTCAGCCCTTATTAATGGATCTTCTGACCTTCCCAGTGCCTTCACCGCAGCCATCCTTAATATCCATTCTTCACTTTTTAGAAACTGAAGAAGTCTCCTGTGTGCAGGCTCATAACCTGAGAGTGCCTCTATAGCGGTCCTCTTTATCTCCATGTCGCTGTCATCGAGCATCCTGATTATCGCTTCATGTGCCGCTGTATCTTTAAAGACACTGAGTGATTCTATTGCTGATGTCCTTACAAAACCATTTGGCTCTTCAAGCATTGATATAAGGTCATTGAGGGTGGATGGGTCTTTAAGCCTTCCAAGGACCTTTATGGCTGCGACCTTTATAAAATCATCCCTGTCATGGAGCAGGGATCTCATGAGTTCGGATATATCAGGCCCGCCTATGCTTCCAAGACTGTATATTGCTGCAACCCTTATATCCCTTATCTCATCTGTAAGGGCCATGCTTAAATATCTCTTTGCCTCTTCAGAACCTATCCTCCTTAAGGCCTCCACAGCAGCCCTCCTTACAGAGGCATCACTGTCCTTAATAGTAAAACCAAGCTCATGTATGGCAGAACCTATCTTGAGAAGACCGAGGAGGCGTGCCGCATTTCTTCTGAGGCTTGTGTCATAAGCCCCAAGCCATGAAAGGACTTCATTTATCTCAATGCCCTCTTTCAGTATAGAAAGTGCCTCACAGGCTGCCTCCTGAACATCTTCATAGGGATCCTGAAGAAGTCTTTTAATATATGGTACTGCCCTTGTGTCACCTATCATTGAAAGCGACCTTGCTGCCATTGCCCTCACATGGCCATCCTCATCGCTGAGATAATCTATAAGTTTTGAACTGTAAAGACCGGAACCCACCTCACCAGCCACACTGGCAATGAATCTCCTGTAATAGGCATTTTCAAGGTCAAAAAGTGGAAGGAGGCTTTCCGGTCTGGCCTTACCCATGAAGACAAGTGCCTTTTTTACATCTTCTGCATATTCCTCTTCCTGTGATATCTCAAGAAGTGGCTGAAGTGCCCTCTCGTTTTTCAGAAGCCCCAGAAGCATTATTGCTGATATCCTGAGGTCATGCTTATTGCTCCAGGCATATTTAAGACAGATATCAAAGAGTGTATCGTCATCATAAAAGTCCTTAAGGACATTAAGTATAAGATCAGGCTGAACACCTTTGTGATAGAACTTCACTATGGTCTTTAATGCCTCTTCCTGAACAGTCTTTGATGCATCACTGAGAAGCGGTACAATTGATGAAAGGGTTGATGGATCTGCAAACCTTGCAAGGGACTTAAGGACAGGAACCCTCAGGGTCTTCTTTGAAAGTGCCTCTACAAGATAGGGTATAGCCCTCCTGTCACCAATCCTTCCAAGGGCATCTGCAGCAGGATAGGCAGTCCAGATATCATCACCCTTCAATATCTCTATAAGGGCGTCAGTTACCGAAGACTCCTTTACCCTTCCAAGATGCTCTACAGCAGTGACCTTTACATTGTCATCCTCATCAGAAAGTGCCTTGAGCATCAAGGGTATCGCCCTTCTGTCATCAAGACTTCCAAGGATATCAATAATGAATTTCCTCACATCCCTGTCATCGGTGTCAAAGGCCTTTATAAGATAGGGGGTAGCCTTTTTGCCGAGTCTTGTAAGCGCCTCAATTGCAGTATTTCTTGCACCGGCATTGTCTCCGAGATATAGAAGACCTATAAGTCTTTCCATGTATTCTTCTGGCTGATAATCCTCAAGTAATATCTCAAGGGCTGTCTTCCTCAACCTCCAGGACTCTTCCTTCATTGCCTCTATAAGGATATCAAGGGATTCTCTTGACGGCTTTGTCCTGAGTGCCTCTAAGGAGAGTCTCTTTTTTTCTATCTCAAGTTCAGACAGGTTTATTCCCATTGCTAATCAAGAAACTCCTTTTATTGTTTTTGGGGTTGACTCTCCCTGCTCTATATTTTTCGGTACTTCCTTAAGACTTGATATCTCCTGAGAGCTAAGAAGGGTCTCAAGATTAAGGATCATGATTACCCTATCTGCCTTTTTTGCAAAGGCCTTGAGATAATCTGTCCTGAAGTTTTTTAAAAGTTCAGGTGACCGGGAGATCTCCTTTTCCTCTATCTCAATGATCTCTTTTACATCATCTACAATGAGACCCAGCCTGTCATGGCCATAATTTATCACCACTATCATTGACTTATCATGAACGGGAAGCCCGAGTCTTTTTCTCATATCAACAACGGGTATTATGATCCCTCTCACATTTATAACTCCCTGAAGAAAGTCAGGTAGCTCTGGCATTTCAAATACCTTTTGAGGTCGCAGGATCTCCACCACCCTGTTTACCTCTATTGCAAATTCCTCATCCTTAAGAATAAATATAAGATATTTCATAGCTACCTCAACAGACCGAGGTCTTTCATTATCAGCCTTATTTTCTGGTAATCTGTGTCATCTGCAGCTGTAAAACCAGTATAAGAGGGATCTATCTGCCTCAGGATATTTCTTCCCTCCTCTGTCTCATTTAATCTCAGGAGTGCGGCTCTCAATTCCTCTTTTTTATCAGAAAGTAATTTATTTATACATATATTAAATTCTGGTATATCCTCAGACAGGGCTATCACCACCAGTCCCTCACTCTTGAATCTCTGAGCAGTTGATTCCATAACACTTCCTGCATCAAACTCTCCTTTGAGCACAGCCCTTGCCACATCATCATGATGGCCAAGATAGGTGTATTCTGAGAGGTCCTTTAGTTCAATACCGGCATTCCTGAGCATTGACCTCGGAACTATATGACTTGATGTGGAATGTATACTTCCGAAGGCAAAGGATCGACCCTTCAGATCCTTCAGGTTTTTTATACCACTGTCAGGTCTTGTCACTATAACGGAATGATGGAAGGGCTTTCCATCCCTTAATGCCTTTGCTATAACCTCAACACCATATCTTTCATGTGCCTCTATATAGGTGGATGGGGTCATGAATCCTATGAGGGTCTTTCCATCACCAATCTCCTCTACAGCGGTCTCAAAATTCACTGGGACCCTGAGCTCAACAGGTTTGCCAAGAGAACCGCCAAGATATCTTGCGAGACCTGAAAACCTCCTGTACATCTCAGCAGGTGCCTCCAGAGGGACAATACCAAACCAGATAATCTCCTTTGAGAGATCCATGAGGACAAACTTCTCAAGCTCCGTTGAGATAAGCTCTGTATCATTAAGGAGGTCTTTAACGGTTCTCAGGATCCTCGTTGCAATAACCTTATTGTCCTTAGGTAGATCTCTTATACCAAGCAGTGAGTTCCTTATCTGATTTGAGCCAAGTTTCTGTTCATTTATAGCCTTTGATATCTGCTGACTCTTTTCTGATATAAGTTCCACCGCCTTTGATATCTGTTTTGTACTCTGAGACTGCTCCTCTGTTGCCCTGGTGACCTTTAAGGAGATGTCCTTTATATTCTCTATGGACTTCATTATTATCATTGCTCCCTTTGACTGTTCAGATGTGGACTTAGCAATCTGCTCAGCCATTGCCTTCACCCTTTCCATTGCCTTCTCAACAAGCTTGATTGCCTTTGTCTGCTCAGATGTTGCCCTCTCTATTGATGAAGCCATTTCAGAGGACTTCTTTGAGCTTTCAAGGATATTCTCGAAGGTCACCCGTGCATCAACTGCGAGTCTTATCCCTTCACCTACACTCTCAAGACCCTCATTCATTGCACGGGATGCCTCTTTCATCTCCGTCATAACTGAATTTACAATAGAGGCAATCTCCTGTGTTGAGAAGGATGTCCTTTCAGCAAGGTCCCTTATCTCATCTGCGACCACGGAGAAACCCTTTCCGTGCTCTCCTGCCTGAGCAGCCAGTATGGCTGCATTCAGGGCAAGGAGCGCAGTCTGCTCCGTGATCTCATCAATGACATTCAATATCTTTCCTATATCTTCTGACCTGGTAGTAAGCCTCTCAATATACCCTGCTGTTTTTTCAACAGAGGATTTTATTTTGTTCATTCCCTCTATTGTTTTTTCAATAGCAGATACACCCAGTGTGGAGGCATCCTGAGCAACCCTTTCTGATATCTGAGCTGATTCCTTTGCACTGGATTCAACCTCCCTTATAAAGGCAGATATCTCAGAGATGGTGCTCATCGTATCTTCAGAGGCCCTGAGCATCTCATCAGAACTCCTTGCTATCTCCCTTACAGTGGCAAGGAGTTCTTCCAGAGAGGAAGCCGCTCCCTCCACAGCCTGTGATAGCTCATGCATACCCTCTGTAATCTGGGCAATATTCGTTGATATCTGTTCCATAGATGCTGCGGTCTCCTCTGTTGATGCAGCAAGTCCATCTGTACCCTCTGCGATCTCGGATATGGCAGAATTAAGCTCCTCCACAGAGGAAGAAATATTCTGCATTGCCTCAGCCTCAAGCTGTGTACCCTCCACTGTCTTTTTTGAGTCCTTCTCAACCATAGAGGCAACCTTAGCAACCCTCCTTGAGACCTCCTTTACCCTCAGGAGTATTACACTTATTGCCCTCAGGGCCTCCCTTATGGAAGAGCTCAAACTGGCAATCTCATCTTCACCATTGATATTTATATCAAGGGAGAATCTTCCCTCTGCCATATCCTCTGAGGCCCTTCTCAATATCTTCACAGGCCTGAGGACAGTCCTCAAAAGAATCATATAAAAGATAGTGGCAAGTGAACCTGTGGCAACCACACCGAGTATTATCAATACTGTTAATAGTCTTTTTAACCTGTTCGCTTCAGCACTTGTGGGATGAGAGACCTTTACAGCACCGAGGATCTTTAAGTCCTTAGGATGACAGGCCTGGCAGGATGGAAAGTTCTCAAGGGGCGCATAGGTTACAATCCTGTCTTTTAATCTGAGTGTTAAAACCTTCCCTGGCTCAAGATTTTTTATTGTCTCATATTCCACTGGAAGGGCTCCCTTATGAAAGGCTACCCTTCCTTCGTGATTGAAGACCTCTATATGCTCGATGCCCTTTACAGACTTCATGTCATCTATGATCCTTGCTGTAATCTCTGCCTTTCCCTCCAGCATTGTCCTTTCTATGTTTTTCTTTATGAGCTCTGCTGTTGTGCCTACCCTTTCAAAGGATACCCTGTATATGTTTGTACTCATATAAAAATAGATAATGGCAGAACCAATCACTATACCGAGCACTGTTATTAGAATGCCTGGAATGATAATCTTATAACCAAGGCTCCTTTTAATCATCCTGCCTCCTTAGAATTGCAGATTTAAATCTTCAATTCTATGCTCTCCTTCTTAAGAAGGGTTATAAATCTATCATCAACAACAAATATTGCCTCAATAAAGGCCCTTTCTTTGTCAGTCATATTCTCAGGGATCCCTTTTTTCTGCTCCCTGCTACACCTCTGCACACCTTCCACCTCCTCAACCATGCAGCCGATTGTTCCTTCTTTACCCTCCATAATAAGGATCCGGCTTTTTCTGTCATTTTTTGAGGGAATACCAAGGAGTTTCTTTGAAAGGTCAATGACAGGTATCACAGTACCTCTTAAGGAAGTTATCCCCTGGACTGAATAGGGTGCAAGTGGCACAAGAGTGATATACTGTTTTTTTAATATCTCCTTTACATCCTCAAGGAGAAAGCTATATTCTTCACCAGCAAGTTTAAAGACAAGGAGGTCTATGCGTTCACTATCCATGCCTTCAGGGCTTATCTCAGGCACCTCCTGTAAAGAGGTCTTTTCTCCGAGAACCTCCTGCTTGGTTTCAGGCACCTGCACCTCAACTGTTTCAGGACTTAAAGTGAGTTCCTTGCTGATGCTCGATGGTTCTTCCATCTTTCCTGCATTATGACTGTATGGCTGTGTGGCTGCAGGAGTCTGTTGCACTGAATCCTCACCCTGTGGCACTGTAGCACTATCGCTCTTTTCTGGTGACCCCGTCTCTGGTGAAGGAGTAACAGTTGCCTTTGTTTTCATTTTTTTTCTTATCCTGGCTATATCCATTCTATCACTCTCCCTTACAGGTTCAGGCCTCAGGATTTAGCCTGCCTTCAGCCTGATCCTGCTGGTCTGCTCTGGCTGTCTATTGTGATCCTGCTTCATCACTGTAAGCTCAAGCTCAGTGGCAGCTGCCTCCACTATATCCTGCTCTATTATGGAGGCATCTCTTCCCATTGCCTCAAGGAGTGAGGCATTGGCAATATTATTTATTACCCTCGGTATACCACCAGAGTAAAGGTAAATTCTTTTTATGGCATCATCAGTAAAGAGGGGCTTGGTCCTGCCAGCCTTCATGAGTCTGAAGTTTATATATTCCTTTACCTCCTCTTCTGTTAGAGGACCTATGTGGTAGTACATACCGATCCTCTGCCTCAAAGGAAGGTATATCTTATTGGCAATCTTTTTCTTTATATCAGGCTGTGCAACAAGAAGTAAAGAGAGAAGATTTTCATTATCAAGCTGAAAATTTGTAAGAAGTCTCATCTCCTCAAAAACCCTTTTGTCACTGATGAGCTGTGCCTCATCTATTATAAAGACAGGCACAATACCTGAATTATAGAGTTCAAAAAGCTTTTCATAGATGAGTTCGTTAAGATCATGACGATTAGAAGGTATATCTTCCACTCCCATCCTTTTTAAAATAATTTTTAAAAACTGAACAGGTGAAAGTCTTGGATTCAGGATCAGAATGACCTTATATCTTGTATCATCAAGGGAATCCATAAGTGCCCTTGTTATTGTGGTCTTTCCTGAACCGATCTCACCTGTAAGAAGCACTATCTCTTTCTCCTCAACTGCATACTGAAGCCTTGCAAGTGCCTCTTCATGTGTCTTGCTTAAATAAAGAAATTCGGGGTCAGGTGTTTTTGAAAAAGGTTTTTTGGTGAATCCGTAATACTCCTCATACATAACCTGACTCCTCAGCTGTCTTTTCAGAATAAGCACCCTTTGTCCTTAACTTCCTTATGGTACCCTCCTGTATGAAGGCATCCACATCAAGGACCAATATGAGTTCATGTCTTCCAACCTCTGCAGCACCGGCATACCACCTCAGACCCTCAAGGTACCTTCCAAGGGGTTTAATGACTATCTCCTGCTGACCTATCAGCTCATCCACCAGAAGCCCTATCCTTCTCTCACCTGTGCCAGCCACCACTACATAATAAAATTCTTTTTGATTAGAATTTATACCAAGGGCATCAGAAACCCTGATAAGGGGCAGGACAGTTCCCCTTAGATTATAGGCCTCCATCTTTTCTATACTCTGTATATCAGATTCCTTTATCAACAGGGTCTCTGATACAGAGGTGAGGGGAAAGGCAAATTTTTCACTCCCAACCCTTACAAGGATAGATTTTATAATTGCAAGTGTAATGGGAATAGTCAATCTGAATATACTTCCTTTATCCTCGAAGGTCTCCACCTCCACAAATCCACCTATAGATGCTATCTTATCCCTCACCACATCCATCCCCACACCTCTACCAGATATCTCTGTTACAGTCTCCTTTGTACTGAAACCAGGAGTAAATATGAGCTCTATAAGCTCCTCTTTTGTAACCTTATCAGAAGAAAGGATACCCCTCTCCATTGCCCTTTTTCTGATCTTTTCAAGGTCTATTCCCCTTCCATCATCAGCCACTTCTATTACAACATGATTTCCCTTCTGATAAGCCCTGAATGTGATAAGGCCTTCCTCCTGCTTGCCCTTTGCCTTTCTTTCTTCAGGGCTTTCTATTCCATGGTCTATAGCATTCCTGACAAGATGCATCAGTGGCTCCATAATATTGTCGGATATAGACTTATCTATCTCTGTATCCTCTCCATAGATCTCAACTCTAACTGTTTTGTTTACCTCTCTTGCATATCTCCTGAGCATCTGATTAACCCTTCCAAAGAGCTGAGCAAGGGGTACCATCCTTATTGCAAGGACCTCATCCTGAAGCTCATGAATCCTTTTTTCAAGACTGGCTGATATCTTATGAAGATCAAAAACAAGTGGAGATATTCCATAAAGTTCCTTCATCTCATCAGCAACCCTCTTTATTGCGCCCCTGGTAAGACTAATCTCTCCTATTGTGTTAAGGATTAGATCGAGCTTGTTTATATCAACCTTAACCGTACTTGATGCAGTATCCTTTATCTGCCTGAGCTCTCCTGCCTGAGGTTTGCTCTCTGACTTCTGATTTCCTGTACCTGACCTCGTTTTTTCAGGATTCAGGATAGTCCTTGCCTCTATGCCTGCACTGAGAAGGTCTTCCTTTGAATGAAGTGACGCAAAAAGAAGTCTGAAACCTATAGAATCAGGAGGAAGATCTGTCTGGGTAGGCATTGTAGCTATAAGCTCACCCATGGATTTTATCTTCTCGGAAAGTTCCTTGAGGGCTGTATCAAAGGTCATGAGCGGGAAGGCCACATCCATATAATATACACCCTTTCCTTCCCTTATATTGGTTTTCAGTCTACTTTCCTCATATTGAGAAAGGACACTCAGGATGGACTGCTCTATCAATCCTTCAAGCTTTACCTCTTCCTGCTTTGTAAAATGACTTGACCTGAATGCCTCGATCTCTCTGACATAGGAAGATACATCGGGCAGGCTTTCCTGTTCAACATTTGTAATAAGGGCCTTCAGTATATCTATGTTCTCGAGAATAAATTCCACCACATCTTCAGATATATCGATCCTGCCAAGCCTCAGGTCATCAAGAAGATATTCAAAGACATGGCTCATGTCTGAGATGGATTTAAGCTGGAATAATCCTGAAAGTCCTTTTAATGTATGAATCTGCCTGAAGAGGGCATTCACTGTGTCCGGATTCAAACCCTTTTCAAGATTCTCCTGGATCTCGATAGCCAGTCTCTCTGCCTCCTCTATAAGCTCTTCTGCCTCCAGGATGAAATCTCTTCGTGATGCCTTCATATATTCAATACCTTTTTTATAGCCTCTTTCAGTTCATCAGCCTTAAAGGGCTTTGTTATATAAGCTGATGCACCGAGGCTCATACCCTTTTTCCTGTCTTCCTCTCCTCTTTCTGTTGTGACTATTATAAGGGGTATATCCTTATAGAGAGGATTTGTCTTGACAAATCTTATAAGCTCAAGGCCATTGATATCAGGCATGTTTATATCAGTGATGATCAGGTTGAATTTTTCCTGGGGAAGTATCTTTAGGGCCTCAAATCCTGATGCCGCCTCAATAATATTAAAGTCTTTTATCTCCTCGATAACAGCCCTTATGAAGGACCTTGTGGTCTCTGAATCCTCCACTATGAGTATATTCTCCATAAGTGTAATTCTATCAAATAAATAGAGCTGAATCAATCATCATCATGCATCTGCCTCAACCTTCTCTCAAGCAGGGCCTTTTCAAGGGCAAGGCCTGCCTGATTAATGAATATCTCTAATCCCTCTGTGTGTGCAAAAGGTTCACCTCCCGGAGCATTATCACAGTAGAGCATAGCAACTACCTTCTGCTCTGCTATGATAGGAAAAAAAGCAACCTCCTTTGGCCATCCTCCACCAATCACGGTTATAAATCTTTCCGTAACACTATCCCTCTGGAGCTGACCTTTATATACATTTGCCTGATTGATTATGCTCCTCAGGAAACCTGATTCCTTTATATTAAGCCTTACCTTCCTGATCTTTTCATCAGCCGCCTCAATATCGAGTCCAAACTGTCCCAATCCAAGTATCTCCTCTTCATCAACCATAAAGAGAACGCCTCGCTGGAATATATCACTTGCAAATCTCAATATAAGTAAGGTTATCTCTGAAGCAGAGCTTGGAAATCTCAGCTCCACACTCAATGCCCTGAGTTGTGAGATATCTTTTCTTTCTTCAGGTGGCCTGTCAAACCACTCCACCTCTTCCTTTTCTGACGCAGGTAGTATTTCCTCTGTCCTTATATATTCATGAGCCTGAGCCTCATCAAAAACCCTTGCACCCTCCATCAATAGGTATTCTGGGCTTAATCCCTTGGAGACCTCCCATCCTGTATCCATATAGGATGAAACCGAATCAAGACTGAGGACATCAAGCTCAAACTCAAAATCCCCATCCTGCCACTGCATCAGGTCAAAAACCACTCGCTCTATCCTTTTTTTTGAGCTCCTGTCAAGTATCTCCTTTGTTACTGCTCCAAGGTCAAAGAGTATATCGGCTATAGATTTCTCTGGAAGAAGTCTCTTTGTCTCAATGGCAAGGTTAAGTATTGACTGGCTTACAAAACCCTCTTTCATGAGGTCTTCACCAAGATTTGTTCCAAGGGTATCAGACTCTGCCCTGACAACAAGGCCATTTTTAAAGACCACAAAGGCATTCTTATTCCTTCCCCTTATTAAAAGGGTGCCTGTCTTTTTACCTATACTGAGGATCTGGAATATATCCGAGAGGGCAAGGTCCTCAAGTCTTCCTACAAGGCTCATCTTAACTGCTGGGAAACGCTCGCTTCCCCGCAGACCTCCCTTTTTGTGTGCTTTAAATAAATCCTCATCTCTTGATGCTAAAGTATATCAGGCAAAAAGAAGGAGAGTCAAATAAAAAGCTATAACCTCGCAGATGAAGGATTTTTTGAATAATGAAATCTAAAGATTCCCGTCAGAGAGGAGATTAACGATTCCTATCCTGATCATCATCACAGCTATAGCACCAAGGAGAAGGGCCATAATCTTTGAAAAGGCAAGGATCCCCTCCTTACCCAGAAACCTTACAATATTACCAGCCCATCTGAAGGAAAGCCACACAATAAAAAGATTAACTATAAATGAAAAGACTGTCATCAAAAGACCGAATTGTTCCACAAGCATCAAAAGGGTTGTTAAAACCGCAGGGCCAACTATCAATGGTACGCCTATGGGTACTATGCCAGCCATCTGAGAACGTTCTTTACGTTCCTTAGGCTTTATTATCTCAGATACAGCAATAACCAGTAGAAGAATCCCTCCTGCAATCCTGAAGTCATCTACAGTTATACCAAGAAGAAGGAATATCCACCTACCAATAAAGAGAAATGTTATACCTGCAAAAAAGGCGGTAATTACAGAGCTTCTTATAATTGAACTTCTCTGTGCCCTTGTCATGTCCTCTGTAAGTGTAAGGAACATCCCGAGCACTGCAAAGATATCTATGGCAACAAAGAGGGGGATAAATGTCCTGAGAAAGGCCATCAAAGTTTTATCCCTATATCAGGCATGTACTGAGAGATAAAACCAATTGAATTAGTAATGAGCAACACACCAAAGGCTATAAGTATAAGTCCGCTAAGGACCATCACATATCTCATGTATCTGTGAATCCTTTTCATGTAACTGAGAAATATATTTATAGCAAGGGCTGATATTACAAAGGGAAGGCCCAGTCCGATTGAATATACAGCCAGCAGTTCCATCCCGTAAAGTATAGAATCTTTTGTGGAGGCATATATAAGGATGCTACCAAGGATAGGGCCGATGCAGGGTGTCCAGCCTGCTCCAAAGGTCATACCTATAAAAAAAGAGCCTATAAGTCCTGCTGGCCTTTCCTTCAGTTCAAGTCTCCTTTCCCTCATAAGAAAATTAAGGTTTAAAATACCTGCTACAAAAAGACCGAATATTATAATCAGGACTCCTCCTATTATCCTTACTACATCCCTGTACTGAAAGAATAATCTACCAAGGGTCGTGGAGGAGGCTCCAAGGAGGACGAAGATAGAGGAAAACCCTGCAACAAAGAGAAGGGAATTAATGAGGGTGACCTTTCTTATCTTTGAGGTTTCAGAAGATTCTGTAAGATCCTTAAAGGACAAACCAGTTATATAGGATATATAAGAAGGTATCAGGGGCAACACGCAGGGGCTAAGGAATGAAACCAAACCAGCAAAAAAAGCAAGGCCAAAAGAGAGTTCCTTCATAAGGCACACTCCGAGGTATCGCCCTTAATCTTTTCTATGGCATGAGCTATCACAGGAAGGATTACCTCAAGGTTTTCCCTTACCGCCTTCGGGCTCCCTGGAAGGTTGATTATCAAGCAACCTCCTCTGACACCTGCCACTGCCCTTGAAAGCATTGCCCTTGGAGTCTTTTTTAGACCCTCATATCTCATGGCTTCAGCAATACCAGGGATCTCTCTCTCTATTACCTCAAGTGTTGCCTCTGGTGTCACATCCCTTGGTGAAAGACCTGTGCCACCTGTGGTTAATATAAGATCAACCCTCTCTGAATATTCTAGGAGTTTCTTCTTTATTAACTCCTTTTCATCAGGTATAATCTCATATAACAGAACTTCACCAACAGGTTTTACCATCTCCATTATAATCTGGCCGCTCTCATCTATCCTTTCGCCCCTTGAACCCTTATCACTCATTGTGAGAATTCCTACCCTTATCATCCTCAACCTCTATGATATCACCGATCTTTATTATACCGCTGCTCAGAACCCTGACAAAGATACCCTCCCTGGGCATCACACAGTCTCCTGCCTGCCTGTAGATGGCACACCTTGTATGGCATTCCTTTCCTATCTGGCTTACCTCTGCAAGGACATCACCAAGCCTTAACCTTGTTCCTACAGGAAGACTCAAAAGTTCTATCCCTTCAGTTGTGATATTTTCAGCAAAATCACCAGGATTAACATTAAGTCCTTTCTGCCTCATCTTTTCTATACTCTCAATTGCAAGGAGACTTATCTGCCTGTGCCAGTCTCCAGAGGCATGGGCATCTCCAAGGATGCCAAAGTCCACCTCTATTGTTGCAGTTTGAACAGGTTTTTTCCTTGTGCCTTTTTTTTCACTTATATTAATGGATACAATCCTTGCCATCTGAGTCCTCTCTTGATTAGAGCAGCAGAGTCACTGCAGACTGCATAGTGCGTCAGCGTCAGTACAGATGGACGGTCAGCACTATACCACTTCTCTTAATAAGAGCCTTGAGTCATCTCATCTGTTCTTTACTTTTTTCGTTCGTTGTATCATAGTCTTTGACTTATAATCTCCGAGCCTGTACTGTCTCATCTTCTCTCTCAGGGTGTTTCTGCTTATACCAAGGGCCTTTGCTGCCTTGAGCTGATTTCCCTGGGTGGCATTAACAACAATCTTTATAAGTGCCTTCTCCACCTCTCCTATAACTGTATCATAAAGATTTGACCTCTCAAGACGGGTCATCTCCTTGATGTACCTTTTTAATTTTTCAGAAAGAAACTCTTCTAAGGTACAGGAGCTCAGGATTTCTCTTTTCACTTCTGGAGCCATCTTGCCACATCCTTTGCATGATAGGTTAATATAAGGTCAGCACCTGCCCTCTTTATGGAGGTAAGTATCTCAAGTGTGATTCTTTTTTCATCAATCCATCCCATCCTTGAGGCTGCCTTCACAAGGCTGTATTCACCACTCACATTATAGGCAGCAACAGGTATATCAAAATTATTCCTTACATCCGAGATAATATCAAGATAAGAAAGGGCAGGTTTTACCATCACGATATCAGCACCTTCTTCAATATCAAGCCTGACCTCTCTCAGGGCCTCCCTTCTGTTAGGAGGATCCATCTGATAGGAATGCCTGTCTCCAAACTGTGGTGCTGATTGAGCAGCCTCTCTGAAAGGCCCATAAAAGGCAGAGGCATACTTTGCTGCATAACTCATAATAGGGATGTGACTGAATCCCTCTTTATCAAGGGCATCTCTTATTGCCTTCACCCTGCCATCCATCATATCCGAAGGGGCTACCATGTCTGCACCTGCCCTTGCATGGGAGACAGCCTCTTTTTGAAGGAGCTCAAGGGTAGGGTCATTGAGTATCTCATTACCCCTTACTATACCACAATGCCCATGGCTTGTATATTCACAGAGGCAGACATCTGTAATAATGTAAAGTTCAGGCACCTTATCCTTTATTGCCTTTATTGCCTGCTGGATAACACCCTCATCACTATAGGCATGACTTGCAAGCTCATCCTTGTGCTCAGGTATGCCAAATAATATCACAGCAGGTATCCCGAGGTCATAGACCTCTTTTGCATTCTTGATAACCACATCAACAGACTCCTGATAACATCCTGGCATAGAGGGGATCTCATTCCTTATGTTCTTACCAGCTATCACAAACAGGGGATAGATGAGATCATCAACCCTGAGATGGGTCTCCCTCACAAGTCTCCTTATTGACTCCTTTGCCCTCAATCTTCTAGGCCTGTGAACAGGAAACATTAAAATTTTACCTCCTGTGGTAGATTTGCTTTATAGGAAAAATCTCTCACTATGAAAGAATTGCTCTTTTTATCTTGTATGCACAGTCTATCAGAACAACTTAAGGGGTGTCAATATCTTTATTCATAGCCTTTATAAAGGCATTCACCACCTCAGGATCAAAATGTCTGCCAGAAGATCTTCTCAGTTCTTCATAGACAAACTCTTTATTTAATGCCTTTCTGTAGGGTCTGTCTGTGGTCATTGCATCATAGGCATCAGCAACAGATATAATCCTTGCAAAGAGGGGTATCTCTTCACCCCTGAGATGATCCGGATAGCCTGTCCCATCATATCTTTCGTGATGTCCCCTTATGCCCGGTATTACATCCCTGAGCTGTTTTATGTGCTCAAGTATCTCTGCCCCATACTTAGGATGCATATTCATTACCATTGCCTCTTCTTCTGTTAACTTATCCTCCTTAAGAAGTATCTTGTCCCTGATACCAATCTTACCTATATCATGAAGTATTGCAGCAAGCTTAAGGGCTTCAAGCTCAGACTCTGAAAGACCTAATTCCCTTCCTATGGCAAGGCTGTACTCCATCACCCTCTTTGTATGACCTCCTGTGTAGGGGTCTCTTTTTTCTATTGTCTCTGCAAGGGCCTCTATGGTTCCATAAAATGTCTCCTTCAGTTCCTTATAGAGATTGGCATTTTCTATAGCTATCGCTACCTGATTTGCAAAGGCCTGGAGAATCTCAAGGTCATCTTCATCAAATTTTCCGTCTTTCTTGTTTATAGCCTCAAGGACACCGATGGTCCTATCCTTTGTCTTTACAGGCACGCCTATCAGGCTCCTTGTCTTAAATCTACTCTTTTCATCAACGCCCTTAAAAAATCTTGGGTCCTTTTCCACATCATCAACAATAACAGGCTCACCCTTTTCAGCAACCCATCCTGCTATTCCCTCACCTATCTTTAGCCTTATCTCCTTAACCTTTTCACTCTTTTCACCTGTGGCAACCTCAAAGAAGAGTTCTCCTTTTTCACTATCAATTAAAAGAAGGCTGCCTGCCTCTGCATTAACAAGTGCCTGAGCAGCCTCAATAGACCTTCTCCTTATCTCTCTCGTATCAAGAGTGGAATTTATTAGTGAGGTCATTTTGATAAGGGCATTAAGCTGTCTCAGTTTTTTTTCTGTATTTTTATCCATATAAACAGTTTTTTCTCCTCCCATATTCCTGTTATAATCTTAAATCAATAAAAGCTCAGAAAGCAAATATTCAGCCCTGCACTCTACAGCTTCTCTATTCAAAGAATCTTCTTATCCCTGCAAATCTTTTGAGAAAATAAGGGCTATCAAGTTCAGCAATTATAACCCTACCTGCCCTCCTTGAGGCATGGATGAATTTATCCTCTCCAATATAAATCCCCACATGGTCCGGTTCAGACGATCCTCTTGTATAAAAGAAGATAAGGTCTCCTATAAGTATCTCTTCCCTCTCAACAGGTTTACCAGAAAAAAATAACTCCCTTACAGTCCTCGGTATCTCTATACCTGCATTTCTGAAGACCATCCATACAAGACCTGAACAATCAAGACCCTCTGGTGTTATTCCACCCTTTCTGTAAGGTGTATTGAGAAATGAAAGGGCGAATTGAATAAGCCTGTTTCTTACATCAGACTCTTTCTTTTCAGGATAATCAGGTGATTGCTCTTCCTGCATGATTATTTTATCCTCTGATTGTTGTACTGATTCTTCTAATGGAAGATTGGAAAGGTCTGAGGATTCCTCTTTTTGCTTACTTATAATCAATATCTGACCTGGTTTTAGAATATTATTATTTATCCTGTTAAGTCTTTTTAACTCCTTCACCGATACGCCAGCTTTTTTTGAGATCCTGTAAAGGGTATCACCCTTTTTTACTCTATAGGTCTTATTTAAAGAAGATGTGGGTCTTTTTTCTTGCGCAGATAAACTATAAGAACAAACAAACGGTATGACTCCAGTGATAATAACGATTAAAAATAAACATAACCTCTTGTTCATAAAAATATTTTAACAGATTTCTGCTTTATTGGCATCGGCTTAAGACTGACAACAGGCAATAACAGAGCAGCAGAGCAGCAGCGCAGCTTTTAGAGCGACAGAACGACAGTGCGACAGAGCGACAGCACCTGACGGTGAAGTGAGTTAGGGATTAGTGAATTAGTGAATTAGTGAGTTAGTGAGTTAGTGAGTTAGGGAGTTAGGGAGTTAGGGAGTTAGGGATTAGTGAGTTAGTGACTTAGTGAATTAGTATTTTCTAACTCACTAACTCACTTGCATACTAATTCACTACTTTAGCTCTGTCGCACTATCGCACTGTTGTAGCTACTGCTCTACTGCTCTGCTGGTCTATATCACAAAAAACTGCACCTACGAGGTGCAAGTTTTTTTATTGTCGCACTATCGCACTGTCGCACTGTAGCACTATGGTGTGGCAGCCTGCCAGTAGGGTATCGGCAAAATAGGGAGCCATATTAAGAGCTTGACATCAAAGAGTCAATTGTTTACTCTTTATTATGGAAATTGAATTCACTGACTTCCTTGTAATTGGCAGTGGCGTGGCAGGTCTGAGAGCTGCCATTGAGATGGCTCCTTTTGGAGAGGTAACGATTGTTACAAAGGACATCCCCACCGAGTCCTCCACTGAATATGCTCAGGGTGGTATTGCCGTTGCCCTGAGTGATGAGGATGAGGTTGGCATTCATTATGAAGATACCCTCAGGGCTGGTGATGGTCTCTGTAATGAAGAGGCAGTGAAAATACTCGTTGAAGAGGGTCCTCTGAGGATAATGGAGCTCATTGAATGGGGAGCCCAATTTGACAGAGAGGGTTCAAAACTTGCCTTCACACAGGAGGCTGCCCATTCAAAAAAAAGGGTTCTTCATGCCCATGGTGATTCAACAGGAAAAGAACTTGAAAGGGTACTCTTAAATAAAGTCAGGACATTTAAGACAGTAAAGAAATATCCACATGCCTTTACCCTTGACCTTATTGTTGAGGACAATGAATGTACTGGTGCCTATATATTGAAATTAAAAGAGCAGAGGGTAATTGCGATACATGCAAAGGCTGTTATACTCGCCACAGGTGGAGCTGGCCAGGTATATGAGAGGACCACAAATCCCCTTGTTGCAACAGGTGATGGGATGGCAATAGCCCTGAGGGCTGGTGCAATACTCAGGGACATGGAGTTTGTACAGTTTCATCCAACAGCCCTTTATCTTAAGGATGCACCAAATTTTCTACTTTCAGAGGCTATGCGCGGAGAGGGTGCAATATTGAGAAATATCAATGGAGAGGCCTTTATGAAAAACTATACTTCCGCGGCAGAACTTGCACCAAGGGACATTGTATCAAGGGCAATAATATCTGAGATGGTAAAGACAGGTGCTTCCCATGTATATCTTGACCTGAGGCATCTTGGTAGTGAGTTTATTAAAAAAAGATTTCCGAGGATATATTCAACATGCCTTGGCTATGGAATTGATATAACAAAAGACCTGATCCCTGTGAGTCCTGCTGCCCATTATATAATGGGTGGAGTAAAGACTGACCTTAATGGCAGGACAAATATCAGGGGTCTTTATGCAGCAGGAGAGGTTGCCTGCACAGGTGTCCATGGAGCAAACAGGCTTGCCAGTAACAGCCTTCTTGAAGGCCTTGTTTATGGTGCAAGAACAGGACTTACAGCAATGGAAAGGATAAATGTTGAAGTTAGGGCCGGGGTGAAGAGGGAATTTAGATTCAACAGCATGGAAACAGAAACATTAAGAGCCATCAGGGCTGAACTAAAAAGCCTTATGTGGCAGAAGGTTGGTGTGATAAGGTGTGGTAAATCCCTTGAGGAGGCAATGAATAAACTCAAAGAATGGAAAGAATTCACAGAATGGGATTATCTTACACGGGAAGAATCAGAACTCAAGAACATGCTCACTGTAGCAGAGCTCATAACCCTGTCAGGGCTTCAGAGGAAGGGAAGTGTGGGCGCCCATTACAGAACAGACTTTAAAGAAAGGGGTACGGACTGGCAGAGACATGTGGAGATATTTAAAAAAGAAAAGATCGAGGTTAAATTTGAGAAATGAATGATATACAGAGAAAGACAAAGATAATATGCACCATAGGGCCAGCATCATCATCTGATGAAATCCTAAGGAAATTAATACTTGAAGGCATGGATGTGGTAAGGCTCAATTTTTCTCATGGGGATTATAAATTCCACAGCGAGACCATCAAGAAGATAAGAAATTTATCTAAGGAACTGAATAGACCTGCTGGTATACTTCAGGATCTTCAGGGGATAAAATTAAGGATAGGTGATATTGAAGGTGGTTCTGTTGAACTTAAAAAGGGATCAAGGATCAGGCTTTTTCCTGGCACTGGCAGAGGGGACAGTGAGAAATTATATATATCCTACCATAGACTGCTTGATGACCTTAAGCCTGGCGACAGGGTATTGATGGATGATGGCCTTATTGAGATAAAGATAAAAGAAAAAGTTAGAGGCGCCCTTATCGGAGAGGTGGAGGAGGGAGGGATTCTCAGAAGCAGAAAGGGTGTTAACTTTCCTCATAGCAATCTTAAGGAAAGGGCCTTCACTGAAAAGGACATGAAGGACCTTGAGTTCGGTATCCATGAGGGCATAGACATGGTGGCACTATCCTTTGTAAGGGATGAAGAGGACATCCTGATGCTTAAGAACTGGCTTAAAAAAAGAAAGGTCTCCCTGCCCATAATAGCAAAGATAGAAAAGCCAGAGGCAGTAAGAAATATAGAGGACATACTTGATGAAGTGGATGGCATAATGATAGCCCGCGGAGACCTCGGTGTGGAGCTTCCTCCGGAAGAGGTTCCGGTAGTGCAGAAGATGCTTCTTAAAAAGGCTAATGAAAAGGCAAGGCTTACGATAACAGCAACACAGATGCTTGAATCCATGAGGGAGCATCCAAGACCAACAAGGGCAGAGGCAAGCGATGTGGCAAATGCCATAATTGATGGCTCAGATGCCCTCATGCTTTCAGGAGAGACTGCAGTGGGAAGGTATCCAGTGGAGTCAGTCCAGATCATGAAAAGGATAATTATCCACACAGAAAGATCAATCATGCCACAGATAACAACACCTCAATATGAGTTCGGATTTCCTGAGGCGATCAGTCAGGCAGCCTGCACAGCATCCCGTAGCATTAATATAAAATACATCGTGGCATTCACAAAGACTGGCTTTACAGCAAGGCTACTCAGCAAATTCAGACCACCTGTTTCCATCATCGCCTTTACACCAGACCCTGTGGTCCTCAGAAGGATCTGCCTCTACCACGGAGTAATCCCCTTGCTCATGCGCAGGTTGAACTCAACAGATAAGCTTATAAATGAAGTAGAAAAGGAGCTGCTGAAAAAAGGCCTTGTTAAAAAACAGGACACCATTATCATCACAGGAAGCCTTCCACCAACCTATATTGAAGGAAAGACTAATTTTATGAAGATACACAGGATTAGTGAGTTAGGGAGTTAGTAAATTAGTGAGTTAGTGAATTAGTGAGTTAGTGAGTTAGATAATCCTAATTCACTAATTCACTTGTATACTAACTCACTACTTTAGCTCACTTGCATACTAATTCACTAACTTTAGCTCTGTCGCACTATCGCACTGTTGTAGCTACTGCTCTACTGCTCTGCTGGTCTATATCACAAAAAACTGCACCTACGAGGTGCAAGTTTTTTTATTGTCGCACTATCGCACTGTCGCACTACTTTGTAAGCCACAGACAAGAATGTCTATGCTACTTTGTAAGCCACAGACAAGAATGTCTATGCTACTTTTGTAAGCCACAGACAAGAATGTCTGTGCTACTGGCTCTGCTGCTCTATCAATAAAAAATCAG
>CALJEL010000023.1 GCA_938074335.1 uncultured bacterium | reverse complement strand
TTCACCCAAAAGGTGAAGTTAGTTATGTATAGTAAGCTTATTAATAGTATTACACTAAGGTGTCGCAGGTAAAGCCTTTTTCGGCAGACTGCCAGTTTTATTAAAGGCTTTTTATAAATTTCTAATGGCAGATTACGGTATAATATCTCATGGGTTTATGGGAACAATATTTTGAGGTAACAAGGTCGCAGAACTGGAAAAAGGCAGTAGAGATATTACTTAATATCAAGGAAAAAGAACCTGAAAACCCTCAGGTATTCCTGAAGATAGGAGACACCTATCAGAAGCTTGGTGACATAGAAAAGGCTGTGCCTGCCTACAGCCAGGCAGCCTATCTTTTGCTTAGAGATGGTTTTATTCAGAAGGCACTTGCAGTTTATAAGATTATCCTCAGGCTTGACCCGGATAATCATGAGGCAATCAATAAAACAAGGGACCTCCTTGTGGAGATAGAGACCAGAAGGCTAAAACCGGTCCCTGGTGAGGTATCCTTAAGCCAGGAGATTGAAGGTGAAAGGATTGTTACTGAAAGACCTGAATCTCTGCAGCCCGCTGTTAGGCCACCATCGATTGAAGAAATGATTGTCAGGACCTCTTATGAGGAACTCAAGGAGATTGATATAACACCAGAATTCCTGAAATCCCTTCCTCATGATGAACAGAAGAGGATAATGGAAGACTTAAACATACTTACCTTCAACAAAGGAGAAACAGTGATTGAAGAGGGAGATTCAGGAGATTCTATATATGTTATAAGATCTGGCATGGCAAAGGTTAGCACCCATGTCCTTGGAAAGGTTGTGGAGCTTGCCATACTTGAAAAAGGAGATATCTTTGGAGAGGTCGCCTTTCTTACAGGAAGGCCAAGGACTGCCACCATTACAGCAATTGACAGGCTTGAGGTCCTTGAATTCACGAGACCTGTCCTTGAGAGGATTATCGAAAAGGACCCATCCATATTAAAAACACTTCAGGACTTTTATTACTCAAGGCTCCAGAATACCATTAAAAAGGCTAAGGCAGATATCTGAATCTGTAACTCACTGACAGGGAAAAACTCCACTGTCCTGAATCTATCCTGTCTGAGACATAGGCATCACATCCACCAGAGGGACATTCTTTGGTTGCCCTGTAAAAATACTGATGCTGTGTGCCCTTTGTATGAAACTTCAGGTATTGTCCTTCTGCTTTTAAAAATAAACTACTGGTAAAAAAATAACTGACATTCGCCTTCACAAATCCACCAAGCCCATCAGTCTCTGCCTCTGCAAGCTTGTATCTCAATATATGGTCATCCCTGTCCTCTGCAAGGACATAGCCCAGAGCAACCATCAGACCTGCATTGAAGGAGCCTGATGAATACTCACTGTTTATTCCTCCATAGAGAAAATTATATCTCACCTCATAATGAAGTGCCTCACCAGGTATAAACCCTGTATAATCACTGCTGTAAGGCCCATAACCTATCTGATTCACATTTCTTGCAATGAACCTGAAATCCTGATACCTGTAGCCAAGGAAAGGTCCAGCAGTAAATCTTTGAGAGCTATAAAGACTGCCAAACATATTTATATCAAATACCGTTGCCTTAAGCTCTATATCAGACTCAGAATAGATATCCTTGCCTGGATGGGCAACTCCATACAGGGCAATATCTATATCATCACTAAGCCAGTCTGAGTCTTTGAGTCTTCCAGAGCCATTGTCAATATTTGTAAGAAGCTCAAAACTCAACCTGGCTCTATCTTTGCCCCTGCTGTCTCTATAGATAATTGCCACTTCAGGACCAATGAGATAGGTCTTTAAGGGGAACTCAAGCTCACTCTCAATGCCTGAGCTTCCCTCATAATAGCTTATATGATAAAGTGTATAGCCTGAGATATAAGAAGACTTTATACCAATATCTGTCATGAGTTCTCCCTTTCCAAAAGAAGAAGCGTGAGATGAAGTATGAAAGGATAAAATAAAGATCAAGATTAATAAAAGGTGATGTATTGTAATCTTAAGGTTGTCTTCTGTTAAAGCCATAATTAACCATAGCATTTTGATTGGGCAAGGTCAAGTGGGAAAAGAATCCTAAATTTGCTGATAGAAATGCATTTTCATCGGGGTTCACGGGGTGAAGTAGGGGTAGGGCTTGCCCCTACCATGTCATGGTGAGCCTGTTGTGTGTGTCACCCTTCGACAAGCTCAGGGTGACACACCATTGTCATGGTGAGCCTGTCGAACCATCATGGTGAGCCTGTCGAACCATGTCATGGTGAGCCTGTCGAACCATAATGGCGGGGTATGCCTCAAAGCCTTCTTAGACCAGCAGACCAGCAGTGCAGTAGAGCCAGTAGCACAGACATTCTTGTCTGTGGCTTACAAAGTAGCATAGACATTCTTGTCTGTGGCTTACAAAGTAGCACAGACATTCTTGTCTGTGATGCCTGAGTTACTTTTCTCAGGCAAGAATGCCTGAGTTACTTTTAATAGAGCAGCAGAGCAGTAGAGCAGACATTTCTTCAAACAGTTCAAACTGTTCAAACTGTTTAAGCTGCTGCTCTACTGCTCTGTTATTAACTGCTGCGCTGCTGCTCTACTGCTCTGTTATTGCCTACTGGTCTGCTGGTCTACTGCTCTATTAATGGCGACAGTTAAAAATGTTAAAATAATCCATGGATAAAAAGACAGAGATACTCTCAGGCCTGAGGGATTATCTTGAGCCAAGAAATGAGATAATCTTTGCCTATATCCATGGCTCCTTTGTAGAGGATCCCTCTTACAGAGATATTGATATTGCCCTTTATCTTGAAGAGTCTATTGTACCTGAAGAGGAGCAATTAGACTACTGCCTTGAGCTTGCTGCCAGAGCAGAGATGCATACAGGTATAATGCCACTTGATATTAAACCCCTGAATCATGCCACCTGGGGTTTCAGATACTATGCTACAAAGGGCATGCTCCTTTTTTCAAAGGATGAGGATTTAAGGACAGAATTTTTAGAAGAGACATGGAAGAGGTATTTTGATCTTCTTCCAAAAAGAAAGGAGATTATCCTTGACCTGCTGTCAGGGTAAAACACCTTAAAGAAGACCTGTGGATAATTGAAAGATTTCTTGATGTAGTAAAAGGACTTATCAAAGGGCAATGAAGATAGCCATTACAGGGAAAGGTGGAGTTGGTAAGACCACATTGAGCTCTGTGCTCTGTTATCTTTACAGGGAAGAGGGCAAGAGGGTTATTGCTGTAGATGCAGACCCTGATGCCAATCTTGCAGGTGCCCTTGGAATACCGAAGGAGGAGGCTCAGAAGATAAGGCCCATTGCTGAACTTACAGAGCTTATTGCTGAAAGGACAGGTGCAAGACCAGGTCAGATGGGTGGGGTATTCAGGCTCAATCCAAGGGTGGATGACATACCTGATGAGATAGGCATGAGAATTGATGGGATAATCCTTCTTACCATAGGAAAATCAAAAGAGGCTGCCTCAGGATGTTATTGTCCTGAGAATGTATTCCTGAGAAGGCTCCTCAAACATCTGATCGTGGAGAGGGATGAGGTGGTAATCGTTGACATGGAGGCTGGCATTGAGCATCTTACAAGGGGTACTGCAGAGGGAGTGGATGCCTTTATAGTTGTGGTTGAACCTGGTTCAAGGAGCATTCAAACAGCCATGTCTGTTAAGGACATGGCTAAGGGACTTGGTGTGAAGAGGGTCTTTGTGGTGGGCAATAAGGTAAGGAATGAGGCAGACAGGGATTTTATTAAAGAAAACATTCAGGACATGGAGATCATAGGGTTCATAGGCTTCAGCCATGAGATAATGGAGGCTGATATCAAAGGCCTTTCACCCTATATCCATTCACCTCATACGGTGGAGGAGATAAGGACAATAAAAGAGACCCTTGACAGGAGACTGAGGGAATCCCGAATGTCCTTCTCCAAATCCCTCATCAGGTCATCCATCCTTGAAAAAAGGGACTCCATAGAGCTCTCTTTGAGAGATAAAAAGAATGAGCTGATTAAAAAAAGGTTAACTGAACTCAAGGAGTTCAAAGAAGCAGGGGTTATCCTCCTTTATGCCTCTTTCAGATCAGAGCCAGACACCCATGGATTAATAAGGGAATGCCTACTTGCTGGAAAGAGGGTATTTCTTCCTAAAGTGAACAGAGAAAAAAAGGAGCTTGAGATAAGGGAGATAAATTCCTTTGACCGATTAAAAAAAGGCTACTCAGGCATACCAGAGCCTGATGAAGACTCACCATTAAGGGATATAAATGAGGCTGAGCTGATCATTGTCCCTGGTGTAGTCTTTGACAGAAGGGGTGGTCGCATTGGCTATGGAGCTGGTTATTATGATAAACTTTTATCAGGTCTGAGAAAATCAATTTCTGTAGTTGCCCTTGCCTATGATGAACAGATTTTGGAGCAGATACCCCTTGAGCCCCATGATAAGCTGGTTGACCTGATAATAACAGACAGGGAGGTTATAAACTGTGGACATAAAAAAGATTGAAGAAGGTGTAAGGCTCATATTAGAGGGCATAGGAGAAGATCCATCAAGGCCTGGTTTAAAAGAGACACCAGTTAGGGTTGCAAAGATGTATGAGGAGCTTTTTGAAGGGCTTAATAGAACTGTTGAGGATATCCTTAAGCCCATAGAGGGAGAGAGCCATGATGAGATGGTTCTTCTTAAAGACATACCCTTTTATTCCATCTGCGAACACCATCTCCTTCCCTTTATAGGCATTGCCCACATTGCCTATATCCCTGCTGGCAATATAGTGGGTCTCAGTGAGCTTGCAAAGGCACTGGAGATCCTTGCCAAGAGACCGCAGGTTCAGGAAAGGCTCACAAGCCAGCTTGCAGACCTCCTTATGGAAAGATTAAAGCCAAAGGGTGCAATGGTTGTAATAGATGCAGAGCACCTGTGCCTGAGCATGAGGGGAATTAAAAAGCCAGGTGCAAGGACAGTGACCTCTGCTGTAAGGGGCCTCTTCAGGACAAGACAGTCCACCCGTGAGGAGATGCTTGAGCTTATAAAGAAGAGAGGCTGAGTCTTATTAATAGATTAATTATTTTAATAATTTCTCTCTTTACAATGCCTTTTATCTTAAGGGATAATAAAGTACTTATCTAAAAATCTGAGTAATATTTTAACTGACCGTAACCTTAATTACGTAATGTAACATTTTATTTTAATTATTCAATAAAATCAGGGAGGTAAAAGATGACTGCACAGTTAA
The DNA here is from genome assembly GCA_938074335.1 of uncultured bacterium. Classification (GTDB taxonomy): domain Bacteria; phylum Nitrospirota; class Thermodesulfovibrionia; order Thermodesulfovibrionales; family CALJEL01; genus CALJEL01. Next base: position 60,994 of record CALJEL010000023.1, on the reverse strand, counting down.
TTGATGGAAAAAAGGTAGCACAGGATATCAGAGAAGGATTAAAAAAAGAGATTGCTGAACTTAAGTCAAAGGGTATTACACCAGGGCTTGCTGTGGTGCTTGTTGGAGAAAACCCTGCATCAAAGAAATATGTGGCCTCAAAGGAAAAGACCTGTGAGGAGATAGGGATCAAAAGCTTTGGCTATAAACTTCCTGAACAAACATCCCAGGAAGAACTCCTCAAATTAATTGATAGACTTAATGCTGACCCAGAGGTGCATGGAATACTTGTCCAGCTGCCGCTTCCAAAGCATCTTGATGAAAAAGAGGTAATGTACAGGATTGCACCAGAGAAGGATGTTGATGGCTTCGGGCCTCACAGTCTTGGAAAACTTGTTCTTGATGAGCCCACCTTTGTACCTTGTACTCCCTTTGGAGTAATAAAGATGCTTGAGGCCTATGGTATAGACCCAGCTGGCAAACATGCAGTGGTTGTTGGAAGGAGCATAATTGTTGGCAAACCCCTTGCACTCCTCCTCTTAAGGAAGAATGCCACTGTTACGGTCTGTCATTCAAGGACAGCAAACCTCAAGGAAGAATGCCTCAGGGCAGATATCCTCTGTGTAGCCATAGGAAAGGCAAAATTCATTACCGGTGATATGATAAAACCGGGTGCAGTTGTAATAGACATAGGCATAAATGTAACTCCTGAAGGAAAGATTGTTGGAGATGTGGATTTTGAGGCTGCAAAGGAAAGGGCCTCTTATATAACACCCGTTCCCGGAGGTGCCGGACCGATGACCATAGCAATGCTCATGTATAACACAGTACAGGCAGCGAAATATGCAGGAGGTATGAGATGATAATCACAAAGAAAAAGGACTTTCAGGAACTCTATGAAAATATCAAGGGCTATAAGAGCTTCTTTCTTCTTGGTTGCTCTGAGTGTGCAACCCTCTGTGGAACAGGCGGTGAGCCAGAGCTAAAGGAGATGAAGGAGGCATTAGAGAGCCTTGGCAGGGAGGTCACAGGCACCTTTGTGGCAAAGACAGGATGTCAGGTGCTCGGCACAAAGGTTGAATTGAAGCCCTTTAAAGAGGCTATTGATAAAGCAGAATGCATAATAGTACTCTCCTGCGGAGCAGGCACACAGACAGCTGTAGAGCTCTATGAGGACAAACCAGTTTATCCGGCAAATGACAGTATGTTCCTTGGCAACATGACGAGGCTCCAGATGTTTGATGAGAGGTGTTCCCTCTGTGGGAAATGCATCCTTGATAAAACAGGCGGGATATGTCCTTTAACAACCTGTCCGAAGGGTCTCCTTCATGGTCCCTGTGGTGGTATGAAGGATGGGCACTGCGAGGTGAGTCCTGAACTTCAGTGTGCCTGGGTAAGGATATATGAGAGGATGAAGAGATTAAATAAACTTGATGAATTGAGGAACCTCATGATGGAGCCAAAGGAGTGGTCTCAATCCCAGAAGCCAAGAAGACAGTATGAGAAGAAAGAAAAGACAAAGAAATAAGAGGAGGCAGTATGACATTCAGGGAGAAGCTTGAGTCAGGAAAATTCGTAATAACAGCAGAGGCAGGTCCACCAAAGGGCACTGATATCTCAGAGATGGTCCATCACATTGAACTTTTAAGAGGCAAGGTTGATGCAATAAATATCACAGATAACCAGTCAGCTGTGATGAGGATGAATTCCCTTTCAGGCTGTGTGATATGTCTTCAGTATGGTGTAGAGCCAGTACTGCAGATGACCTGCAGGGACCGTAACAGGATAGGGCTTCAGTCAGACCTCCTTGGAGCCTATGCACTTGGCATAAGGAATGTCCTCTGCATGACAGGAGACCATGTCTCAGCAGGTGATCATAAAGATGCAAAGCCAGTTTATGACATTGAATCAGTAGGACTTTTAAGGGTTGTCTCTGGATTAAATGAAGGAAAGGACATGATGGGCAATGCCCTGAAGGGCAAGACAGATTTTTTCATCGGTGCTGTGGTAACACCAGAGGCAAATCCCCTGGAGCCCCAGTTAATGAAGTTTGAAAAGAAGATAAAAGCTGGTGCGAGATTCTTCCAGACACAGGCTGTCTATGACATGGAAAGGCTCAAGGAGTTCATGAGATTTGCAAGGCAGTATCCTGTGAAGATCATTGCAGGACTGGTTGTGTTAAAGAGTGCTGGTATGGCAAATTTTCTTAATACAAATGTGCCAGGGATAAGGGTGCCTCAGGAATTGATAGATGAACTGAAGGCAGCTGGAAAGGAAAAGGCACTTGATACAGGGCTCAATATCACTGCAAGGCATATAAGACAGATATACGAAGAAAAGATATGCGATGGTGTCCACATAATGGCTATCGGCATGGAGGATAAGGTCCCTGTGATACTTGAAAGGGCAGGATTGATTTAAGACTAAATGGAGTTTAAATTTACCCTCCATGCAAGATTAAATTGCAGGAAAGAAATATTACCGAAGAAGAGGTTATAAATATCATCAGGTCTTCTAAGGAATATCTCCGAGATAAAGAAACAGGCAATATTATTGCCTATGGCAGCAGAAAAGGAAAGGGGCATCTATTAATTGTAGTGCTTTCACCCGAGATGGACAAGATTATAACCTTGATTGACACTTCAAAAAGTGATATTATTAACCATAGAAAGGATAAAGGCCGATGGATAAAAATATAATCAGATATGACAAAGAGGAGGATATCCTTTATATCCCTGTTAAGGAGGGATCAGTTAAGGATACCGTTGAAATCGCAGATGATATTTTTATTGAAATTGGCCAAAGGGATGAAATACTCGGCATTGAAATCTGGCAGGCACGAAAAAAGATTTTTGCTGAGCTATTTAAATCCTTAGAAGAAGTAAAGGCATCTTAAGGATTAAATACAATCCATGCTTACCATACAGGACCTCTGGAAGAAAAAGGCTGAAGGAAGAAAGATCACCATGCTTACTGCCTATGACTATGCCTTTGCAAGGATAGTAGATGAGGCAGGCATTGATGTAATACTTGTTGGAGACTCCCTCGGGATGGTTGTTCAGGGAAAGGAAAACACCCTTTCTGTGACAATGGATGAGATGCTCTATCATACAGCCATGGTCTCAAGGGCAACAAAGAACGCCATGGTTATTGGCGATATGCCTTATTTAAGCTATCAGATAAGCGTCGAGATGGCTGTAAGAAATGCTGGAAGGTTTATTAAGGAGGCAGGTGCCCATGCTGTAAAGGTGGAAGGTGGCTCAGAGGTAATACCTCAGGTCAAGGCAATGGTAAAGGCAGAGATACCTGTGCTTGGCCATGTGGGCCTTACTCCACAGGCAATACTCAGGATGGGAGGGTTCAGGGTCCAGGGAAGGACAGAGGAGCAGAGAAAAAGAATAATTGAAGATAGCCTCTTGCTTCAGGAGGCAGGAGCCTTTGCCATAGTGCTTGAGGCAATACCAATGGATTTAGCAAAGGAGATCACAGAAAAGCTCTCTATTCCCACCATAGGCATAGGAGCAGGGCCCTATTGTGATGGTCAGGTCCTTGTACTTCATGATATTCTTGGGCTCTTTGAGAGATTCACACCAAGGTTCGTAAAAAGATACGCAAACCTCAAGGAAGAGGCATTGAAGGCAATCCTTGCCTACAAAAAAGAGGTTGAAGAAGGACTATTCCCTGCAGAAGAACAGAGCTTCAGGTAAGAACCCTTTTTCTACAACTCACCCATAATCTTGAGTATCTCCCTTGATGTCTTAAACTGAGCATTCTCTTCTGTCCTTACAAGATGATAGAAATCACATCTAAGGCATGTGCCCATCTTCTCTGCCACTGTGCCCTGGGTCTTTCCTTTACAGAATGTACCTGCTATTGCCCAGCAGGCCCTTCCTCCATTGATACCTCCATTGATGCCATGAGCCCTCTTCTCAGTTGCAGCAGGACAGACTCCAAGCTCCTTAACATTCATACCACCTGGATGCCTTCCACACTTTTCAAACTCCCAGCAATTAAGCTTTGCCATGTTATTACCTCCCCTTTTTAGGTTTATCTTTTATTACTAATTTTAAAGATTTTTCTTCGCAAACATAATGCCAGTTTTAATAAACTCAAAATGCAATTAAACCCTTGAAAACCATAATTTTTTTTTAAAAAAATTCAAAGGTTTTTAATCTTAAAGACCTTGAAATTATGTGGGAGATTGCTCAAGGCAGTGGGTGTTTTTACACAAATATAGGCACAAGACAAGACCTGCTATGAAAAACCTTAATCCACCTCTAATCTCATAAATGGATAAGGCATAGAGGATTACTATAATGAGGTTTAAAATTATGTGGAGCATAGAGGCAGCTACTAAGTCTCAGAGTCTCTCTGCATAGATAATGATCTTTGAACTGGCCTTCTTCTCCTTCAGCCATTGCTGGAGTGCTGAAAGCCTCTTTTCATGAAGAAGATTAAACATTATCTCTGTCTTGGCCTCATCAAAGGTCTTATACTGAGCAGGCTTTTTTTCATAGATCTTAATGATATACCAGCTACCCTTTCTCTCAAAAGGAAGTATACTTCCAGAAGACGCTCTCTTCAATTCATCCTGTATCTCTACCGGGAAAATGGAAAGATCAACCCATTGAGGCCCGGTGATTGCCATATCTCTGTTATCTTTAAGTTCCTTTATTACATTCTCAAAACCCTTTCTTTTGATATTAGCAAGGGTATCCTCAGACTTTTTCCTGTCTGTAAATTCAATCATGGAGATCCTGACCCTCTCAGGGTGCTTTAAAGGTTTTTGAATCTCGTAAGTCTTTTTTATGTCATCAAGGCTCACGCTGAAAAGGTCAGCCATGGAGATGATGAATTTGTCAATTATAATCTTTTCCTCAAGCCTTTTCTTTAAAGCCTCTTCATTAAGACCAAGTCTTTTTATGTGTTTTCTAAATTCATCCTCTGAGGGAAAGGTAGACTTAAAACCCCTGTATCTATTTTCTATCTCCTCAGGAGATACCTTGATATTTCTTCTTTTTGCCTCAGTGAGAATAAGATGTTCCTCTATAAGGGAATCAATAACTATATTTTTAAGGGTAAGCTCATCAACTACTGAACCCGCTGAAAGCCTTCTCTCCTCTAATTCCCTTAGATAATCTTTTTTATTAATGGGCTCTCCATTGACCTCTGCAACAGGTCTGGAGCAGGCAATCATGAGCAAGGGCAGGGAAAAGAGTATTAAGAAACCCTTCTTCATTTTATCAGTCTCACCAGTTCTGAAAGTTCTCTGACAGGCTCGGTTGAAAAACCAATTCTAAGATATAATCTCTCCACCTCATCAGGGGCAAGCACCATCCCTTTCCAGACAATATTAATGAGCCTGTTTTCAGGACTTGAAAGAGGTTTACCGGAGTTGACTGAATAAAAATCATTGGAGAAATACACCATAGTGGGGGGTTTCCCGAGCCATTGCACATAATTAGCAAATCCAGTAAAGTCTCCCGCCTCTCCTGCTAAAGTGTTACCGGCATCCCAGAATCCGGCTAAATTATATTTTAAAGGATCTATATATGTTTCGTTCATTATCAAGCCGCCAGGATACCAGCCCACATCTCCATAGCTTGTTCCGTAGTCACCTATCCAGGGTTCATCTCCATAGGCATAATCTATCATCAAAACCCTTTCTGAAAGATTTTTAATATCAATTATCAGGTCTATATAATTTCTACCTGCTATCACCTCCAGTCTGCGTTTTATCAAGACACCATTACCATCAAGATCAGCCCTGTGGAGACTTTCTGCAATAAATTCCCGAAAGGTTCTCTTAATTATCTTCCCTCCAAGATATTCCCACTTTGTTGTCTCGTAGACATTCCCACCAGTTAGCGCTATGCCCTCATTGGCGTTGCACCAGAGGTGATACCATCTCTTTCCATCATTAAAGGCAATGCCGCTTGCCTCTCTTTTAAGGCCAGAATCACCTGGAGGAAAATCTCCTCCTATTATTAAACCACGCGGTTTTATATCCCTGTCATCAAACCTGGAAAGTGCAATTTCTATCATTGAACCATTGGGTCTGAATTCCTTTATAACACCCCTTCCTGTAGAGGCATTAAAACTTATATCCAGTAGTGGTGTATCCGTAGCCATGGCTGATGTCTCAAATATCCTGTTAAAAATCTTCGTGAGGTCTATCTTGAAGACAAGGGAATCAATTTCATAAAAGGAGATATCATTGGTAAGCCTTAATCCACTGGAGTCCTTCAAAAGATAAACAGCTGCTGAACCTGTACTGAAATGAAAAAATCTCAAAAGGACATAGAAGAATATGAATATGCCAAGGATTGTTAAACCTGAAAAAATCGCAACCTTTTTAAGTATTGAATAGCTTCTCATTTTTTTATCCTTTTTGTTATTATAACATCAGACATGAAATTATTCCCCACAAAAGGCTATATAATCTCCTCTATAGCAGGCTGTGCTACAGCCCTTGCAATCTTCAAAGGCATGGAGATGATTTTCCCTATGACAGGTCTTGAAGAATCAATAGGAAAGGACATAGAGATTCTAACAGGCCTGCCTGTTAACCCAGCGAATCTTTTCATAAAAATCCTTTCACTACTATTGCACATCCTCTTTGCCTTCCTTGGTGCAGCCTCTGGATGGTGGAGTTTCAAATTGCTCCTTAAATTTAAGAGCCTGCTGGTGCGAGAATAACATCAGGTTTTAAAGGAAGCCCTGTAAGGGGTTCAGGCCTTGCCATGCCAAGGGCAAGGGTATATGTCCTCGTCTCACCTGGCATAAGAGACTGGTAGAGCCAGACAAGATTAATCACCCTGTTATCAAAGCTGTTGAGTAACCTGTTTTCATCCACCTCTGTGAAACTGTTAGAGAAATAAACAACTGTAGGAGGATTATCCAGCCATTCTACAAAATTTGCAAAATTTGAAAATCTGTGGGGTTCGCCTGCCTCATCATTCCCATAATCCCAGATACCGGCAAACCTGTTTTTTTGAGGTGAAATATAACCTTCAAACCTGTAAACCTTTCCAGATGTCCATCCCACATCTCCAAGAGAGCTTCCAAATTCTCCCACCCAGGGCTCATCTCCAAAGGAATAATTATAATATACCACCGAATTTCCTATATTGGTTATTTCCACCTTAAGAACTATGTAATCTGCGGCAGCCCTCTTCAAGAGTATCCTTTTCATTTTAAGATGTATGGGAAGAGAATTTCTTACAAGATGAAGTTCATGAAGGCTCTCAAGAATAACCTCTGAAGCAGTTGACTTAAGGACCCTGCTTCCGAGATATCTCCAGCGCCATGGCCCTATGGAGATGTCATCAAGACCCTTTATAGTCATGGCTTCATTAATGGAACACCATATATGCTGCCATTTTTGCCCATCATAATAGGCTATGCCTGTATTGTTCCTGCTTCTGTCAAGCCATCTATCTACATCTCCATAGGGAAGGTCACCTCCGATGAAGAGCCCTCTTGGTCTGCCCTCTGTTTCTGAGTATCTGGAAAGGATGATCAGGAATCTTGTTCCATCAGGCCTGTATTCCTTTATAACTCCATTACCATCTTCATTATTCCATGTAACCTCAATCAGGGATTTTTTTAATATTGCTGCGGCAACCCCCTCAACAAATCTCCACAGGCAACTACCATCAACCATAAAAAGTAATCTGTTTGCCTCATCAAAATTGAGGTCATTTGTAACCTTAAGACTGCCATCTGTATTCTTCACAAAATAAATAACTGCATTACTTGAGGTAATACCAAAGATATAATACAGGGAAAGTACAGATATCAGGGCTGTAAGAACAAAGATAAATGTAAATAATAAGGTCAGTTTAGCGACCTTTTTCCATTTTTTGTCACAGGGCTGCGAATTTTCACGCATCTTGCTATTTTAAAACCTCTCTAATAACTGCTTTTTTTAATATTTCTTTATACAACCACATATATACAAGCAAATATCATGCCAAATCCTATCTGAACTCTATCTTCTCCTTTTCCTTCAGGCTTGAATAGATCTCTGAAAGCCTCGCCTGAATCTGTTCTTCCATAAGGAAATGTTCTATCTCATGAAAGGCCTCTGACAGGGGCTTTACCCTCCCCTGTCTTTTATCAAGGAGTTTAAAAAGAAAGATACCCTTTCGGGTCTTAACAGGACCGTAAACCTTTCCCTTCTCAGCTTTTTTAAGATAGGGGACCATCTCATCAGGAAATCCCTCAAGAGGTGTATAAGGGGCCTGCCTGTTTAATTCCTTAAGCTCAGGCGGGACATTCTCAAGGGCATTTTTATCAAAGGACTCAGGGTCTTTATTAAAGGCCTCTATCAGATGGGGGGCATCAGACTCCTTTACCTGCAAGAGATATACCCTATAAGTATCAGGCTCTTTGAATTCCTTCATATTCTTCCTGTAATATGCCTTTATGTCTTCAGGTCTTATCCTGATATCCTTTGCAATAGACATCCTGAGGGCATCTATGTATAGATTCTTCTCCACTTCTCTTTTAAGAAATAGTCTCTCCTTTATACTCATGCCCGGGGTGTAGACCTTTTGTGCCTCAGCTTTTATTAACTCCTCTTTTAACCTTATGCCATGTTTCTTTGCGTACTGGAAAAGGAGTTCCCTTTTAATCATTGTGTCCAGCAATTTCTTTTTTTCTTCTTCATTGAGGGAGTCTTTATTTAAAAAGGCTGCCTTTCTCATGGAGGCAATCTCAAAATCCTCTTTTGTTATCTCTGATGAACCTACTTTTACAAGTATATCCTTTTTACCTTCACAGGCAGAAATAAGTAATAAGGCAAGGCTAATAATTAAAAAATTATTTAATCTCCTCAAGTTTATCCACCTTCCATGTTTTTCTGTCTTTTATCAGGTGATATTTTATCTTATAGTAAGCTTCACGGGGTGGCCTTGTGATAGTATTATTTTTTTTATCCTGCCACCAGTAAAACCATATCTCCTCTGTAATGACCTCTGCCTTTTTTCCTTTTATTCTCGCATCCCTGACCTCAAAATATCTTTGCTGTGCAATCATAATGCTGTTCTGGTTCACAAGGGCCTGCACCACGGGAAAAATCCTGCTCATCTCATCCACTGTTGCCACATCCTTGAGCAGATTAAGATTAAGAGTTGAATAGACCTTTATAAGCGTTGAATTGTATCTTTTAACAGCGTCTATTATCTCTCCTCCCTGACCGAAGGAGTGTAGTGGAAGTAGAATTAGAATTACGGTTAAAATCAAGTTTCTCATATATGATATACTATCAAAAGATGAGGTACTTTTTCATCCCTATCATAATACTACTCGCTGTACTTACATTCCATAGAAACAGCATCTGGCAGGACGGTTATACCCTCTGGAAAGATACAGTCCAAAAATCTCCGAACAAATTGAGACCTCATGTGAATCTCGCAACCCATGCCATTGAAAGAAAAATGATAGATGAGGCTCTTTTTTATCTTAAAAAGGCTGTTGATATAAATCCATCAGAGCCAACCATCCTTTTCTCTTACGGACTCCTTTTACAGAAAACAGGTAAAAAGGAACTGGCAGAGAACTATCTCATGGCAGCAAAGGCACTTAAACCCGGGGATGAAAAGAGCCTCCTCTCAGAGGCATCTCAACTTATAAATAACAGTCAGTTTACAGAGGCAATAGAGAAATATAGAAATGTTTTATTGCTCAATCCCGTCCAGGCAAAGGCCCTGCTGGGGATCGGCTTTGCCTATGAGAAACTTGGAAGAGAGGTTGAGGCAATGAATTATTATAAGATGGCATTGGAAAATGACCCTGACCTTATAGAGGCATGGCTCAATATGGGAAACATCCTCTGGAGGCAGGGCAATAAAGAAGAGGCAATAAGGGTATTCAGGATTGCAACGGAGAAAAGACCGGATAAAGCAGAGGCATGGAATAATCTCGGTGCAGCCTATGCAGAAACAGGTAATAAGCAGGAAGCATTGAAGGCCTTTGAGAAGGCATACCAATTAAACCCTGACAATGAGATGATAATAAGAAATATTAAAAGACTGAAAGGAGAAATCACAAAGAGTCCTTAACTTCTATTAAAAAGCCAGAATCTCACTATTCCTTCCATCATCCCAGCAGCCCTTACAAGGGCCCTGAAAAAAAAGAGCATAGCCATAATCAGGTATCTGGGATCCCTTTTCTGAAGGCTGATCCTTACAGGTAAGGGCAGTAGAAGAAGGACAAGGAAACCCAAAAGAAGAAATTCAAAAAAACTGTATTGAGTCAATAGTAACGGAAGACCGCAAAGTGAAAGAACAGAGACAGGTATCTCAATCGCATCCTTCAACCCTGTATAGTCATCTCCCCTTATCATGTCAGGATGGTCTTTATAAAGTTTCATCCTCCAGAAGGCATGCCTGTACTGTTCTTTAAGGTATTTAAAAAGATTTTCGGTATGATAATGGGCAACAAGTGCATCGGGTACAAATCTTATCTTATAACCGGCCTTCAGTATCCTGTAAGAAAGATCATTATCCTCACCGCTTGCCGTCCTGTAGGACTCGTCAAATCCACCTGCCTTCTCAAAGACCTCTCTCCTTATTGCCACATTATAAGAACCAAAGGCACGGATAAATCTTTTAAATCCTGAATGCCTCCATTTAATCTCCTCATGTATGAGCCGTGAAAGAAGGCTCTGTGAATTTGCAATATCATAAGAGCCAGCAACGGCACCAACCTCAGACGAGTCAAATCCCTTTATTAAATTCTTGAGCCAGTCCTTTTTTGCGATACAGTCTGAATCAATAAAGGCAACAATATCTCCCTTTGATTCCCTGAATCCCCTGTTCCTGGCAGAGGCAGGGCCCCTGTTTTCCTGATAGATATATTTCACAGGGTATGACTTAACCACCTCACGGGTATTATCCGTAGAGCCGTCATCCACTATGATGATCTCAAGAGGCTTATGCTCCTGCTCAAGCAATGCCTCTATAACAGCTCCTATTATATGTGCCCTGTTATAAACAGGTATGATGACCGAGACCTTCAACATCTTATTATCTCTTTATCCGCCTTGCATGACCTGTAAGAACAACCTTTGCAGCTACTCCTGCACTCCTGATTAAATTCTTAATATCCTCAAGGGATTTAATCCTCATGATATGTCTTATTATAAGTGAGGGACTGAAGGCAAACTCCCTCCATGCCTTTTTATGAAGCCTCTTCATCTCCTCGGAGGATATTCGTGGATGCTCAAATACAAGACTGTGTGTATCAAAATATAAACTTTCATCGATATCCTTTTTCATAAGACCGAACTTCTGTACTATCTCGTACATCTCTGAACCAGGAAAAGGTGTTGCTACATTAAACTGGATATAATCAAGAAGACCTTCGTCTCTTAACCTCTTTGCAAATTCTATTGTCTCCTCTGCCTCAGAAAGGGTTTCACCTTCAACAGTTCCATTCTCAAGCCATATATTACCAAGCATAAAAAGGCCCTGGTTAACAATACCAGCCTTTTTTGATAATCTCAGGGCATGAAGGACCTCCTCAATCTTTAATCTCTTCCTTATACCTGACAATACCCTGTTACTTCCACTTTCAATGCCCCAGGCAATCTGCCAGCAACCCGCCTCTCTCATCTTTAAAAGCAAATCATAAGAAATGAGCGAGGCACTTGCCCTTGCCTGACACTTCCAGTAAATCTTAAGATTATTCCTGATAATTTCCTCTACCACACCCTTAAGCCATTCAGGATTTGTATTTATCTCATCATCAAATACATATACCTCACCAACATTGTAGTTATTCTTCAACAACAAGAGCTCTTCAATAATATTCCGGGAAGTTCTATATCTCACCCTCGGGTTCTTAAATCGCCATACTGCATTTGAACAAAAGACACAATTAAAGGGACATCCTCTACTCCAGTAGACTACGGCCTGTCTTCGTTTCTTGAAGGGAGCGAAGAACTTATATGCTGAAAGATCTATGAGATCCCATGCAGGGATGATGTCTATATCTTTAAGCAATTCAGTAGAATAATTATAAGGCAGAGGCTCACTCCTTCTTATCATCTGGAGAAGATCCACAAAGGCCCTTTCACCCTCGCCATACACCACACAATCTATATTCTCTATCCTCTCAGGCCTTGTAGCAGTAACATGAACACCACCCATGATTATCTTTATCTTTGGAGCATATCTTTTAATCGCATGCGAAAGCTGAAGGGCTCCGCTAACATTTGCGCTGAGGGCTGTCATTCCTACAATATCCGGTGACTCTCTAATTATTACCTCTATCTGTCTTTCCATACCCATTTTGTCTCTTTCAAAATCAAGTATCTTAAAATCGCAATCATTAAAGAATTTCATGGCATAGCCTGCCAGATAGGCAAGATTCAATGGTGGTGATAACACCTCAAAGGGGGTTCCACAGGGATTTATTAAAAGTATCTTCATAACAGTCCTAAAAGCAGGTCTGACTCTCTTTTTATCCTTAACCTGTAGTCAAAATACTTTTGAGCAGTTCTCAAGGCCTCCTGACCAAGTTGCCTCCTCTGCCCTTCATCCTTCAGCAAATATATAATCTTTGTCCTCATATCATCTATATCAGATGGTTTGAAAAAGACTGAATCCTTACCATCCCTCAGATATAAGGATAAGGCTTGGAGATGGGATACCACCACAGGCAGGGCTGCTGCCATTGCCTCCATTATCTTCAGAGGATAGGTTGTATTTGTATAAAGGGAACTCCTGAATGGTGCCACATACAGGTCAGCATTTTTTAATATGCCAGGGATCTGCTTATAGGGAATCCAGCCTGTAAATATTACCCTGCTGTGAGCTATCTTTCTGAGGTGTCTCATATAACCCGGATCGCCCTCACCTATTATTACAACCCTTGCATCAAGCCCCTCTGTTGCCTCTATTAATAAATCAACACCATCATCTATGCCTATGTCTCCGTGATACATAATGAGCAGTTCTTCCTCAGAGATTTCAAATCTCTTTCTGAAATCCCTGTCTTTTTCAACAGAGATAAAATGATTCACATCCACTCCATAAGGTATAGAACAGGTCTTTTTATAATCTATACCCCTGCTTGCCCATACAGCCCTTGCCATATCAGACTCTGTAATGACAACCCTGCTCATGGTTGCTACTGTCCTTTGAAAAAACCGGAGCAAGGGTGAGAGGAGAAAATGAAGGGGTTTATTAAAACTCCTGTACATCACATCTATAAATTCTGGCATATCTGCAGCCACTGGGCTCCCTGCTATCCTTGAAAAAAACAAAACAGGCCACCATCCATACACAAGTTTTATGTCATCTTTTCTCATGACCTCCCATATCTTAAAGACAAGACTCAGGTTAGCCTCTGCCCTTTTTTTTAGATTAAAAAGACTCCAGTCTTTTACATGAACAGGATGACAGGTAACTCCATAATGCTGAAATTCTCCTTCACCCTTTCTGCATACAAGATGGACCTTTACTCCCCTATCAGCGAGTTCAATGGCAAGCTTTTCCGTAAGAGAAAATCTATAAACCGGTGGAATTGCCTCTTCGGTTACAAGTACAACAGCCATTGTCAGTGTCTTGCTCCAAGCACATATCTCTTTATTATTGCCAGGGCATTTGAGAAAGAGGCAGCAAATTCATCAAAGGTCCTTATGGAAAATAACCTTCTGAGGATATATTCTGGTGAAAGATAATATCTCTTATATGCCTCCCTTGTGAATTGGAGTATCCTGTCTCCACTGAGATGAGGATAATTAAAGGATGGCAGGGCTGTGGGATCCTGCCAGTGAAGCTCTTTCTGGACAAGATAACCTTTTTCTTTTAACTCCCTGTAAAAGGGAGTACCAGGAGCAGGAACCACTATGCCAAAGGTGACATAATCAGGTTTCATACGCCTTACAAAGTCAAAGGTCCTTTCCATGGTCTCCTCTGTCTCTCCAGGCAGTCCAAAGGTGAGATACATGAGAACCCTCATACCTGATTCCTTAACAAGTCTAACCGCATACTCTATCTCTTCAGGTGTCTCATTTTTTCTCATGTTTTTCAATATCAGGGGATCTGCGCTCTCGCAACCTATGCTTATTGTATGACAGCCTGCTTTTTTCATTAATCTAAGGATCTCCCTGTCAATCCTGTCTGCCCTTGCATTACAATGCCATGTAAAATCAAAACCTTCTTCTATCATCTTCTCACATAAATTCATGGTAAACTCTCTATTTGTGGGCAAAGAACAATCATAAAATTTTATCTCTTTTATACCAAGAGTCTTTATCTCTCTTATTTCTTCCATGACAGATTCTAAAGACCTGTATCTCAATGGTTTCTGGAATGCGCCTGCCTGACAGTGAATACACCAGTTAATACAACCCCTTGAACAGTTCACTATGGTTAAGGGTCTTCTCTTTGCAAGGGGACATCTGTAGATATGGAAAGGCATATCTTTGTGGACAGGTATCCCCAGCTCATCAAGGTTTCTGAGCCTCTCTGCCTCTCCTGTGAAAAAGATATTGCTATCTTTTCTATAATACAGGCCTTTGATAACCTCAGGCATTTCTCCGTTAATCAATCTCATTAAAGGGATCTCTGGCTCACCCCATATTATAAAATCAAGATAGGGATGCCTCCTCATAAAGCCTTCAGGGTCTTCCACACTGAATATAGAAAGGGAGATGCAGGCTGTATTGATAGATGGATTAACCTCCTTTGCAAGTCTTGCAACCCCTACATCAAGTTCAAAGGTCTGAAAACAGGTAAGATAAACAACCCAGTTGGGATTAAATTCTTTTATATTATCTTTAAGTTCATCACTGGAAATGTTAAGATTGTTGGCATCAATGATTTTATATTCATGACCATTCTTTCTACAGTATCCTGCAAATATCTGCAGGTCATAGGGTGGCCATGCCTGGTCAGCCTTATTGATACCAAAGCTTCCAAGCACCCTTCCAACAGCTAAACCCTCTATCCCTGGTGGATCAATGAGCAACACCCTCATGATGCCTTTTCCCTTTTTTTAAAAAATAATCCATAAAACTCCTGAATCCATAGAGCTTCCTCTTTATATCCTCAGGACTTCTCATATTCCAGAGCATTCTTATTATCTGCTGTGGCCTTAGATAGAATTCCTTAAGTCCTTTATCTATCAGCTCATCCATCTGCTTCTTTGATAGCTGAGGATAATTCAGGAGTGTAACCTGTTCCAGGTCTTCATTAACCCAGTCTGTCCAGTCCGTTACAAGAAGATAGTTATTCTCTTTTGCCCATCTGTAAAGCTCTGTTCCAGGATAAGGACATATACCTGAAAACTGGACAGTGTCAATGGGTAAGGACTTTGCAAATTCTATTGTCTTAAGTACAGAATCCTTCGTCTCTCCTGGAGCACCGACCATAAAACATCCATGAATCGTAAAACCAAGTCTTCTTGCCTCCTCTGTAAATCTCCTTGATTGCTCCAGTGTTATACCCTTATGAACTGCATCAAGTGCCTCCTGAGTTCCAAATTCATAACCCACCATCAGCATCCTGCAGCCTGCCTTCTTCATTAATGGAAGTAGAGTCAGGTCCATATCCACCCTCACATTACAGCTCCAGGTAATCTTAAGATTTCTGCCTAATATCTCCTCGCAGATGCCTCTTACATGAGCTGCCGAGGCAGTAAAGGTATCTGTCTCGAACATAATCTCTTTAATATACGGAAAGAGTTTAAAATCATACTCTATCTCATCAACCACCTGCTCAGGCTCCCTGAACCTTAACCTCCTTCCATACATAACAGAGGTGTCCCTGCAGAAAGAACATCTATTAGGACAACCCCTTGCTGAGATGAGTGTAAGGAAGGGAAATCTCTTACCCGCATCCCTGTACCATTCTGGTCTTATGTGGTGCCAGGCTGGAAAGGGAAGCTCCTTTACATCAAGAGGCTCTCTAAAAGGAGTTATCTTTATTGTTCCATCTTCAGGATAGGCAATACCCTTTATATCTTCCAGACTCCTTCCTTCTGCAATCTCCCTGAGGGTATAATCATATTCTCCTATGACAATAGCATCAATAAAAGGAGATTTTTTAAATGTATCCTCGGGTTCTGCTGATACATGAGGACCAATGAGCACAGTCATTGAGCCTCTCTTCTTTGCCAGCTCTGCATATCTTATATCATTGTAGATAGATGGAGTGGTTGTATGAATGACTGTGAGCTCTGGTTTAAAACGAGAGAGTTCTCTTTCAATATCATTAAATTCAAGATTAAGTGCTGCACCATCAATGAACTTTACTTTATGCCCCTCTCTTTCAAGGACTGCTGCTGCAATAAGCAACCAGTCAGGATGCCTTTGTACCCTTCCCCTTGAACGAGCAGCCCATCTTGCAGACCTGCAGAAGTCCTTTCCATAAGGAGGATTGAGAAACAAAACCTTCATATTCTATTTTACCAGATTCAGGGACTACCCTTATTTTCTTTTAGCAGGGCTATCTCCTGGGCAAGTGTATCAACCTTTGAAGAAAGTCTTGATATGGTTACTGAAAAGGATATATTTATAGCAAGCAAAAAAAGCACTCCTGCAAGGAAGAGCAACGAGGGTGGATAATAAATACCAAGCTTGTAGGAGATATATTCAAGGAGCCTTCTTGAAATGGAAAGGATGCAGATAAAAAGAGATGAAGCAAGCCAGAGCAGGGAATACCTCTCCTTGAGCCTTCCTGTTATTATTAAAAAGACAACAGAAAGAAACAGAACCACCCCGATCAAAAAAGAGATAATCTGAACTATATCCATCTTACCACCTCCTTATGCTTCTTAAAGAAGTCAGCATCACACCTATGCTTACCTTGAGCATGTAATAAATTGATTGAAATACTCCAATGGATGACCTTCCACCTGTCCTCTGTCTCATAAGTGAAGGCACCTCCTTTATCCTCAAGCCTGCCTTTGAGGCATATATAATGGATTCCACCTCTGGATAGTCCTCTGGATAACAGCTTGAGAAGAATTCCATTGCCCTTCTGCCATAACATCTGAAACCTGATGTGGGGTCTGTAATCTTTATGCCCGCTGAAAGATAAAGCAGCAGAGAGAACCATCTACCCCCTATCCTTCTTAAAAGAGGAAATCTATATCCCCCGCCAAGAATCCTTGAGCCAATAACAAGGTCAGCCTCATCATTGAACACAGGTCTTATTATATTCTCTATCTGATCTGCCCTGTGCTGGCCATCTCCATCAAACTGAATGGCAATATCATAATCCCTTAAAAGGGCATACTTCAGACCTGTCTGAACAGCACCACCTACACCAATATTATAGGGATGATTAAGAACCTTGAACCCGAGATCTCTTGCTATCTGATGGGTCTTGTCAGTGGAGCCATCATTTATAACAACTGCATCATGGATAGATTCTTTAAGATCCTCTGCAACCTTCGGGATATTTGCCTCTTCATTATATGCAGGGATTATTATAAGGGCTCTCATCCACTTTCTTGAATCGCCTTTTTAGGAATCTTCTGCCTTATCCTTTCCCAGAGATATTCGTAAGCAATCATGAATAAAAAGAAAAATCCGATAGAGGGAAGATAAACCCTGTGTTCAAAGATAACATCAATAATGGGTATAAAACTTGAGGAAGGTGAGAGTGTAATATACCACCATAAAATCAGAAAGGTTACAAGCCTGTTTCTTTTATAGATCCATATTGCAAGAGCGATTACCAGAAGATGTCCTGTAAAGGAAAGGATGGTGGGAAACTCAAATATGGATCTAGCAATAGGATAATCATAATCAAGATTCTGATTAATTGGAAGGAAGAGTAGCCTCACATATGTCCATATCACATTAAACTGTGTAAGTAGATATTGATATGGTGTGAGAAGCTTTACACCAAACCCTGCTGCCTCCTCAGTCCCCTTATATGTAAGGCTTAGCCAGAGCCTGTAGGCTACAGTGATTCCAAGCAGAAGGTATATCTTCCACCTTCTTAAGGCATCTTTAAAAGAACTGAGGAGCATGAAATCGTATATGAAGAGCATAGCAGGAAATGTAATATAATCCTCCCTTGATGCCATACCAAGAAAACTTACGACGAATAACCAGATATAGAGAGACTGCTTTCCTGTCTCAAAAGCCCTTGTATAGAGAATAAAGCCAAGGAGATAAAAAAATGTTGCCATGGGCATTGACCTGCTTATTATATATGTGACTGCCTCTGTCTGCACAGGATGAACTACAAAGAGCAATGACCCGAGGAGTGCAATCTCCCGTGAAAGCTGGGCATATCTGTCCCTGAATCGTGGAAGATTCAGAACCATTAACATAAAGAAATAGAAAAGTATTCCGTTAATTGCATGAAGAAGGTTGTTGAATATGTGATAACCAGTGACATGGAGCCCTCCGATTGCATAATTTAGAGCAACTGTCACAAGAAGCAAAGGCCTTGAGCCAACTGGCCCTTCATTATTCCAGAAAAAAGAAGGGATATTTTTAAGGTGTTTTATACGGGGATTTTCCACTATTGTATGCTGGTCGTCAAAATGGAATGAGGCTGTATAGGTATTTGAATAGGCCACTGCCACTGCAAGGATTATAAGCCCTATTGCGAGGAGATCAAAGCGGGTTCTAAGCATAAATTAATATGACATAGAAAAAATAGAAAAATCAACATGTTTGAGAAACCCCTTTCAGATAAAAAACTTGAAGTCTGCCTCAAAGTCTTATCAGGGCGGTAGACTGCAATGACGACTTCCGCTGGTAATCTCTAAAAACTGTTCTTATGATACAATTAAAGATGATTGTATCTGTACTGGTTCCTGTGTATAATGAAGGGCATCTTATTCATGAACTCCTTGAGGAGATTTTAAGAGCAGACACCTCGCCTTTTGAAAAAGAGATCATAATAATTGATGATGGCTCCACTGACAGGACTCAAGAATTACTTAAGGATTATGCAGAAAAATATCCCTTAAAAATCGTTACACATAAAAATAACCTTGGAAAGGCCTCTGCGATTAAATCAGGCCTGAGGGTTGCCAAAGGTGATATAGTTCTTATCCAGGATGGAGACCTTGAATATCCTGCCTCGGAATACCGGAAACTTCTTTCACCTTTCAAAGATCCTGAAGTAAAGGTTGTTTATGGTAGCAGGTTTCTTCACAAAAGATGGCCTGAAAGGATGAGACCTGAAAACTGGGTTGCCAATAAAATATTCACAGGCCTTGTAAATCTACTTTATAAAACAAATATTACGGATGAAGGGACTGCCTTCAAGGTCTTCAGAAAGGAGGTCTTACAGGATATAGATATCAAATCAAAGGGCTTTGAATTCTGTCCAGAGGTAACTGCAAAGGTGCTGAAGAGGGGAATAAGGATTAATGAAGTACCTGTAAGGTACAGGGCAAGGAACCGGAAGGAAGGCAAAAAACCTCATATCCTTGATGGCATCAGGATATTGTGGAGCATCATAAAATACAGATTTAAAGATTAGTCAGCCAAGCATCCTTGTATGAAGGCCTGAGATATAACCTATTCCAAAAAATAGACCTATAACTGTGATAAGGGAAACAATAGCAAGCCAGGCAGCCCTTTTGCCCCTCCATCCATAAGTGAGCCTGAGGTGAAGGTTCAATCCATAGGTAAGCCATGATATCAGTGACCATGTCTCAACAGGATCCCACCCCCAGTATCTTCCCCACAATCCATGAGCCCATATGGCACCAGAGCCTATCATTATACTTTCTGAAAAAAAACCAAACAGTATAAGCCTTAAGGAAAACTCATCAAGAAATTTCTCCTCAGGGACATTGAAAGAGAATCTCTTCACAATAAAGTCTCTTAAGAGTGTTATCAGACCAATAAAGGCTGCCACAAAATAACTTCCAAAGGCAAGCCAGGCAAAAAGCACATGCACATATAACCAGTTAGACCTGTAAGGAGGTTCAAGGGGTGTAAGCTCAGCACCGCTCTGGATACCATTGCCAAGGATCAAAAGTATCACAGGAGAGACCACGAGATAAAAACCAGCAATCTGCCTGAAGAATAGATGCAGGAATATAAAGGTAATACCAATAAACCATGAACCCATCAAGGAATTCTCATATACTCCCATTACAGGTAGATGGCCTGTTACATACCATCTCATAACAATTGAAATCCCATGAGCAGCCACAGCCATCCTTAAGAAGCCCAATCCCGTTCCCATCTGTCTCTTAAAAACAAAGGAAAATAGACCTGTTATAAAGGATAGGCTGTAAAGACCTATGGCAAGCCAGACGAAGATACCCTCAACTTTTCCCATCTTACCTCCTCCTGGGCTCAGGACTATCCCTGAGCGTCCAGAGTATCTCCACTAACTCATCCCTCTTTAAAGAAGGTGGCATATCCCTGATAGTATCTTCAAGGAGCCTGATTGCTTCCACTATCCTTCCCTCATCAGCAAGCACTGTAATAAGTCCCTTTATGGCATATATATGGAATCTATCTTTCAGGAGTGCCTTTCTATAATACTCCTCTGCTGACCTTAAATTATTGACACCATAATAGCATGAGGCAATATTATTGTAAAGATCTGCCTCGCTAAATGCCATTGATACACCTTCCCATTTTTCAGGGAAATGGGGAAGGACATTTATATAAAGAAATTCAACCTCCTTCAGATATTTCAATGCCTCCTCATAGGAGCCCAGATTATAGAGGGCCTCTGCAAGATAATACTTTGCCTTATGATAATCAGGATATAAAGAAAGCGTCATCCTGAGGCTCTTTTCTGCCAGTTCAAATCTATTCCTGTTAAGATAGGCAAGCCCGAGATTAAAATGAGGTCTTACCTTCAGTGGAGATTTTTTTGCCACATCCTCCCACAGAGAGATCTCGGTAAGCCAGACCCAGTTCCTCTGATAACTGAACAGAACAAACAGGCTTATTATCAAAAATATAAAAATACGGCCTGCTCCTTCAGCCTTTAATCTCATCCCTTATATCATTCATCTCCTTTTCCAGAAAGGCAGGATAATACCTGCTCCAGCCCCTTAATTCAAATCTTCCATCACTATAAAGTAATACAGTCAGAACCCTCTCATTACTCATGAATCTGATAAATAGTCCGAGTATTGCAAAGGCAAAGCTGATGATAAAAGAAAAGGTGCCAGGGTCCCTGCTTATAACAAGGGTTATCCAGTGCGAATACTCTGGTAGCTTAATTGTATAATTACCAACACTATAATCCTCACCGGGTCTTAGAAATACCGAGCCTGCAGGGCTACCCTCTTTGAAGAGTTTAATATAAAATACAGGATTTTTCTCTTCAAGTCCCCTTGTACCAAAGGTCTGCCTTTCTTTATAAAAATCAGGGAAGAATCTCACCACAAATCTCAGGCCTTCCTCCTTTATCTCAAAATAATCTTCAATAAATAGACTCCTGAGATTAACAAAGGCATCAAATATGACCTTGCCCTCCTTAGATATTACAAACCTCGGTGATATCCCGTATCTTGATGGTGCAAACTGATAACCTGATATCATCACTGGTTTATTAACAGCTATCTCATAACTGCCTGAGCTCACATGAATATCTGCCATTAATTGAGTAGGCACAGGTCCTGAGGCTGATAACCTTATATCTGTAACTGAAAGTTCTATGGCAGGTGGTCTGCTCCCTGCAAGAAAAATATAATTAAGACTATCTGAGGCAGATATCAAAGTATTTTCTGGCACCAGTATCTCACCATTAAAACGGGTAACAGAACTTATTATGGCTGTAATAAACAGAGCAATCAAGCTGATGTGAAATATTATAGAACCCCAGAATCCATATCTTCCTCTGTCAGCCTTTATTAATGTGATATCTTCTGAGGACCTCTCAAACCCCCTGCTCCAGCCTCTTGAATCAAGGACCTTTAATATCTTATCCCTTGAGCCACCATTATCTACTATATTGAAGTGAAAAGCCCTTGTCTTTGAGAAATCCCTCTGCCTGCTTCTCAATCTTTTATAGGTGCAGAGGAGTGTGGAGAGTGCAAGGAAAAATGACACTGCCACGAACACCGGACCTGTTACTATGGCAGGTGTGCTCAGGTGTTGGGATAATCTCCATAAAAAGGGCCTTTCGGTCTGAAGCCTTAGCAGTTCTTCCTCTGAAAGGGTGAATTCATTTGGAAGAAATGCTGAAAGTATCAGGATTAATATAACAATCAATAAAAGCCACAGGGCAAAGCCCCTTGAACTCAGAAATCTCCATATCCTCTTCAGCCTCATTTACAGTTCTTAAAGACCTCCTTTGCCTTTTCAAAGCCTGGTGATATCTCAAGTGATTTCATTATGGCAATGCATCCCTCATCCTTCATCCCTGCCTGTAAGAGGATAAGTCCTTTATTAAACCATGCCTCGGCCATGTCTGGTTTGAGCTTTAATGCCCTGTCAATATGCCAGAGGGCTTCATTATAATCTCCAAGCTGTGCATAGGTTATGCCAAGATTCAGAAGTATGCTTGGACTTTCTGGCATAAGGGCCCTTGCCTTTTTAAGAAGCTTGAGGGATTCCTTGAGATTACCCTTTTCAGCCATAAGATTACCAAGATTATTAATGGCATCGGCATTGGATGGGTCAAGGGCAATTGCCTTTCTGTAAGCCTCCTCTGCCTCATCAAACCTTGCCATGTATTCACAGGCAAGGCCAAGCCTGAAATAATGCCTTGAACTGCCTGGCTCAAGCTCAATAAGCCTCTTTAAGTTATCAATAGCACAGATGTAGTCCTTCTTCTCAAGGCAGATGTCTGCCCTATAGGAAAAGAGCTCTTTTTCTGAGACTATTTGCCCTGACTTTTTTAATATCTCCTCTGCCTCAGAGATACGGCCCATCTCCATAAATATCCTTGCAAGTTTGTTAAGTGCAGAAAGATTCCAGGGGTCTTTTGATAAGACCCACTCAAGTTCTTTTATAGCCTCTTCAGGAGGAAGTGTAAGGGCATAATTTAGCCTTGTCCTGACCTTGCCTGGAGATTTTTCTACAGCATCTTCCCAGATACTTCTCTGGGATAACCAGACAGAATTCCTTAAAAATGTAGCTGTGCCAAGGACAATTACAATAATAGAGATAAGGATTATAAGTGCCTTACCATATCTTTTCAGAGGTACGAACCACAGGACTGCACCTGCAAGAACGAGTATAAAACCTGTAAAGGGAAGATAGAGCCTGTGTTCAAATATAACATCTGTGATGGGTATTATGCTTGATTCCACTGAAAGTGTAATGTAATACCAGAGAATCCCTGTACCAACAAGCCTTCCATGAACTGACCTCTTGATAAGAATAATGGCAGAAACAATCAATGTAATATGGACAATCATTGCAAAAAAGGTATCTGTCTCAAAGAGGCTCCTTGAGAGTGGATAGTCATAATCAATGTTAAGATTAACAGGAAAAAACAGGAGTCTTACATAGGTTAACAAAACCCTGAACTCTGTAAATAGATAGATATGCCTCGGGATATCTGATGTTTCTAAAGTCTTTTGAAGAAGGGTCTGCCCCTTTATCGTCCAGAGCGCATCTATCCTGCTTAAGGGAATGATAAAAAGGGTCAGAAAGAGGGGGATAAGATATCTCCAGTGCCTTTCTGACCTAAAGTGGAGAAATTCAAGGAGGAATATTATAAAAGGAAGGGTAAAGGCAATCTCCTTTGTCTTCATAGCAAGTATGGCTGAAAGGATGGACAGGAGATATAAAGGAGTGTTTCGGGATTGAAGCCTTGCCTTAAGATATAGGAAAACAGAAAGGAGATAGAAGAGTGTTGAGAGTATTGTAAACCTCTGGCTTATGTATGTTACTGCCATGGTGTTTACAGGATGAAGTCCAAAAAGCAATGCTGCTGAGAGGGCTATCCAGTCCTCATATTCCCTGTAGGTATCCTTGAAATGGAGCCTGAGAAGAAGCCTTATTAAAAAGAAGACAAGAAAGGAATTCAGAATATGTATTGTAAGATTTACAAGGTGGTATGGAGCAGGTCTGAGACCTGCAGTGATAAAATTAAGCCAGAAGCTGAAAAATCCCATGAACCTTGAGCCATTCCAGTTCCTAAAAAGTTCTCCTGAATCCTTAACCCTTATATTATTTACAATGTAGCTGTAATCATCCCACTGAAAGGGAACCATAAAACTATTTGAATAGGCAATGAATACAGTGATAAAAATAAGGACTATTGCCTGCCAGCTCTTCATTTACACTCCTTGAGAAGTTCAAGATTTTCCCTTGCAAGCCTGTCCTCTGGTGAGAGCTCAAGTGCCTTAAGCAGGGCATTTCGTGCCTCTTCACACCTGCGGAGTTTCATCAGGACATAACCAAGATCATTCCAGGCATAGCTGAACTCAGGGTCTATCTCAACAGTCATTCTGTAATAATACTCAGCCTCCCTGAGGCTATCCCTTTTAAAATACAGACTCCCAAGTCCATAATAAGATTGCCTCTTCACAAACCTCTTCATCTCATCTGTTATAGAATCCTGCTCAGCCCTGTTTATTGCCTCATTATAAAGCAACTCTGCCTCCTTTAAATTATCCCTATATTCCATTAAAAAACCAAGCCTCATAAAGGCAGCTGGTTCAGGATAAAGCTCTATTGACCTTTTTATAGCATCCATGGCACACTCCATATCACCAGAGCCTTCACAGGCTAAAGAAAGATTAAACCATGCCCTTGGACTGTAAGGTGAGCCTTTAACCACATCGCGCCACAGGCTCAGGTCATCCATCCAAACATGATTCCTCTGCCATGCCAGATAAGCCAGTAAAATAATTATCAACACAAGAGGGGCTGCCCTTATCTTATCTCT
The DNA here is from genome assembly GCA_938074335.1 of uncultured bacterium. Taxonomy (GTDB): domain Bacteria; phylum Nitrospirota; class Thermodesulfovibrionia; order Thermodesulfovibrionales; family CALJEL01; genus CALJEL01. The sequence goes on along the minus strand of CALJEL010000023.1, from coordinate 36,212 downwards.
TACCCTGTCTTTTAAGGCTCCTTTCATATTCAATGTAGGCCTCTTTTCTTTCAGGTGCAACCTTTATTGCCTTTTCATACATTTCCCTTGCAAGGGCAAAATTTCCAAGATCATCAATAACATTGGCAGCACCCACAAGTGCCTCATAATTGTTTGGGTCTATCTCAAGTGCCTTTTTATAATATTGATAGGCACTTTTTAAGAAGCCTCTTTCATACATGAGAGAACCAAGGTTAACATAGGGCTCTGGTTCTTTATCTGTAAGCCTTATTGCCCTGAGCCATGCCCTTTCTGCCTCATCAGGCTTACCTGTGATCTTTAAAAGATAACCAAGCCTTGTAAGGTAAGAGCTATTTTCAGGCTCAAGCTCTGTTGCCCTTTTGAAATATCTTATAGCCTCCTCAAGCCTTCCCTGTCTTTCACAGAGTTCTCCATAAAGAAAATAAGCCTTTGGCTCCTCTGCTAAGGAGAGTGCATTTTTAAGGAATTCCTCTGCCTTCCTGAGGTCACCCTTTTCCATAAAACCATAGGCAAGGGCATAATTCACCTTTGGAGATTGAGGATTTGTCTCATAAGCCTTCTGAAGGAATTCCATTGCCCTGTCCATATCACCCTTAATACCATAGACTGCAGCAAAATTAAGAAATATCTCAACAGCAGCCATAAGATAGTGGATATTACCTTCCATTATCTCATCCCTGAAGACCTCTGTGGATTTAAATAGAACTGAGAGGGCATCATCAAGCCTGTTTTTCATGAGATAGGCACCTGCAAGATTAATATAGGGCCTGACCTTGCCTGGTGACTTCTTTATCACATCCTCCCACATCTTCAGGTCATCCTGCCAGAGATTATTCCTGTTTATGGTTAAGATTAAGAGACAGAGGACTGATATAAGGATAAATATATGCCTCATAGGATATTTTACCAGAGACAGCTAATACCCAAGGAAATTATGGGTTGTCCAGAATTCAATGAGGGGCCTGTCATCTGTGATAACAGGAATATGGGGCATCTCAAGGATCTCCCTTACAGATTCTGCATCCCTTACAAGCTCAATCTCAAAGAAAGGTCCTATATCACCCATCTTTTTCATCTCTTCAAATTGAGGTGGAAGAACTGGTGGTATAAATACACCTGTGCCAGGTATTGAATCTAAGGGCATCCTTGAACCAAGCATTATATAGTCCCGGGAAGCCTTGACCTTATAGACATATACATAGGGAAAGACCACCCTGAAGGTCTTTATGCATGACCTGACCTCATCCCTTTTCAATATCCAGCCAGGCACCCACTGGGTCATTATGCCTTCTGGAGAGAGCCTCCTTGAGGCAAGCTCAAAAAATTCCTTTGTAAAGAGATTGGCAGCCATTGCCTCTGATGGCACAGAGGGCTCGGATGTAATAATATCATAAGTCCTTTCATTATAAAGCAGATAATGCCTTGCATCAGTAATATAAAGGCCCTTTTTTTCAAGTGTCCCAGGGATACCGAATCTCCTTATAACCTCAACAACAGCAGGGTTTATTTCCACTATATCTACATGGTCTGATTGAGCTCCTGCTACCCAGGATGTAATACCAGCACCAAGGCCTATAACAAGTATATCTTCAGGTCTTCTTCCGAGTGCCTTTACAGGAAGGGCAGTAAGCAAAAGGGCATTAGGAACATCTGGTACACTTGTCCCTTCCATCTTTCCACCATGCTGCAGTGTAAGAAAACCCCTTTCATCAAGATATGCCCTGACAAATCCCTGCTCGTGCTCCTTCTCAAAGACAACCCTGTAGGAGGCCTCGACCCTCCTCAGTTCCTCAAGACTCTGAAACCTCTTGGCAATGTAGAATGTGGCAAAATAGTCTGAGGGCTTTACCTTCAAAAAGGGATAAAGGATAAAGAGCAAAGAGATGCAGACAGGTAGAAGCACCCTTTTTCCCTTTGATATAACGATAAATGTAATACCAATGGCAAGGTTCAGGAGGCCTGCGATAAGGGCAGTTGCCTTCAAGCCAAGGGAAGGAATAAAAACAAATCCTGCAAGGACAGAGCCAAGGATTGCACCAATGGTATTAAAGGAATAGGCAGCACCAACAGACCTGCCAAGCCTTTCCATCCTTTCTGTCAATGCCCTTGATACAAAGGGAAAGGTAAGACCCATGAGAAAGGTAGGGATAATCATCACCAGTGATGCCAAAAAGAACTGACTTAAGAAAAAGAGACCAGGCTGATTATTTAATGCATGAAAGAGCTTAAAATAAAGGGGTGGCAGGCTATATATGACAGGGACACTCACTATCCCTGAAAGCCCTATTAATACCTCAGAGATACCATAATAGAATAACAGTTTATCATAAGAGCCAGCCCTGTCAGCAAGCCTTCCACCAATGAATGAGCCAGTTGCAAGGCCTGCCATGAATGTGGCAAGCATGGTTGAGAGGCTATAGACAGTAGAGCCAAGGACAAGGCTTAATGCCCTTGTCCAGACCACCTCATAGACAAGGGCGCTCAGGCCTGAAAAGAGAAAGGATAAAAGTATAAATAGTTGCATTAGCCATTATAACACTAAAAAGGCTGGCAGTGCCCTGCCAGCCCTTTAAAGAACAGTAAATCCTTAATTATGGGTTATCATAGTCATAGGTAGCACCACCATAAGCCCTATCACCTGAATGACCCTGAGTGCACCTATTCATGCTGTCAGCTGTCTTTCTCACATAGCAGCCACCTGATGTTGTGGTAGTAGGTCTTGCAACCCCACCACTAGCATTACCATCACCTGAACCTATTGCCCAGCTTGCACCATTAAGGAACCTCTTACCCTGCTTTGTTGTCCAGGCTGCCCTTGAGGTTCCCTGTGCATTCTTTGAATAGAAGTTTGTTCCATGGATACCACCAACCCTCTCTGAGCCAGCAGTACCTGTTCCACGATAGCCTGCATGGCACTGATTGCAATGTATACCAGTGCCCACCCAGGTTGGGTCAGCAACACGGGAATCAGTCCTATATAATCCACCAAGATCCGCATTTCCATGCCTTACCCTTGCATAATTATCATTTCCCGGATTTAATAAGCCCTGGTCTCCATAGACAGTCCTTCTGTGGCAGTTAAAGCAGAAGTAGTTGTTGTTATAGGCTGTTCCTGAATTCTGTATCTCTGTATTTATCACCACTGAGCTTCCATTAAAGAATTCATAGCCAATTATAGGCTCTATAGACCTTACAAGGAATTTATTAACAGATGCATGGGGACCAAGCGGGTCACTGAGTGTAGAGCCATGGCAGTCCTTACACTTAAGTATTGACCACGGTCCATAGGGTGGTACAAAGGTATTCCCAAGGCCTGCTGTTATTGCATAGGTCTGGTTAGTGAGTGCTGCAGATGGTGCAGGTGTTACCTTAAAGCTTGTGGAGCTATAGATCTCTATTATCTCAAACCAATTCCTTGGTGTATTGGCAGAGCCAGCTGTGGGATAGTTTGTAGTGCCCACATAGACCATCCAGCCAGGAAGCACATTCTGTGGTAAGGAGCCACCACCGCCAAGTGTTGCTGTACCAGCAGTTGTAATGGAGATTGTTCCGGTGGTGTATTTTGGCCAGTTTGGATTTGCTCCATAAGGTCTGCCTGTAGCGGTTGTTGAACCTGTGGCTGTAATTGGCTGGTTCTTGCCCCTTGCAAATATGGCATGGTGGGCAAGGTTATCAGGGTTTGCCTCCTCTGCTATGTCGCTTGCAGGCATAATAGTATTAACTGTACCAAAGAGCGATGGTGTTGTGGGTGGTGCAGAGAGGAATCCATAATAGCTATGGCACTTCATGCAGAGGTCTCTTTCATACTGTGCATCCCATACCTTTGTATAGGTGTAATCAGCTCCACGACGATAGTTATCATTGGTATTTGTAGTATTTGGTGGTTGGTGTCCTACACTTACACCCCATACACCCTTCTGTCCTGAGCCTGCTGAGCCATCCTGTTTGAATACCTCGTATTCATCACCAGCAGCGGGGGGATTCGTAGTATTCCATATAAGACCTACATAGTATGTTGTACCAGTGGCATCTGTTACAGAGCTTGTTATCTGCCTTATCTGCCTGAAGCCAGAAGATTTCCTGATCATTATGAGATAGCCCTTCCATTTATCACTTTGCCAGCCTGTCTTATCATAGGTCTTATCTGTATCCTTTATAAAAATGGCTGATGGAGGTGTATTTGATACAGAGCTTACTTTTCCTGATGGATTGACCTGTGCAGCATGGGTATTATGGCAGTCTGAGCAAGATACATGTCTTGAGCCTATGTAATAGGTGTCACCAACAGAAAGTGTGCAGGATGGTGTAGGGGAAAGGGTTATGGTATTGGCTGTATTAGAGGATATTGTGAAGGTCTGACCAGCACAGGCTCCACTTGTAAATGTTATGGTCTTACCTGCAAAGCTACCAACCCACCTCTTGGTGGAATCTGTACATGTATTGGTAGTTACAGCTGTGCAGGAGCCACTGTCACCCAAATTCCAGCCAGCTGTTGCGGTGAGATGCTCATCAGGTTTGTGAAGACCGAGGTTGTCAAGTGGATGGGCTGCTGGCTTTGCGACATTATAGGAGGTGCCTGCTGAGAGTGCTGCTGAGAGTGCAGAGATAGTTAGTGTATAGGAGTTTGCAAGTCCATAGTTTGTACTGCAGGTGGTATCAGCATTAGTAGCGGTATTGGCAGAGACCTTCTTTACCTGTGACCCTGACCTGAAGAAATAATTTACAAACTCATTTGCTGTAACTGTGTTATTTGTGCATACTGTAACTGATGTGGCATTCCTTCCTGCATCAGCCTTGAGCCTTCCAGAATCTGCGTTAAAGAGGTTGAAGAGCTGCTCGAGCCTGTTCTGCATGGGCTCTGCATTGTAGAAGTCCATTCCATCAGTTAGTTTATAATTATTTGGCTTGTCAAGACCTGTGCCACCAGAATTTGCACCCTGGCTATGGCAGTTAAAGCATACCTCTTCAATAGGTGTTATGTCCTTTGTGATCTCAAAGAAGTCATTTACTGAAGGTGTGAAGCTTGGCCAGGAAGCCACAGTTACCTGCTCAAGGCTTGTATCTGTGGCTGTAATGATTGCCCTCTGTGCCTGTGTGCCATTTGCCTTTGTAACAACAAGGGCAAAACCTTTATAGTCCTTTGTAAGGTCCTGATTCACTGTAATGGTTGTACCTGAAACCGCTGTTATCTGACCACTTACAAAGTCCTTGAAATTACCAGAACCCATTACTGCAAAGAAGGAGTTCCTTCCAGACTGATGGAGCCCGAATTTAGGCTCTGCCTTCTGGCCATTCATTGAGCTCTTCGGGTTCATGGTATCATTGTGGCACTTAAGACATACTGCCTTGAATGTAGATGTATCACCGAAGGCACCACTTGTGACGGCATAGTTATGTGTGGAGTTCTTTACCACCTGAGTAGCCTGTGCAAGGGTAAGGCCTGAATATGGCACAGGTGGAACTGTTGAGACATTATTTGGTGTAGTGAATGCCTTTGTCTGTTGATTCACATGACAGCTCAGACATATTCCACCAGTTGTGGCATCAAAGTCTGATTCTGAGAATCCTGATGAAGTGGTAGGTGTTATAGATATGCTGGTCCTCAGGTTCTTTGACCTTGTGGCATTTGGATTCAGATCTGGCCTGAATATGTCATGGTCAACATGGCACATGAGGCATTTCCTGTTTGTATCAGCGGAGCCACCAGGGGTTGCGGATGTTGGATAAGAAGTGGCACTGTCATTGTTCATATAGTGCTTGTAAACCATGAGCTTACCGCCGGAGAGTGTGCTGTCGTGCATCCTGTTATAGAGGTCAATGTGACAATCTCTACAGGCTAAACCACCTGCAGATTCTCCACCACTTGGGCTGAAGGCAGAGTTATAGTCAGGCCCTGTATGAGGATGGCAGGAGGTACACCTTGTGCCTGAATTATGACCATCACCTGAGCTTGAGGTATAATGATTCGTTGAGGTATGGCAGACATTACATATTCCATTATAAGGTGCTGTGCTCTTTGCATAGTCTGTGCCAGTGTTATTATTTGTAAATACAGTAACAGCTGTTGTGGTTGGTTTTCCGTCAGTTGAGCTTGAGGTCTTTGCCACAGAGGCATGAATCATATAGATATTGCTGTCTCCATGAGGGTCATGGCAATCCCAGCAGAACTGACCACCATTGTTTGAAGTGGAATGCTTCGTACCATAATGCCTTGAGTCAATCTTCTTTGTGGAATTCCTTAGGACACCATTTACAGTAATACCGGTTGAACCAGTGGCATGGCAGTCCTTACATACTCCATTCATACCCCACTGAGGGTCATTTATGTTCCTTAGTCTGAAGTAATTTGATGTGCCATGAAGAACTGCATTGTCATGGCAGTAGAAGCACTGCTGAGGTGAGGCAGCCTCAAAATTGGCTGCTGTATTTCCAGAGACAGGATATGTACCTGTGGTCCTTCCATGACCTGTGCTTAACCACTCTGTCTGGGATATTACTGCCTTTGTACCATTAAGCCATGTAAAGTCATCTACATCAGACTGGTTAAGCATATGGCAGTCCTGGCAAGGTGTTGCGGCACCCCATGTAGCACCTGTCCCACCATGACAGGATATATTTGAACATGTGGATGGATTGCCATAGGTATAGGAAAAGCTAACAGGGTTACCGGCAAAGGTGCCTCCTCCAACGACTTCATAGGCTTTATTTACATGGTTTGCATAATTGGATATTGCACCGCCACTGTTAACTGTAGCAGCATGACAGTTATAGCATGAGGCACCATTATTGTTTACATGCTCAACATGGCTGTTTGCCTTTGGTGAACCGCTTGCGTAAGAAGGAGGGTTTCCGTGACAGGAAGTACAGCTCATTGTCCCGGACCAGAGGAGACCTGCATGGGTTGGAGATGTAAAGCTTGTTCCTGCACTGTGGCAGTAGGTATTTGAGCACTGGTGAGCACCAGCATTCCATGTGGGAGATGGACCTACCCAGGTATTAAATACTATATCCTTCTGACCATCCACATGCTCTGCCTTACTGGATATAGTTGTATTGTCTGAGGCAGTAGCACTGTGGCAATGATTACAGGTATAGGGATAGGTGGTCACATGTTTTGGATGGGGAGCAGAATTACCAATTGCTGCATGGCAGGAGCCACAGTTAACAGTAGCACCCCACTGAACTGATACATAGGTGTTTGTCCCACCATAAGGTGCTGCATTACTGTGACACCAGATATTGTTACATGTTCCCTCAGATGTCCACTTGAGGGCTGGGTTTACTGAGTCTGACTGGACAGTGGTTCCAGATACATAGGCTGAAGGTGTTACACCTGTGCCTGTGTAAGGGTTTGTGTACATGGTATAGTATTTATAATTTGTCTGTTGAGAACCACGATAGGCACCTGTGCCTGTGCCATTTGTAAATACTATTTCTGCTGCCTGCTTTGATGCATTAACAGGGCCACCAGCATGTACAGTTCCATTTGCGCTGTGGCACTGCTCACAGGAGAAGTTATACTCACCTGAGGCAATGCCCGAGTGCTTGAGATGAGCACCATTATATGAGGCTGTTCCACCTGCACCCATGCTCTGGTGACAGCTACCACAGTTAAGGACACCTGTGGCACCCCACTGGGGTGAGGAGGTTCCATGACAGTATGTGGAAGAGCAGGAGGTATCTGCATTGTATGTACCACCAATTGTAGCAGTAAAGCTTACATCCTCCTGTTTATTAAGATGCTGACCTCCACCTGAGACTATGTTTATCCCATCAGTGGTGGTTGTATAATGGCATACCTCACAGCCTATACTGGCATTCTCCACATGCTGGATATGGCTGTTTGCAGTATTAGAACCAGGTGTGCCAGAGGCATAGACTGGATGGCTCCTTCCTGCACCATCTCCATGACACTGGTCACAATGGTCTGTAAAGGTATCGCTCCATGAGGGAGTTTTATATGTAGGTGTTGCAGACCTTGCAATATTACCACTTGAGTGGCAGTAAAGATTTGTGCACTGCCCATAGGCTGAGCCTGGTGCCTTTTGCATTGGTGCTGGAGAGCCGGCATAGGAGGCACCTGGATTAAGAGTTGTATTAAAGGCTATATTGACCTGTTTGTTTACATGTAATGCAAAATTTGTTACAGGGCTATCACCAGATGAGACTGTCTGGTTATGGCATTCACTGCATGTAAAGTTTACACCCATTACAGAGGCATTATTTACATGCTTTGCATGGGCACCTGTTGACATTATGTCTGGTGTGGCTGCTGCATTAAAGTCATGGCAGCCCTTACAGGTAAGGGTTGTATTCCATGCTGCTGTTACATTGGGTGAACTATAGGGAGCACTGTTCTCAGTACCCTGACTATGACAGTATATGTTTGAACAATTAGGTGATGAATAGGGACCACCATCAGCATTATAACCACCTGTCTTCCAGGCAACATCCTTAATCTTATTCACATGAAGGACCTTGCTTGATATGGTTGTATTGTTTGAAACAACAGACTGATGGCATTCTACACAACCCATGTTGTATGTTGATGCATTTGTATGTTTTAAATGGGCATTTGTATTTGGATTTGATGCATGACAGTCATTACATGTTAGTGCACCGGCATTCCAGGCAACTGTCTTATAGACAGGAGAGCCCTGGCCAAGGGGTTGACCATCACTGTGACAGTAAACACTTGAGCATTGATAATTGGGTGAACCTGAATAGGATGGGCTACCTCCAATCCAGGAGGTATCAAAGCCTACATTCTTTATAGCATTTACATGATTGGCATAATTGATTATTGTGCTATTGCCAGAGGCAACTGTATTGTGGCAGCTCTGGCATGTAATCTGCTTTGCTGACCTTGAAGGGTCTCCATACTGGTCTAATGCCACATGTATTACATGCGCAGAGCTCATGAGACCTATGGTGCCACCTGCTGTCATATTTGCTGTGGTATCTGCCTTTTTATGGCAACCACCGCAGTCAAGGCTTGTATTCCATGTGGCTGTTACATAGACATTTGTTCCTCCAAGGGGACTTGCATTGCTGTGACAGTAGAGATTTGAGCACTGGTGATTCGCACTATCATAGGGTAATGCTGATGGATTAAAGGAATTAAAGGAAATTTCCTTGGTAGCATTTACATGCAGGGTTTTATCAGAGATGGTTGTATTATTTGATGCAACGGTGCTATGGCAGTGATTACAGTTATACTGCGTGTATGTGTTTACATGCTTTGTATGAGACACTGACCATGTTGGTGAGGCATCACCAGCACCACTGTGACAGGAGTTACATGCCATAGCAGCACCGCCCCATGTGACTGTCTTATAGCTGGCAGTCCCGCCAAGGGGGCTGGCATTACTGTGACAGTAAAGATTTGAACACTGACCATAGGTGCTTGAAGGCACAGGATTTACTGAGCCAGAGTTTAAGCCACGATAGGTTGCCTGTGAGCCTATCCTTGGATCACCTGTATTGAGATTCCATTGTGCAGAGCCATCTACATGGACAGCTGAGGCTGTTCCACTATGGCCATGGCATGTTGAGCATGTAATAGCAGACTGCATGGTTGAGGTATTACCAGCATGCTTTACATGGCTGCCAAGGGTCGGTGGAGCTGCTGCAGTTGCCTTATGGCAGTCTCCACAGGAAACAGTACCTGTCCAGGATGGATTAACTGTTCCACCAATGGTTGAGCCATGGCAGTAGATATTTGAACATACAAGTGTATTATTTGTCGTGACGGTCGTGGGAGATACTGCCTGATAGGTAAAGCCATTTGCAAGGGAGGTCCTTCCATCATAATTACCGCCAGTATATCCAACAGTGGTTGCATTTATACCAATCTGAATCTTGTAGTCACCAATGGTAGGGTCTGATTCTGCTGGCTGCATGCCTGCATTATGACATTCCATACAGCCAACCTGGCGCCTTGAATAGGTCATGGCACTTGTCTGGCTGTGCTTTACATGGGCACCAGGGGTAGTGACACCTGTATTGGTGTCGTATTCTGTACCGTCTATCTTTATCTTCTTTACAAGGTTATGGTCTGCTGGAGAATTATAATAACTCGGTGGAACACCATGGCATACACCACACTTTGCACCTGCTATCTGGAATCCCTGAGGATGCTCAGCATGGCAACCAGAGGCAGGATTAAGGCAGGACTGACCCTCGGTAATAGTTGTTCCATGATTTGGGTTAGACTGGGTAAAGTTGGCTGTCTGAGTATGGCATGCCTGACAGAGGCTTGTTGAATAATTATTTGAATCAATAAATCCACCCTGCACATTTAGCCCGGGTCTGAAGAGCTTAATAGAGGCAGTGATCTTTTGCCCACCAGGGTTTGTATAGCTGATGTAGTCTTTGATGCTCATACCGTAGATTATTGCAAATCCATTACCTCTTACATAGGTAGTATTGACCTTACCGCGCACATAGAAGATATTCTGATTCAAGGTAGAGGAGATGATCTTGTAGAAAAAGGGATAATTTTTGTCAGGCATAAAGTATCTGTCCTGATACTCATCAGTAAGGGGTGATGAAAGTGTTATGGGTGTGCGATTGTTTACTGAATCATAAGTACCTACTCCTGTAACAGTAAAGGCACCTGTGGCAAGATATAAATCAGGGTCTGTCCTCCAAGCTACCCATTGTCTCTGATTATGGGGGTTATGACAGGATACACATTCTGTAGTCCACTGACCTGACCAGTACTGGGTAGAGGTGGTTGAGGCAGAATGAATGCTGGCAGGTTTGCTTGAATTTGTATTATGGCATACCCAACACCTCTGATTATTGATGGTCCAGTCTGCATCAGACCAGCCAGTGGGCTTTGTCTGGCCAGACCAAGGTGGTGTGCCACCAGCTGTCCAGTGACAGTTACCACAGTTTACAGAACTTGTGCCCTGCGGATGGTGTGGCTGGTCAAGTCTGCCATAGCCAACCACAGGGATAAGGATAAGTCCTGTAAGAAGTATTAATTTAATTATTCTTATCATACCCATAACCCCCTTTATTCAAACCTACCTGTTGATATCCTTATGCCAAAGGAATCTTCAAAGGCATTAAAGCTTCTCAGCAGCCCGCCTTCAGGGTTGAATATCTTTACAGTCCTTTTATGAGCTGCAGGCCCATCTCCAAGGATTATCTCTGCTATTCCATCATTGTCAAGATCACCTGCTGCTATGAAATCCTTAAGTGAAGAGCCTGTGGAAAATTCTTTTATAGGATTACCTGAGGCATTAATGATTCTTACCAGGGTTCCTGAATCATAATGGCAGGAAAGAATTATCTCAGGTATGCCATCTGCATCTATATCGCCTGCTGTGAGATTTGAACCACCTGAGTTATCACAACCAGTGTACTGGAGTATTAAAGAGGCTGTCCATTCTTGCTGAGATGTATCTATCTGGTATATGTATACAGGAGCCTCTCCACTTGCCGGAATAACAAGGACCTCGGGAATACCATCATTATTAAGGTCAGCAGCTGTTATCCTTATACCATTTGCACCTTTGTGTTCGAGTCTTACGCCCTTATTAATGAACCGACCATCCATGAATTTAAAGACCTTGAGGTCCACAAGGGGTGTTCCTGCAAATTTACTTGTCTTTGCAGTGATTATCTCTGCTGAACCATCGCCATCCAGATCTGCTGCTGCTACCTCAACCCCATAACCAAGCCCGCTGAAAGGCCTGAATTCTCCAATTACTTTTCCATCAATATCAATTACAGTAACAAGAGGTGGGACCTTTGCCCCTGGACCGGTACCAATAATGAGCTCATTTATACCGTCTCCGTTTATATCACCTGTTGCTGTTGTCGCCCCATACCTGTATGGTTTAACAGGTGCTATGGTCTTAAGGAGTTGACCATCTCCATTGAATATCCTTATCTCCATATTATCCTTATTGCCAGGTCCATGGCTTGCTATGATATGAAGCCTATCGCCCAGTGGCTGGTATTCACCACTAAATAAAAGCTCGCCTTCATCTAAAAGTGTTCCACTCTGTGGAGAAGGTGTCTTATAACCTTTTACAGGCTTAAAATGTACAGTATAAGTGCCTGAGGGCACATCTTCTATTACATAACTTAAGCCTGAACCCTCATAGGATGCAGGTCCAGATATTGTAAAGGCAGCTGTCTCTATATTGGCATTTACAGCGATCTTTCGGCTTGTCCTTATCTCAAGGTTTACTGTTATGGTTGCAGGACTACCCTCTGCTCCCTGTGCAGAGACTGTTATGATGCCTGTGTATTTACCAGGGTCAATATTTGTATCAACAATTATATTAGCAGATACAGTACTGTTAGATGGCCCTGTAGAAGGGATTATTTTTAACCATGAAGAATCAGAACTTGCTGTCCATGCCATAGAACCTGAGAGGTCATTGGAAAGGGTTATATTCACTATCAATGGGTCAGAAGGTGAACCCTTCTTCTTTATAAGGTCAAAACTTGATGGTGAGACTGTAAGTACTGGTGGTGCCAGCACATGAAGTGTTACAGGAATGGTCTCGGAGCCACCATTAGAGGTTATCTCTATTGTACCACTGTAGGTGCCAGTGGAAAGACCAGAAGAATTTATCATTACGTTTATAAGCACAGATGAACCTGTTGCCACCACACCTGCAGAGGATGAAAGGCTGATCCATGGTTCTGAGGCTGAGGCTATAAAATTAAGGTCTCCCTTTCCATCATTGAAGATGTTTAATGTTCCTGAGACAGTATTGCCTCCCTGAGAGCTAAACTCAAGGCCAAGGGGCTCTACCCTCAGGAGACCATAAAGGTCTATTCCAAAGACATAAGCCGCCTTTGCCAGGCCTGATGCTGCATACAATCTGTCGCTATGGTAGTAAAGCCCGGTGGGATTATATATGGGATTTTGATTATCATAGATGGTCTTAAGATAAGTTCCATAGGAATCATAAACAACTATTATATTCTGCTGGTTATCTGCCACATATACCCGTGCCTCCTTATCAACAGCAATTGAAGAGGCAGAGCCAACCTTCCCCTCCACACCAAAACCATAATTTGAAAAGCTTCTGACAAAATTTCCATTCTCATCAAATACCTGAACCCTCCACACATAGGTTGAACCATAATTACCTTCGTTGGCTATGGCACCCCTGTCAAGGACAAATAATAGAGAATTCGCATAATCAACAGCTATCTCCTTCAGGTCTGTGAATCTTCCATTCCTCTGGATATTATCGCTGCCAGCATAACCACCGAATTCTGATATCTTATTCATGGATGAATCAAAGACCTTTACCCAGTAGCCATCCGCTATATAGGTCTTTCCATTCAAAAAGGCTATAGAAAGTGGCCTTTCCACAATACCTTTATAGGAGTTTACAAAGATAGAGCCTGAGTAGATATCTATCCTGCCTTTGCCTCCTATATAAAGATAACCAGAAGGAGAGACAGAAAGACAGGTGGGCTTAAAATCAAGTTTAAAGGTCTTTAAAAGGGCACCTTTAAAGTTATAAATCCTTATGACCCCCTGCGTAACATCAGCTATATAGATATTGCCATTATTGTCTGCGGTAATCTCTGTTGAAAACAGAGAGGTCTGAAGTGTAAGCAATCGGGTAATCTCAGGTGCTACTGCTGCATGGGCACTGGAAAGAGCAAAGATATATACCAATGTAATAATAGCGCATATCCATTTTGTCTTACTCATAACTCCTCCATTTAAGGTCTATTCTAAAAATTACATAGCAAAATCCTTGCCACCAAAATATACCTCATAACTTATTGAAATTAAATATTATTTTAACTATTTTACCCTTAATAAACTGACATATTTTGTCATGCGATGTGTAAAATCACTCATTTGTTATGACAATCAAGGCAGAGCTGGCTACCAGTCATGGGTCTTACAAGAAACATATTTCCCCCTGAATTGGTTAGATGAGGATCATGGCAGGTAGAGCATTCCACTTTGTTGCTTGAAATTGCAAGCCGTTGTTGAAGAATCAAGGGCAAGGAAGTACGAGGTTTGATACCAGTGTCACTACTCTGGGCAGTATCATAATCAAAGCCAATAGGGTGGTCATTCCTTAAGTCTACTCCACCAGTGCAGTTATCACCTGTACAAGTGGCCTCACCTATATTAAGTGGTCCTATATTTGGATCATTGATACTGAAATCACCAAATTGATTGGTATTAGTAGAAAACCAGCTTGGGTCCCAATCTCCTGGGATGTTCAGAAGGACATTCGTTGCACCTATTCCATCATGGCAGCTGAGGCAAAGGAGGGAGTTCAACCCAGGCTGGGGCTCATTACCCTTAAAGGTATAAGTGTCACTTGTATAAGGTAGAAAGGTATTAGCAGATAAAGGTCTGTTCCAGAGGAATTGTCCCTGTATATTGGCTCCTGAAACCTGATTATTTGGATTTGTAGTGTATCTCTGAGTAGTATTTGCCCTGTGAGGTGTATGGCAGAATACACAAATCTCCTCTGTGCCACCTCCAAAATTAGACCCACCAAAAATAGAAAGGTCATGCTTTCCACCTGCAACCCCTGCTGTGGATTTTTGCACATATAGTGTGAGAAATAACGCACACCCTGTAATAAGGCATAATACAAAAAGCCTTGTTTTTAAAAGCATTTCAGCCTCCTGTAAAAATCCTCCTGGCCTTTATATAATGATCCTGTTTATAAAAAAGCAATTTCCGTGCCATAATCCATTTCATGGCCATCTCCTTTCATTATAAAATTGTGTATTATGCTCCACATCCCTGCCCGCTACATGGCACCTGAGATAACAGATCGGTCTTCCTTGAGGAGAAGGAATATATGAAGGTGATGGGAAGGGTAGTACAAATAGGTGATTAAAATCAATAAGATGTTGATTAATCTTTGAGCCATGACTGTCATGACAGGCAGAGCAGGGTATATGTTGATAAACTATATGCTCTTTATGTTTTTGAAAACTCTGATTTCCAATAATTGACTGCCTCTCATGACAGCTATAACACAATTCATAGGAATCATAGGACTCAGGACCTTCCCGCATCTCATACCTTGCCTTGAGGATATATTCAAAATCTGAACCATGGGGTCCTTTTGGACCAAAGGGATCATTATTTCCATGACAGTCTGTGCAGAGGATCTTGCTATTTGAATTCAAGGGTGGTATAAGACTCGGGACCCTTCCATTTTTCCCTCTTGCCTCAACAGGATGATAAGAAGGATTCAGACTATCCATGAGGTCTGCGATATCCTTTCTCTGTGGTGGGCGATTCACACTGTCTGCATGACAAAGATAACAGACCTCATATTCTTCATCAGCCTCTTTCTTCCTGACCTTCGTGGCAGAATATCCTTTTACCCTCCTCAAGGGTTTCTGAGGAGTGGATTCATGAACCCTGTGGCAGTCCTGACAGGCAACATGTCTTGGTATTGAGATGTCCTTCTCCGGCAGTTCTTCAAAGGAATTGTGATACTGAGAGGTTTCCATCACAGGATGCCTGTATCTTTTCTGAAAGACCGAAAGCATGTCAGTCTTTGCCCTGAATTGTGGTGGAAGATTACCTTTTGAGCTGTGACAGGCAAAACAGATTTCCTTTTTATCAAACCTCAAAGTAGGACTCCCCTTTATACCATGACCTGTGTGGCATACAGAACAGCCTGCTGGGTTCTTCATTTTATCAAGATGAGATGGTTCTACTGCAAAAAGCGCAGTTGCCAATCCTAAAAAAAAGATAACCAGTATAACTTTTCTCATGTTAAACCTTATATCTGCCATTACCTTATTGACCTCCTACGGGCATGCCTCATGACATTGCAGACAGAGGGTATCGTAATTATTCCATGGCCAGTTGCCCTGTTGACCAGATGAGTATCTTAAGAACTTTGTTACACCTGGTGTCGGATCATAATGGGGGTCATGACAGGATGTGCACTGAACGCCATAATGAGGATTATTTGGATCCCTGCAACCATTTGGGTTTGCGTTATAATCACAGGGATAGACACTTTCTGTTTTCTGTAAAAGAGGAGGAAGAGGTAATGGATTTCTTAACCTGTAGCTAACACCTGGGCACTGAGCTGCCTTGTCAATAGCAAGCTGGGTATTATATTCAATAGATATGAGATGGTGACCACTGAGATCAGTACCAAAGCAGTTGGGTCCTGGGCACAAACTTCCACTCATTGCTATGTTTGCCTGCTGGCCCCAGAGGTTCTGGACCTGTCCTACTGGAATTGTGCCATCATGACAGCTCAAACACAACCTTGAATCTCCATCTGGTGGATTAAGCGGGGTAGTAAGTTGTGTGGTTGTCCTTGTTGGCATTGTGTAAGTTGCTGTTGAAAGACTCCTGTTCCAGAGAGGTGCCACCGTTGCCCTGTGAGGTGTATGACAAAAAACGCATATCTGGGTTTCACTTATAGCCCGTATTGTGGTACCTGTCTGAGTTGACGAAAGGTTATGTTTATTACCAGGTGCTGTTAAATTGCCAGGGCCCTGAGCAAAGGTTAATGTTAAAATTGAGAGAAGAAAAATAGGGATAACCCCTATTCTTTTTATATCCATTTAATCACCTCCAAGAAATTGAAATGCCTGGATTCTCATGTTGATTGTATCAGCCACATAGATAATATTCTCTATATCAATAAATATACCTGCTGGAAGATAAAATTTTCCATACTCATGCCCCTTCTCACCAAAGAATAATAATAGCCTTCCATCCCTGTCAAATATCTTCACCATATCTTTTCCAGCATCAACCACATAGATATGTCCCTCTGTGTCAACTGCTACTCCCTTTGGTTTTTCAAGGGTATGATAGGCATCACCTGGTTCACCGAATTTCTTTATAAATTTCCCATCAGGACCAAATATCTGTATCCTGAAATTAAGAGAATCACTCACATAGAGATTGCCATTACGGTCAACAAAAAGGTAACCTGGATAATTGAATTCACCATCCCCTTCTCCACGCCTTCCAATCTCGCCAAGCCTCTCTCCAGAGGAGTTGTATATATAAATTTTATGAGAAAGGGTATCAGTTACATATATAATATCTCGCAATCTGTCAATAGCAAGCCCGGAGGGTCTTAAGAATTCTCCTTTAAAATATGCTATAAAGTTACCATCAAACCTATACTTTATTACCCTCCTTAATTCAGGATCTGATATATATATATAACCATCTTTATCAGAAACTACACTTATCGGATACTGAAGCTCTTCTGCACCAGCATAAATAATTTGAAAGGTCTTCATATTTTTTCTATCGATTACCGTAACCCTTCCAGCACCCGGGTCTGCTATATAATATCTTTTCTGATCAACATATACTCCTTGTGGTCTCAGCAGGATAGGTGACTCCCTCGGTTCATAAGGATTATCATAACCCAGAATAATGTCTTTAATACTTTTACCTTCAATATAGTTCACCTGTTGTAAACTCCATAAATACCGTATCCTTGGTTTTTCTGGCTCTCCCGGCCATAAAATCCCGCCTGAGGCGGTTGTATCAATTCGAGAAATGGTAAAGGAAGGAGCACAACCGAACAAAAAAAACAGAAGCCACATGGGGAGTGAGCGGAGGAAAGGGGACATCAGCAGCCTCCTATCTTCTCAATTATTTTAATCAAAAGCACGATACCTTATATTCCTCGTTTTCTGAAAAATAATCAGTCATTACTACTCTCTACTATCTTTATCTCGCTCTTGTCTTTCAGGAGCTTAATTAGATTTTCTTCAAGATCCCTCTGTTTTTTCTTCTCCATTTCTTTTTTTAAATTATCCTTTATCTCATCAAAACTTAACTGTGTTGGAGGAAGTTTCTCCTCTAATCTTATTATATGAAAACCATAAATTGTCTCTATAAGGTCGCTTATCTCTCCAGGCTTTAGTTTAAAGGCAACTTCCTCAAGTTCTGGAAGGAGTCTACCCCTGTGAATCAGACCAAGGTCTCCTCCTTTTACACGCCAGTCATCAGCAGAATAATTATAGGCAAGCATTCCAAAGTCTTCTCCCTGTCTTGCCCTACTGAGGATCTCCTTTGCCTGTCTTTTCTTTTCCTTCTTCTGTTCTTCTGTTGCAGTAGGTTCAATCTTTATAAGAATATGTCTTATGTGCACCGCCTCCGGTCTCAAGAAATCCTTTTTGTTCTTTTCATAGTAGTCCTTAAGATATTCATCAGACACCTTTGACTTCTCAATCACCTCTTTCTGATAAAACTTCTGGATTAATAGATTCCGCTCTATGTCTTTCTTCAGGTCATCCTCTGTTATGCCTGCCTGCTTGAGGGCATCTTTATATTCCTTCTTGGACTTAAATCTCTTCTTAATACTCTCAAGTCCCTGGTTAATTTCTGATTTGTCAACCTTTATCCCCACCCTTTTTGCCTCCTGATAATAAAGCTCCCTTTTTATAAGCTCGTCAATTGCCTTTTTCCTGAGCTCTGCCTTTTTTTCAGATGTTATTGTCTGATGATAAAAAGTAGCTGGAAGCAACTCATTAATAATCCTTTGAAGATCAGACTCTGTTAAAGTCACTCCATTTACCACAGCTACAGTCTGGTCAGAGCCAAAGACTCCATAACTGTACAGCAAAATTGTGATAAGGAATCCACATCTTAAAAACTTTTTCATCTTTCCTCCACGTTATAAAATCTTTCTGAAATACCTGCTTACTTTTAAAAAGATTCTGTGTTCTGTGACATCAGACTGATTATCCTTAGTATTTTTAAGCTCATAATCTGCTGTAAACATAAACTTTCCATAATACCATGAAAAGGCTGTCTTAAGGTCGGCAACAGATTTATCATTTGTTTTGTCAATATCTTGGGTAAAATAAATTGAATAGAGGGTTCTCCTAATAAAGGAGGTATTATAAAGTATCCTGTAGCCATATATATTTGATTCTGGGGTTGAGGTGGCTGGATTTGTGGTGGTTGTTCTTGTGATATTACCTGATATATCAATATTATGTCTTCTATAAAACCATTTTAAATGTAGATCAAAACCTTGTGTTCTTTCTGAGTAAGAAATATCATGATATTTATCATCAATAAGGGCAATAGAATTAGTAACCCCTGCATTAATTGACATATTTTGCCTTAGCATAGCTGATGCATTATATCTTAACTGATGTTTTTGAGTATAGGTATCATTATCCTTATCCTTAAAGGCATCATATTGATAATGACCGCTCAGATTTAATCTCCTCCATTTTGTAGTTATAAACCCCAAGCTTGCTCCATAAGGTACAACCTCATCTGAATATCCTCCATTTAAACTACCTGTAAATAATATACCTCTAAACCCACTATAATTGAGAGTCTCTGAAATATTTAGATTATAAGTAGAATCCCTGTTGTCAGATGAATTATTAGAAGTTTCCTGATAATTAATAAAAAGACCAGTATTAGACCTAAGATAGGGTGAAAGCTTTTTGCTCATCGTGCCACCTGCACCAATATTCTTACTTTCCGAGTTTCCAGTATATCCTTCAGTTTGTCTATAGCCACCTCCAAAAGAGAGAGAATAAGAGGTGTCTAAATCTTTCTGGAAGTAGCGGTATAATCTTGTGTCAAGACTATGGGAATTAAAAGTATTTATTTCTGCAGTCTTTTCCTTTCTGAACCTGTTTTCTAACACCCAGGCCGAAAGTTTATTCTTTGTATCTATTGTAAAGACATTCTGTTCTCTATCATAAGGATTACGACTATCCTCATTAAGACTAAAAAAATATCCGAGGGTGTATTCATATTTTTTGCTTCCAAATCTCATCCTTGTATCATAAACTGTTGTGACAGTTTTATAATCTTCAGATTTATATATATTTCTGTCAAAATCAAAATTTATTACCGGGAAGGGTATATTTATTCCTTCATATGGAATCTTTTTTATCTGCTGAGACTGTTGCTGGCCATTGTTGGCATTGGCATTACCGTTAGCATTACCATTAGCATTTTCATTCTGCGAGCTATTTATCTGCTGGTTAAATTTTAATCTTTGGGGTTGGGCAAATATACTTCTGAAACTTAAGAGCCTATTACCGCCAAAAAGATTAATATTAAAAGGCAGGTAATATCCTGTGCTTATACCATAGGATGTGCTCTCAAAATTGCTTCCATCGTATCTTGAATATCTCAGGACAACAGGTCTTGGTAAGTAATTAAGATAATTATATCTTTCTTTTTTTACAAGCCCAAAATTTAATAACCTTAGGGTTGCATTAAATCCCTTTAAAGAACTATTTATATCGCTCGACCTGTCTGTAAATGTTCCATTTATATCAAAAGTCACAAGCCTTGGGTCAATAATAGGGCCTGTAATTCCAAGCTGATAGTTCTGAGTGAAATAGTCCTCTGAAATATTGGAGTCAGAAACCCATTCCTTTTCATACTCAAGACTTGCAACACCATAAAGTACATATTTTGTTGGAAGGGATACCCTTCTGGCATATATTGTTGTAGGCATAATAAATGTTACCATTAGCAATAATATGCTTACTGCAATTATAACAGGATATTTATGTTTATAAATCAGTAACATCCCTTTGTGCTTCTTTCACATATTGAATACTTTCAATAATCTTATTTTTGTCTTTTCTTCTTCCTTTTAAAGGCACTTTATTGCCAAGTCTCTCAAGATAAACAATATCTCTTTTTAATGTTGAAATTGATGTAAGAAGAAGGGCAGAGAGGTCTTCATAGCTTAAAAGGGCTCCTTGCTCCTCAGCCTCTCTTGTAAGCCTGAGGATCCTCCTGAGTCTGAGTCCTCTCAGACCCTCTCTTTTAAGAACCTCCTCATCAGACTGGCCTACAACTGTCAGGAAAATTTTCCTGGCAGAGCCATTCTTGAGGAAATATTCAATCCTTCCGAATTGCATCAGCTTTTAAATCCCTCTTTAGTGTTGCCTTTGAGGCAAGTAATAGCAGGCTCAGGTCCCTGTAACTCAACTTAACTCCCTGGGACATGGCCTCCTTAAGAAATCTCCTGAGTCTGAGCCTCCTTAGCATTGATACACCCGAGTTTTTCAAATATTGAAAGTCCTCCTCACAGCATAAGGTCAATTTGATACCCCTCAGGGTATTCTTACCATCCCTCACATAATAGGTTATTGTTCCCATAAATAACCTCCTTTCTGTGTGAAATAGCACAATTAATAGCGTCTTTTCACACAATTTTGAATATTTAAAAAGCACCCTCTATAGGGTCTCGTTTCATTAAAGCCCTTTAAAATGAGCTCATTTGAACCCCTTTTTAAGAAATCAAAAAAATAAAGGGATTTAAATCCCGGTTTAAAGAAAGCAAAGAGTATGCCAGCAGCCTGCCAGTTTTCTAATGGCAAAATAGAGTGATTAACACCAACTTTACATAACATGCTATAATTTTTGGTGAACTTTTTTCTTGTCCTTTTAATATTAATTTTGTCACATCAACCTGCCCTCTCTGAGGAGATGGTTCTCATACCTGCTGGGACATTCATTATGGGAAGTCCAGCAAAGAGCCCTTATCCTGATAATGAAAAACCCTCACACAGGGTATATCTTGATGATTTTTATATTGATAAATATGAGGTCACAAATGAGGAGTTTGCCCTGTTTCTCAATTCAGTAAAGCCCGATGAATCAGAGAGAAAAAAATGGATAGTCCTCAGGTCTGACCTCAAGACAGAAGAACGCAAGGACTGGTGGCCTGCTGAGATAGTGTATGAAGATGGTGTTTATAAACCTGTCAGGGGATTTGAGAGACATCCTGTAAACTCAGTCTCCTGGTATGCTGCAGATGCCTACTGCAGATGGCTTGGCAAGAGACTGCCCACAGAGGCAGAATGGGAAAAGGCAGCAAGGGGAGGACTGGATGGAATGCTTTATCCATGGGGCAATGCCTATCCAACAACGGGTATAGTTTATAACAGGATATGGAAGGACAATGCCCTGCCTGTGCCAACAGGACAGGTCGGAAACTATGCACCGAATGGATATGGCCTCTGGGATATGGCAGGAAATGTGGCTGAATGGGTAAGTGACTGGTATGACCCCGAGTATTACATTAAGTCTCCAAAAAGAAATCCGCAGGGTCCAGAAACTGGCACTTATAAAGTTATCCGTGGTGGGTCCTGGGCTGGAAATGCCAATTCCATAAGAGTTGGAGCCCGCATGTTTGATATGCCTGAAAGTATGCCAAGTGGTGTTGGTTTCAGATGCGTAAAACAATAGGATTTCTTATAGTATTTCTCGGTATAGCCATTCTTTATCTTCATCCTGTTGGTGACACAGATGTTTTCTGGCATATAAAGACAGGAGAGTTGACACTCAAGACACTTTCCATACCCGGGCAGGATAATTTTTCATTTACAACCTATGAAAATTTAAAAGATTCTGAGGTGCCAAGGCTTCATTTTATTCTCAAACAATACTGGCTCAGTCAGCCTATCTTCTTCCTGATATGGAAGCTCGGAGGCATACCAGGACTTGCAATATTTAGGGCTGCAATCTTCTTGCTAATCCTGCTTTTAATATTAAATTACCTGAAAAAGAGAAATTTATCCTTTACAATCCAGGTATCTCTCTTACTTCTTGCAGGAATTCACCTTGCAAGATACAGTACAGATAGACCCCAGATATTTTCTTTCTTCTTTACAGCATGTTATATCCATGAAATGGAATCGCTCATAGCTGGTCAAAAGAGACCCCTCTTCACCCTTCCACTTATTAATCTACTCTGGGCAAATATGCATTCCTCTGCCCTGATGGGGATATTCATTGCCTCTGTCTATCTCGTTTCTATGTTACCTGTTTTTTTAAAAAAGAACTCTGGATATAATGGTAAAAATTATCTTCAGGCTGGGATTATATTCTTTAGCATACTGATATCCCTTCTCAACCCAAATAACTATCAGGTTTTTCCTCTTATGAGTGAGCAATTGTTTCAAAAACCATTGCATTTTTATTACAACACAGAATATATGTCTCCCATTGAAAGGCTAAAAGAACTGAAAGAGTTGAACCCTGAATACTGGTTATTTGTTATAATTACAACGGTCTGTCTTTTATCCAATGAGATGTCAGGTCTGCATAGAAGCCTTCTCATCTGCCTCATGCTCTTTTCTCTAACAGCTATTAGATTCTCTCCTTTTTTTATAATAGCCTCAGCCATGTTTAGTGCCAAACCTCTGGAATCCCTGCTTAAAAAATTCAGGGGTTCAGTAATGGAAGTCTTCAGAGGTTTTCTACTTTCACTCTCAATAGGGCTTTTTCTTGTTACAGCCTTTATACACAGGGATGAGCTGTTAAGCCTTAAAATGAAAGATATATATCCTGAGCAGGCATTGAATTTTATCTCCCATTATATATTGCCAGGGGTGGAATACCCATCAAAGAATATAAGACTTCTTAATTATTTTGAATGGGGTGGCTATATAATATGGAAAGAGCCTAAGCTTAAGGTCTTTATTGATGGAAGGGTCCTGAGACTTTCTGTATGGGAAGATTATTTTAAAACAGTTCTCAAACCAGACCATCAATGGCAAGAAAGACTCATGAGATATGATGTTAATCTCATCCTACTGCCCCCTGTAACAACCGACACAGGCATGCCATTAAATCTTCTGTACCTTATTATAGGTGCTCCAAACTGGAAGGTTATATATGCAGATGAAGATAGTATCATATTAACAAAAAAGGAAGAGCCTTTCAGGGAAGTACCTGTAGATACTGTTAAGGAGCTCATCCTTCAGAAACTCATGCTCTGGCTTGAGGTTGAACCAGATAATCCTGTTCGATGGCGGAATCTCAAAAATGCCTGCTCGGTGTTTGAGAATAAATATTTCAGGTCTTCAGCCTGTAGATCTTTATCTCCCTGATATAATTTCCCCTTGCATTAAAGTTTGGATAGCCTCCTTCAATATTTATAACCCTGTATAATTCTGCCTCTTCAGAAAGAAAAGTATCAACAGACTGAATGTATCTACTTCCGCACCATTGCAGGAATATATGCTCTATCACCTCATCCTTTATAAAATAATCTATGTGTAATCCCTTTAAGGACTTACCAAGGTCAGGACAGCTATTCTGGACATATAAAACGGTAAAATACCCCACTCTATCATAAAGCACAGGATAATAGTTTGTAATACCCATCACCCTTGAGCCAGCAGGCAGTGCTGAAGAAAGCTCCTTCAATGCCCTGTCATATTGTTTTTTTATCTCTTTTGACCAAATACCCGTCTCAACCAGGTCATAGAGATTTACAGTAATAATCAGAGACAGCAGTAGTACTCCTATGCCTTTTTTAAGGCTATCACCCATTCTCATTAGCTTCTCAATTATTACAGCGCCTGTAATAGCAAAAAAGGGCATAAAATAAATAAAATACACAGGCTGACAGACACCGAGTCCAAGGATTATTGAAGAGATCCATAAAAAGGCTGCTCCTGATAGAATCAGCCAGAGGCTCCTTCTGTCCTCAGTCTTAAAGATGAAGTAGGAAAGTCCCAGTATCCCTCCAAGGAGATATAGCCTTATGTCAAAATTATTTATAAAGGTTTGTGGTATTCTTTTAAACAAAAACTCAGGGTCTTCGAGCAGGGCATTTAAAAGGCTCTTAAGATAATAGCCTGGTCCCTTCATTATAGAGGGCATATATGAAAGATGGACTGTCCTAAAAGAGCTGAATGAAGGGGCTGGAAGGTAATTAAGGCTGAGCCAGATTAAAAAAGATATCAGGGGACCCATTAAAAAAAATAGGGTATCTCTGTGAAAGACCCTTCGCAACCATAAAAGATAAAGGAAAAGAAGGCAGAGAAGGTAAACCGCTCCATTAGGATGCACTTCTATAAGGAGACCACCAGTAAGAGAGGAAAGAAATATCATTGCTGGTCTTCTGGCCCTTAAATACCTTATGAATAGATAAAAAGAAAAGGTCATTAAAGCAGTAAAGAGAGCCTCGGGTCTGAGCTGATGTGCAAAGGCAAAGAAAACAGAACCCCCCAGCAGAAGGGCTGAAAGGATACCTGTCCTCTTATTAAAGACCTCATAACCTGTTCTGTAGGTAAAATAAAGGATAACTATCTGAGCCATTAATGATAAAAACCTTCCCTGAGTTATTCCTGCTCCGAGGATCAGAAAAAAAAGGCTCAATAAGCCATTATAAAACCATGCTGTAAATGGAGTGAGTTCATTAAATGGCGTATTCACGAACATTGTACCTGATGGTGAACCTGTCTTTAAAAGATTTACTGAATAATTCATATACCAGGATTCATCACCCACCAAGTCAAGGGGAGGATAGGAATCAATGAAAGGAAGGTTTATGGATAAATAAAGGACAATAATAAGGAGTATCTCTTTATTGTCCAAGCATCTTTTCATATTCCTTTGCTACCTCATGCCTTCCTATAAGTCTGTATAGGGTTGCTATGAGCCTTATCTTCGAGAGCCTCTCTGACTCTGTCCTGTAGGTGTGTAGCCTCTGTATAGCCTTGATAATACCAAGTTCTTTTGGGAGTTCGTATTTATGAATAAGTAGATCATTCGGTCCTCCGCGTCTGAGATAGATCAGGCAATTTTTATCTGCATAGACAAGGCTGAATTCACTGTCAGTATAAAGCTCCCTTACAAGTCCTGTGAACTGCCCAAATAGTGGGTGGACAGGTGGTATCACTAGGACCTCTATTTTATATGAATCAAGATAGGCGCGCCAGGCAGGGATACCCATAATAGGAGTATTAAGGCCATTGACAATCCCATTATGGCTGATCTCCACATCATCCATAAGCCTTCTGCCATCATGAAAGACCTTGAACTGTGGTGCATAAAGCATGAGATAGCCTCCCCAGTCAGACCAGTTAAAGAGATTACCTTCTGGTGAGGTCTCATTAAGAAAATTAACGCAACCAACAGGAAATAACTCCTTCAGGTCTGCATTAAGGATATTCTTTGGGTTTATAGCGAGAAAAATCAGCACAATGCCCAGAAACAAGAGGGATTTCTTGACAATCTTATTCATCCTTTTGTCCTTTAAAAGCCTCTCTAACTCAAGGGCAATGAAGGGAAGACTGAGCATAAAAAAGTGAATCATCCTCTGGTGTCTCAAGCTTGTAAATATAAAGAGTAGCAAAATGGCTATCCTCTCAACTGTAAGGGAGCTACCTTTTTTATTGACCCTTTCAATAAGTGCAACCAGAAGAACCACTGCTGTTATAAGAAGACTGAGCCAGAAGGTGGGATAGTAAAAACCTTCTTTAAAGACCTCAAGGGGTGAAAGCATTTCTGCAATAAATCTTGCCTGGACACCCACGCTCATTTCTTGAATAACTCCAAGGAGTGTTTTATAGGTATTTGGATTGAGGAGTGTCACTAATATGGCTCCCACATAGATAATACATGACCTTAAATCAAAGGGTCTCCTCAGAAGGACTCCCAAAAGATACAGGGCTATAACAGCAATGCCTGTTACATAACCACCATGAAGATTTGGCCATAAAAGCATGAGGGCAATAAGTAGGAATGCCCTTGATGGATCCCGTGCCCCTTTAAGGGAATCCACAAGAAAAAGGACAACTGGAAAGATAACAAAGGAGAAGAGCTGGGGTCTGTCACCTGCATTCATGAACCATAGTCCCTGAAATATCAAAAAGGCAATACTTAATTCATAAGAGACACCAAGAGACCTTGTAAATAAATAAAGTATCAAAAGAACAAGGGTTATCATTAATGCCCTGAATACAATTATGCCTTCTATTTGGAAGAGTCTATAGACAAGGTAATAAAAAACCTGACCAAGCCAGTATCCCCTCAGCACTATCTCCTGACGCATGTAGCCAGGCCTGACAGGGTCGTATCTCTGAAAGGTATAGGTAAAGGGGTCCTCTGAAGGTATCGCCTTATTATGCCATATCCATTCACCTGTCTTTATATGCCAGAAGAGGTCTCCTTCTCTTACAGTACCTGTGGATAGGAAAAAGAAGAGGCTTAGCAATATAACTATTATAATTGTCTTTATTTTCTGTGACAGGAAAGACATAATTCAGTACCACTGCTTACAAGAAAGGGGCTGTAGGCAGTGGTGTTATGCACAGAATGGCAGGTAAAGCATTCAATAAATCCTTTAAAGAGTCTCAAGGATGGATTGATTGGCTCTTTATAAAGCCCTTCATCTATATAAGAGGAATCACTGAGCCTTATTCCTATAGGATGGTCTGTGGCATCATAGACCTGGTCAGTGTTTACCACCTTAATTATCCTTGCCTCCTCCTTGAATTTGCTCCTTCCATAGACCTTGAAACCTGAGTCATCAAGCTCCTTCCACCTTCTTGACCTTATGGTAATCCTCTTTACCTCTGGTAGATTAAGAAGTGAATCCATGGCCATATTTCCATCATGACAGCCAAGGCAAATCCTTGCTGCCTTTAAAAGGGGTTTCTTTTTCTTGCCATTTTGTTCTATCCATGAACGGGTCTCAGAGGTCCATCTTTGATTTAAACCAGCATCTCCATAGGGTGGATGGCAGTAAATACAGGCAAGGTCCTTGCTATGAGGAGGTCTCAGGTCATGACCTGAGCCATCAATCCCTGCATGAGAGGCTGAGACATGTAGCAAAAACAAAAGTATTATCTTAAAAGAAACCTTTTTCATAAGGAAATTATAGCAGACCCTGATTAAATAAAAAAGGGGTGAGTTTTCTCACCCCTTTTTAAAAAATTTTCTTACTTGTTGTGGCATGCAAGGCACATGGCAGAACCTGCATTGCTCATTGCAAGGAATGGCTGATAGTTTGTACTGTTGTGCACGCTGTGGCATGTGGCACACTCAACAAGGCCATTAAAGAGCCTGAGGTTAGCATTCTGCGGTGAATTATAGATTTCATTGTCAAGCGCACTAATTGCTGCCATATTCAAGCCTATTGGATGGTCGTTTGTAAGGCCTGCGGTGTCGTTGAGGTTAGCCACAGTGCTGTAAATGGCATTCTGCCACTGGATAGTAATAGTATTTGTACCTGAGCCGGGTCCATTTACAAGTGTCTCATCTCCCACATTACCGTCATGACAGCTGAGGCATGCCTTTGAAATGGGGTTTGCATTATTTGGGCCTGTTGATGTGCCATCCATAGTAGGTGAAGTGTAGGCATTTGTATTTGACCATGTTGTGCTATTGTCACTCCTGTTCCAGAGTGGTGCTGCTGTCATAGATGTGTTTGAGGCATGTGGGGTATGGCAGAATACACAGACCTCATCCACATTAGTTGACCTTGTATTCTGACCACCGCTTGAGCTCAGGTCATGCTTTGAATACCTGATACCTGCCACCGCCACTCCAGCAATAACAAAGACCAGACAGAGGGCAATGATTAATGCCTTTTTCATCTTAGCACCTCCTTTCATTATAGATTGAAGTGCCACCATGTGGCAGCTATTATTAATAAGCAATATCTATGCCAGAAAAATTATATTGGAATTTAAAGGACTTATGGAAAATCATCTCAAAGATAATGTGAAATTTCACACATTCTACTGAGTGAAAATTCACAATGGACTGTTATTGTAAGTTGTGTTAATATAATGTCAATGAAAAAGAGGCTTATAATTAATTCAATCATATTAACAGCATTAACAGGCATTGTCCTTTCCTATCTTTTAAGGTCAGTATCAGACCCTGATTTCTTCTGGCATATTGCAACAGGCAGATGGATATGGGATAACCATAGACTGCCATCCTATGATCCCTTTTCTTATACCACACCAGCACTTCTCAGTTCAAGGGAATTATTCATCCTCAGGTCTTACTGGCTCAGTCAGCTCCTATACTGGTCTTTTTTTAAGGTAATTGGTTTTAATGGTATCATCCTAATAAGGTTTATTGTAGCAGGACTGCTCATATATATAATTTATAGAAGGAACCTATTAAGGGATATAGAGGACAGGGCACTTATATTCTCGTTACTTATAGTATTCTCTATATCCCTTCTTTCTGTATATCCACTTGATAGACCACAGGTCTGGTCCTTTGTATTCTTCGGTATATTGCTCTATTTACTGGATATAAAAAGATATGGTCTCATACCACTCCTCATGCCCCTATGGTCTAATATGCATGGTGGCTATATCCTTGGTTCCATTACCATTGCAGCATATATGGCATCTGAATTTTTTAAAGAAAAAAGGGATAAAAAACTTTTTCTATGGGGCTCAGCAGGAATAATATCTGGATTCATAAATCCATGCACCTATAATGCCATTGTCCAGACCCTTATCATGCCCTCTTCTATGAGACAGGGTATTGTGGAATATCAATCAACCATAAACGCTTTCTTCGGGGCAGGAGACCTGACCATAGGCCTTTACTGGCTGCTCTTAATCATAGCCACAACAGGTCTTCTTATAAGGTTCTTCAAATTAAAGATAGTAATGCCTGAGCATATACTCCTTGCAGGGCTTGGATACTTTTCCTTCACACAGATCAGGTATGTTGCCTTTTTCCTTATATGGGCAATACCAGTAGTGGCTGAAACATTAGGAAGGTTAAAGGTCATCCCCAGGTATTTGATCCTCTCGGTGCTTCTTGGTTTCAGTCTATTTATTTTTGTGATAATGGGTGAATACAGTAACCTTAAAAATGTAAAAAACCTCCGGTCCCTGTCATGGGTAAGCGGTTATTATCCCGATGCAGCCTTTAAGTTTATAAAGGAAAACAATATAAAGGGCAATATGTATAATCATTATGACTGGGGAGGTTATCTCATATGGAGGTTTTATCCAGAAAAAAAGGTCTTCATAGATGGAAGACAGCTTTATGAATACCTTTATATGCAATCAATGAGCATTGATAATGCGGTGAGGACCCCGGAGATAATGGGTATGCCCTTCTGGAAGGCAATCCTTGAAAGTTACAGAATAGAATATATATTGATACCTGTCTTCAGTGTGAGTGGCCAGGTCATCCCCCTTGTTAGTTCGTTACTGGATGATACAAACTGGGTGCCTGTTTTTTTCAGGGGGAATTCTGTTGTCTTTGTTAAAAGCTCTGCCCAGAATTCAATGGTTATTTATAAATACTCTATACCGAAGAATTATTTAATAGATGACCTCATAGGTCAGGTGGAGCTTATGCTTAAAAAAACTCCCAAAAACATATCTCTTTACATTGCCATGGGTGACCTTCAGATAAAGGTAAAGAGATATGATAAGGCAAGGGAGAGCTATGAAAGGGGTCTCAGGATATCACCCTTTAATCTTACCCTGAAAGAAAGGCTTAAAGACCTGGAATACTTATTGAAACATCACTGAGCCTTCCGGGATTCTGATGGCTTTTCTATATCCTCTGGATAGGTTATAAGCTCAAATATATCAACCTTTGCAGTCCACTGACTCACCACATATATCAAATTCCTTTCATCTATATAGATACCAGCAGGAAGGTCAAAAAGACCCTTTTCCCAGCCCCTTGAACCCCAGCCAAGCAGAAGGGTGCCATCTTTATCAAAGACCGTTACTCCGTGATGCATGGCATCAGTAACAAAGATATAACCCTGAGGACTTATTCCAATCCCCTTGGGTCTTGCAAATTGACCTATCCTTACTCCTATACCTCCAATCTGCCTTAAAGGCTTGCCTTCTGGAGTGAGTACCTGAACCCTGAAATTCCCTGTATCAACTACATAGATATTACCATCTGAATCTATGGCTATCTGCGTTGGAAAATTGAAATATCCAGGGTCAACACCCCTTTCTCCAAGATTCTCTACCAAATAACCTTCTGTATTGAAAACACTTATCACATGATTTTTTGTATTTGTTATATATACCCTGTTACGAACATTATCAACCACCACTCCTCCAGGATCTTTCAACTCTCCGCGCTGCCCCATTTCCCTCAGAGGATTACCATTTAGGTCATAGACAATTACCCTGTCAAGGCCGCTGTCAGCAACATAAAGAAGCTTGTCTTTTTTGTCATAAAAAAGTCCAAGGGGTCTTATAAGTCTTACAGGACCTCGGTCTCCTATTGTAGAGAGCTTCTGGGATTTCTTATCAAATATAACGATCTTCCCTACATCAGAGACATATACCCTGCCCTCTTCATCAGTTACAACACCGTAAGGCTTCATAAGAGCCATCTGCCTCTCCTCGCCAAATATACTTTCAGCTATACCCTTCTTTGGCTTAACATCCTCTTCTGACCTCAGTGTATCCTTATACTTAATTCTCGGTTTTTCAGGGGGAAGTGGCCAGACAAGTTTAAAGGGATCCCACTCCTCTTTTGGTGGAGAGGCACATCCTGTAAGAAGTGTAAATATAAAGATTGAAAAGAACAAGATTATACTACCTGAAAAAATCTTTTTTCTTAATTCCATATTTATCCTCCAGTCCATCCTAATATTAAAAAGGGTAATGATCTTCAGGTTATCTATTTCATTAAATTTCATAAGACCAGTTTATATTTATTCCATTATTTCTTGCAAAATCTTCAAGCGCTGGTTCTACTAAATAAGTTACCATTAGAGGAAAGAGCTCTTTATCAGTTATACCTAAGTTATGTATCATGCTAATAGTTTATAATGAATATCTTATTAATCTCAATCTTTCTTCTTTTTACAAAAGAGAGCCCCTAATACTTATGGCAATAGGTACATATGCCCATGGCTGAATTTGCCTGATACCTGAATAAAGCCATCCAGTCTGAGCTGTGAGGATTGTGACAGCTACCGCAGTAGAACTGCTTCCCGGGTCTCGCAGGGTCAACCAGGGGTTTTCTACCCTTTTTTGTAAGACCTACCGGGTGTCCTGCTTGAGAAAAACCAGCAACGGCATGGGGAGTTTTTCTTACATTGGGATGGCACTCAAGGCAGACCTCTACTGGCTCTTTCAGAAGAAGCTGGGTCTCTGATGCTGCATGTGGCTTATGACAGCTCATGCACATGCCGCCCATCACCGGCATATGAACATTCTTCTTTGAAAAAAGAGCTTTATCATGACAGTTGTAACATAGATCAGGTGTAGCAGAGGTAAGGAGTTTTTCATTTTCTGATTGATGGGGCACATGACACATGGTACACATACCCATTCCAACAGGTGCATGTATAAATTTGTCAGTGAACTTTGCCCTGTCATGACAGCTATAGCAGACCTCAGGAGGCTCTGAAATCAGGAGCTTTCCTGTATCAGTTGAATGAGGACTGTGACAGGATGTGCACATTCCACCCATCACAGGCATATGAACCGTCTTCTTACCTGTAAAGGCCTTTGAGTCATGACAGCTATAGCAGAGTTCTGGTGGAGATGACTTGAGAAGCTTATCATTCTTTGAGCTATGCGGGTTGTGACATCCTGTGCATCCCATGCTTACTGCCATGTGGACTGACTTTTTTGTAAACTTTGCCTTGTCATGACAGCCATAGCAGAGCTCTGGCTGCTCAGAGGAAAGACCCTTTGTGACCTTGTTTGTAAACTTATGTGGAAACTTTGTGGCATCAACTGCCACATGACAGGTGGTGCACCCCATCTGCAGGGCTAGATGAACTACTCGCTCCTTACCAAGTGCACCGTGACACATGAGACAATCAACCTCCTCTGCCTTGGAATTGGTCAGAGGAAAGATCAGGATAATTAATGAAAGGACTATGATAAAACCTATCTTTCTCATATCCATCCTCCTGATATTAGGGGCTTTATAGAGATTAATTGATTATAACAAAATAGAAATAGCTTTTTTACTTCTCCGCTTTTGCCAATAAAATTTAGGATGCCACATGGCACTGCTCTTAGTGCCGCCTCACTAAGGCACTGTGTAGCCTGTCACAATGTCACTCTCATGAACTGAGCCATTTCAGTGACATTTTCTATTGGAATCTATAAGAACTTAGAATTCATCGGCTTTTCAAACTCAACGCTCATTAATGTCAGACATATTCTTCAACCGTGGCTGTATATCCTGGTTTCCGATATTATTATTCCTTATGTTCTCGGTAAGCTTTTCAATATCAACAGTTCCATCAGACCTGAGCATACCATAGGCTTGAAAGACACCCATATCTGATGGAGAGATTGCTACAAGCTCGGGCACAAGATAAATTCTTTCACTGTAAAAGGGTTCAATGGTTCTCCAGAAATCCTCAAGACATCTACCAAGATAACCACCTCCGATAAGGATATTCCTGGGTTTAATTGCCGAGAGGAATTTCAGTAATCTTGCCGTATCCTTTTCAGTGAGGAGACCTCTGTTCGGCTTCTTTGAATACATATATACCACTGATTCTGATTCATTCGTAACCTCGTTTATATAACGCCTGAACTCATCTCTATGGCCCTTAAATTTATAGCCATCATATTTCTTGTAACCTCCTGGCAGTATCAGGATAACAAGCCTTTTTGTTGTGGAGGCATATTCAAGAAAATCCCTGAGCGCCTTTTCCTGTGCCTTAATAAGTGTAGTCTTTGGAGAAAAATTTGGTTCTCCCAGAAGTCTGTCAAGCTCGTTGTCAACGGATATGACATCATCAAAAGGGAAAAGAGGCCTCTGAAAGAAGGTATAGTAGGCTGGATGGACTATTATGTAAACAGAACCATTATCAAGGTATCCTGAATACTGAGCATAATCCTCTTCATTTATATCATAAAGGCTCTTTATCAGAAATCTCTCATAGGCGGTGTTTATCCATTTGATATCATCCTCAACTGCCCTGTTTCTCTCTTCTATGGAATTGATAATAATTGCCCTCTTAAGTGAGTCATCCCTGTTTTTAAAAAAGGAGAGATCTATATCCTTCCTGATAGATGGGGCGCAGGACAGGATAAATGAAAGAAGGAGCAACAAGCCACAGACAGCAAGATTAAATTTGCCATTCAAATCTTTCCATGCATAGAGTAATTTAAAAGCCCGATAGTTCATCTTCACCCTACCTATTTTGTGTTGATGGCCCGTACATCTTAAGATACCTCTCAAGCTGCTCTATCTCTTCCTCAACCGCCTCTTTTGAGGCAACGAAGCTGAAGACTTCTTTATTAGCATATTTTAAATAAAGTTTAAATTCCTCTATAGCCTCTCTGACCATATCCTTTCTTAAATATGTCCTTGCAAGATTGTAATGTGCCTTTGCAAAGGAAGGGTCAAGGTCTACTGCCTTTTTATAGGCATTAAAGGCCTCATCTATCTTTTCCAGGTGAGTATAGGCATTCCCAAGGTTGTAATAATAGCCCGCATTGTCTGGTATAAGGTCTATTGCCTTGAGATACTCTTCAACCGCCCATGAATAATAATGCATCTCCTTATAACAATAACCAAGATTATTATGTGCCTGTGCAAAGAATGGATTTATCCTCACAGCATTTTTATATGCCTTTGCTGCATTCATAAAGTCCTCTCTTTCTTCAAGTATAAGACCCCTGTAAAACCATGCCCAGAAATACTCTGGATCCCTTGCTATGGCCTCATTCAAAAGGTTAAGTGCATCCTCAGGGTTGCTGTTTTTTATAATCATTGCCCTGGCAGTAAGCGCCTGGGGTGTACCTATTTCGGAAAGTAATTTTAAGGCCTCTTCCCTTTTTCCTTTTTGAGAGATGATAAGATAATAAATTATCTTTGCCTGTTCATCTCTTTCTATTAACTTTATGTATCTTTCAGCCTCATCAAATCTACCGAGAAAATAAAAACTCAGGGCTATATGCCTTATATCCTCAGATGACAGATTTTGTAAGTCCACTGCGTGAAAATTCTCAACTACCTTCCTCCAGTCTCCCCTGATAAAAAAATCCCTGATTACTTGACCTTCACATAATCCCTCAGAAAACAATAATAAAATACTGACTACCCCTGCTATGGATAATCCTGAAGCCTTCATCCAGTCTTTCACAACAAAAATCATAGTAGCAATTTTTATGCCGCACCCTTTCTAAATTAAAACAGGGTTTAGTTCCGAGCACTACCTCTATTTCTGGTCTTCTTTCAGATATTGAAATATCTGAATCCTCCTGTTTATCTGGTCAACAATATAGATCTCGTCATACTCATCTATGCATATAGAGGATGGTAGCAGAAACTCTCCAGGACCCCTGCCATTGTGTCCTACTGCAAGAAGTGTGTTACCTTCGAAATCAAAGATCTGAAAATTTCCAAAGGCTGAATCAAGGACATATATATGACCCTCGGAGTCAAGGGCAACTCCCTTGGGTCTTGAGAAACTTCCCGGAGAGGTGCCAACAGAACCGATGAACTTTATAAAATTACCATCTTCATCAAGTATCTGGAGCCTGAAATTTCCTGAATCCACTATATATATCCTCCCGTTACTATCCACAGCAATCCCATAGGGAATGTTAAATTCTCCCGGACCTTTGCCTCTCCTGCCGAAGGTGGTGATAAGTTTTCCCTCAAAATTATAGATAAAGATCATATGCCTTCTGGAATCCGAGACTATTACCCTCTGATTCTTTTCATCTATGGCTATTCCTGCTGGTGTATCAAGCTCCCTGAAGCCAAACTGCATAACTGTCTCAAATTTTTCATTAAAGACATATACAACCTTTTTTATCACATCACCCACATAGAGTTTACCTCCGTGATAGGCTATCGCAGAAGGAAGCCTCAGGTCTGAGGTGCCAATTATCTTAAAAGAGCCATTTTCAAAATCATAGTAATGAACACCATTTACATCCGTAACAAACATCTTTCTATTTTTAACTGCCACGCCAAAGGGTTTGACAAACTTAACCTCGCTCTCTGGACCGAAAAGAAATTCTTTAAATTTTCCAAATCTTGTCTTTGCATCAAGGCTTCCTATAATTATGTCAACAAGCTTTATCCTTGGTCTTTCAGGTGGAAGGGGCCAGTACATCTCCGGTATCTGCTCCTGAGGTGGAGATGCACAGGAAAAGATTAGAAAGGATAAAACCAGTACAGAAAATTTTATTATGCTCTTTCTTATCATTTTTAAAAATTATAGCATATTTAAAAATTATAGCATAAAAGTCTCTCTTCCAATCTGTAAAAGTATCTATTTTCGGCCATTTTCAAATCTCCCTATTTTGCCGATACCCTACTGGCAGGCTGCCTCAAAGTCTTCTTAGAGCAGCAGAGCAGTAGAGCCAGTAGCACAGACATTCTTGTCTGTGATGCCTGAGTTACTTTTCTCAGGCAAGAATGCCTGAGTTACTTTTAATAGAGCAGCAGACCAGCAGAGCAGACATTTCTTCAAACTGTTCAAACTGTT
>CALJEL010000022.1 GCA_938074335.1 uncultured bacterium | reverse complement strand
CTCACTTGCATACTAACTCACTACTTTAGCTCTGTCGCACTATTGATGAAAGGAGGATGGTATGAAGGTCCTTATAGTTGACGATGATGAGAGTATCCTCAGGCTTTATAAAGAGGAGCTTGAGGATGAGGGATATGAGGTCTTTGCAGCAACCTCGGGGAAAGAGGCTATTGAGATATTTGAGAGGGAAAAACCTGACATTGTCACCCTGGATATCCTCATGCCAGATATGGATGGTATTGCTGTGTTGAGGGCAATGAAGGACAGGATTCCAGATATCCCTGTTATAATGTCAACCGCCTATGATTACAGGGACGACTTTGGTGTATGGGCAGCAGAAGCCTATGTTGTAAAGTCATCAGATCTTACAGAATTGAAAGAAACCATAAAGAGATTAACAAATAAATAGCTTGACTATTCTATGGGATTTAAAAGACAATATTAATTATGAGGGCACTGGTTACAGGGGGAACAGGTTTTATAGGAAGTCATCTTGCAGAGGCATTGATAAAGGAGGGCTTTGAAGTACACTGTCTTATCAGGGATATTTCAAATAAAAAATGGCTTGAAGGGCTTGAAGTAAAATTCATTGAAGGAGACTGTTGTAACAGGTCATCTCTTGAGCAGATAAGGGATTTTGATTATATATTCCATCTTGCTGGTCTCACAAAGGCTTCATCACGGGAAGAGTTCTTTAACGCAAATGTAAAGGGTACAGAGAATATTATTGACGTGGCTCTAAAAAATAATCCAGAGATAAAGAGATTTGTGCTTCTGAGCAGTCTTGCTGCAGCAGGACCATCACAGGATGGAAAACCAAGGTCTGAGGATTCCCCAGCCTCACCTGTTTCAATCTATGGAAAAAGTAAATTAATGGCAGAAGAGGCCTTGCTTAAATTTAAAGGCAGACTCCCTTTTACAATTATAAGACCCACTGCTGTATATGGACCCAGGGACAGGGATTTCTATTTATTTTTTAAGATGGTGAATGCTGGCATCATCCCTGATTTTGGTAAGTCTTATTATTCCCTTATCTATGTTGATGATCTTGTGCATGGAATCATACTTGCTGCGAGGTCAGAAGATGCTGAGGGCAAGATATATTTTCTTGCTGACGGTGAGATCTGTAGCAGTGATGATATTGCCTCGGTGATTGCAGAATCACTTCAGAAAAAAACTGTTAAGATAAAGATTCCAAGAAAGATAATGCCCTTGATTGGAAGGCTTGCATCAAAAGTTGCAAAAAATAGTATAATAAACAATGATAAATTGATTGAACTCAAGTATTCACACTGGATTTGTGATATCTCAAAGGCCCGTAAAGAGCTGGGCTTTAATCCTAAAGTAAAGATTCAGGAAGGAATGAAATGGACAGCAAACTGGTACAGGCTTCACAGATGGCTGTAACGAAAAAAGATCTTTTTGAAAAGTGTTACAAGTTTACAGCAGCCAGAGACCTTATGGACAGGGGAATATATCCCTTCTTCAGGGTCATAGAGTCAGCCCAGGATCCTGTGGTGATTATGAACGGCAGGAAGATGATCATGGTGGGCTCCAACAATTATCTCGGCCTCACAAACCATCCAAAGGTAAAGGAGGCAGCCATTGAGGCTGTTAAAAAATATGGCACAGGATGTGCTGGATCAAGATTTTTGAATGGTACACTTGACATACATGTACAGCTTGAAGAAAAGCTTGCCAGATTCATGCGCAAGGAAGCTGCACTTGTATTTTCCACAGGTTTTCAGGTGAACCTGGGTGTAATCTCTGCACTTGTTGGAAAGGATGATATTGTTGTAATAGACAAGATGGATCATGCAAGCATTATTGATGGATGTAGGCTTTCCTTTGGTGAGGTTAAAAAATTCAAGCATAACAATCCCCAGGATCTTGACAGGGTTCTCACAGAGAATAATGGAAGGGGATGCCTGGTGGTTGTTGATGGTGTCTTCAGCATGGAAGGCGATATAGTTGACCTTCCAGCAGTCTATGAGATTACAAAAAAGCATGGTGTAAGGCTTATGGTTGATGATGCCCATGGTATAGGCGTGCTTGGTGCAACCGGCAGGGGGACTGCAGAGCATTACGGGCTTGAGCAGGAGGTTGACCTCATAATGGGCACATACAGTAAGAGCCTTGCATCAATTGGTGGTTTTATAGCAGGCTCAAAAGAGGTAATACATTATATAAAACATTTTGCACGTTCACTTATATTCAGTGCGAGCCCACCACCAGCATCAATAGCAGCAGTAAGTGCAGCAATTGATATTATAGAAAATGAACCAGAAAGGCGAGAGAGACTCTGGAAGAATACAAGAAAGATGATAGAAGGTTTCAAGAATCTTGGTTTTGAGATAGGACCTACTCAGACACCAATAGTCCCTGTTATTGTTGGAGAGGATGCAACTGCCTTTACCTTTGTAAAGATGCTCGAGGCTGAGGGTGTTTTTGCAAATGTTGCGGTAAGCCCTGCGGTACCACCAGGAAAGGCCCTTATAAGGACCTCTTATATGGCAACCCATACTGACGAGCATCTTAATATAGTCCTTGAGGCATTTAAAAAAGTAGGCAGGGCCCTCAAACTTATAAGATGATAGAGGTCATAAGGGCTGAGGGTGAAAAGCTCCTTTCTGCCTTTATCCATTTACCTTTTGAAATTTATAAAAGAGATCCCTTCTTTTCACCTCTTCTTATAAAGGATCAGAAGATTTATCTTTCAGATGAAAATCCTTTTTTCAGACTTGAGGATGTAAGGCTTTATATTGCCATGCGGGATGGAAGGGTGGTTGGACGCATAGCTACCATTATAAATCGCAGACATATCTCCATTCACAATGAGAGGGCTGGATTTTTTGGTCTTTTTGAATCAATAAATGACAGGGCTGTAGCAGAGGCCTTACTTGAGAGGGTAGCAACAGACCTTAAAGAGGCAGGTCTTCAGATTATGAGAGGACCTATGAACCTCTCAACAAATGAAGAGTGTGGATTTTTACTCGAGGGTTTTCAATATCCTCCCATGCTCCTTACACCCTATAACCCTCCTTATTACATCGAGCTCATGGAGTCCTGTGGACTGAAAAAGTCAAAGGACCTTTATGCCTATATAGCTGATATCCCTGGTGAGCTTGATGAAAAGGTTAACAGGATTGCTGATATAGCAGACAAAAAGGGAATTCGAGTGAGGAAGGTTGATATGGACAGGCTTGAGGATGACCTTCTTATGTTCAAACTCATCTATAATGAGGCATGGAAGGATAACTGGGGTTTTATACCCTTTGTAGATGATGAGATAAGATTTATGGCGCATCAATTAAAGAGTATAATTGTACCTGAGCTCATGCTCATTGCCCACTATAAGGATGAACCAGTTGGTTTTCTCGGGCTCATTCCTGATTATAATACAGTGCTCAGGGTAATGAAGGGAAGATTAAATCTCTTTACACTTCTGAAGGCTATCTTTGCAATGAGAAAGGTGAAGGGATTGAGATTGCTTCTCCTCGGTATAAGACCAGGATTCAGACAAAGGGGTGTGGATGCACTGCTATTCAGGGAAGGATTCAAGGAGGTAAAAAGGAGGGGGTTTAAGAAGGTGGAGTTTTCATGGATACTTGAAGATAATATCCAGGTGCAGAGGCTTGTGGAGATGGCGGGAGGGAATCTTTATAAAAAATTCAGGATTTATGAGAAGGGTTTGACTTTTTAAATTTATTTATGTGATTATTATTTATGAAAAAGTCAGCAGCAAAACCACTTACAAAGACAGAGCTGAAAAGGATTATCTTCAAAGAGATACCGCGTTTTGTTAAAAAGGATCCAGAGATAAGGGAATTTATACTCAAAATCTCTGCTGGGAGATTTGCTGACAGGAAAGAGACAGAGGATAGATTTGAAAGACTTCTTGAACAATTAAGAATAGACAGGGAAAAATACGAAAAGAGGTGGCAGGAAAATCAGAGGCATCTTGAGAGGCTTGAGAGGGAATGGGCAGAGAGGTGGGAGGAGAACGAGAGAAGATGGGAAGAGAACCAGAGGAGATGGGAGGAAAATCAGAGGAGGTGGGAAGAGAACGAGAGAAGATGGGAAGAGAACCAGAAGGTAATAAATTCCATTCTTGAAGAGATAAAGTTACTTCATCGGAAGTATGACACAGGTATAGGGGCCCTTGGCTCAAGATGGGGCTTGAGAGCAGAGTCTTCCTTCAGAGATGCAATCAAAGGTATCCTTGAGGAAGATTTTCCTGTAAAGGTAGAGCGTTACAGGACAATAGATGAAGAGGGCCTTGTCTTTGGAAGGCCTGACCAGATAGAGCTTGACCTCATTATAAGGAATGGATATGTTACTGTGGCTGAGATAAAGTCTTCCATAAGTAAGGGTGATGTTATTACCTATCTTAGAAAGATTCAGGTTTATGAGAAAAAGGAGGGCAGGCCTGTTAGAAGGAAGATTATCATTTCTCCCATGGTAGATAATGCAGCCCTTGAATTCGCAAAAGAAAGCAACATAAAAGTTTATGGTTATCCAGAGGAGATTGAACTTTCAGAGCTTCAATCATAACTGCTTATGAACTTAAGGTAGTTCCCTTAATTCAAAAAGGGACTCAGGATTTACGCTTATATCCTTAACCTTAAATCCAAAATGCAGATGAGGTCCACTTGACCTTCCAGTGGAACCAGCAAAGCCAATTAGATCATGCTTGCTGACCATATCACCTTCTTTTACATTATAGTCTGAAAGATGCATATATACAGAAAAGAGTCCCTCACCATGATCAATTACAATGGTCCTGCCACCAAAGAATAATTCCTCTCTAAGGACAACCCTTCCATTATTTACAGCCCTCACAGGTTCTCCTTCCTTTGCCTTTATATCAATGCCTTTATGAATACTGATCTTATGACCATTTATTAATCTCTTTACTCCAAAACCTGTTGATATCTCATTGTCAAGTGGTCTGATGAACCCTCCGTACCAGAGCCTTTCTGTTCTTAACTGCCAGATGCTTCTGAGAAGCTTTTCCTCCTTATTAGCCCTTGCCTCATCTTCAGGACTCAGGGTCACCCTTTCCTCTGGAAGGGTAAGGCTGATTACAGGGAATTCTTTTTTCCTTATTCGTAAGGTCTTGATGATATTCTTTCCATTCTTAAAATAGATTTTTATTTTGTAGGTTCCTGGCCTGGTTTCTATATCTATTGCTCCAATAGCATAACTGCATCTCTCACCGCAGGATGAAAAAGGGAACTCCCTTCCATTTAGTTCAGCCCTGAGGAGTCTATTAGAAGGATAAACTGTCTTTATCAGAAACACATCGCCAGGGTAAAGAATTTCAGGTTTAACCATGATGCTGGGTGAGGCCGAGAGTGGTTGCACGAGAAACACTGAAAGAAGTATGCTATTAATGACTGAGAAGATTTTTAAATTCATTTCCTTTCCCTTACCTCAACCTCAAAAGTCCATCTATTACCTGCCCTGTCAATCTTTAGTATTATTTTTTCTCCAGGTTTAAAGGTCTTAAGTGTCTCAGAAAAGTCCTTCAAACCTTTTATGGGTCTTGAATTGATTTCAACAATAATGTCACCTCTTTGAAGTCCTGCCTCCTCGGCAGGAGAGTTCTTTATAACCCCTTCTATCCTGTAGCCTGTACCTTTATAGGTAAAATCAGGGATTGTGCCTATGCTAACCTTTCTCTCTTGAGATGGGGGTCCTTTTTTTATATCTCCTGTAAAACTCAGGCCTGAAAGTCTTTCCAGTCTATGGATCATCTCCCTTGTAAAAATTCCTATCTTTATCATGCCATCAATATCAAGCTTATCCATGCTATCAGTGACCCTGTGATAATCCTCATGTGGTCCTGAGAATAACTGGATTGCTGGAATGCCTGCTTCCTCAAAGCTCTTCTGATCACTGGAGTCAAGTTCCTCTTTTACAGGTTCAAAATCAAGGCCTGATATTAAGGATGCCTCTTTAAGGAGTATAGGCCATTCCTTTGCTGAACTGGCACCGATGATGAGCGGCCTTTTCCCCTCAAGCCTTCCCACTGTGTCAAGATTGATCATGGCTATACATTTATCTAATTCAGCATGCTCCACATAATACCTGGAACCCAGCCTCTGGTCTTCCTCACCTGTAAAGGCAATGAATATTAAATCTTTATTAATACCTGAGACAGCAGTCTCTTCTGCCAGTATCCTTGCGAGCTCTAAGAGTATGGCTACTCCGCTTGCATTGTCATCAGCACCTGGATATGTATTGCCCTTATCATCTGTCCCAAGATGGTCATAATGGGCACCGATGATTAGGCATTCCTCTGAACTGCCCTTAATCTTACCGATAACATTGGCAAAAACCCTTTTACCATCATTCCATATCTGAAGATATTCACCCCTGTATCCTGGCAGAAGCCCTGCCTTCTGGAAGGACTCTTTAATAAATCCTGCTGCCCTTATAGCCTCCTCTGTTCCAGCCTTTCTTCCCCTGAGCTGAGAAGAGGTGAGGAACTTTAATGTCTTCTTTATGGATTCCTTTGAGAAGGCAGGAATAAGTGGTTTATCAGGGGGTGAAGTTACTGGTCTTTCATTCTTATCAAGGATAATACTCATCGGGTTGTCCTTTATCTGCCACCTTCCTTTCAATGTATTTACAGCCTCATCACCCTCAAAGACAAGGTAACTGTATTTGTGATAGTGAGGAAGCTTTCTTATCAATGCCCTTAATGTTGATGGTTTTTTTGAACCTATAAATAGCAGGGGTCTTTCTCTGTCCACAGGATTTTCTCTGACAAAGACGAGGGATTCCCTTCCGGGGTCTATGCTCTTTTCTGGAAGTTCATATCTCCCATCTCCTGTATTTATATAATCCTGTTCAGAAAAGACCTTTTTAATAAACCTATTTTCCCATCCAAGGACGATCACCGAACCCTCAGGTAATTTTTTTATATCACTGTCTTCAATCACCTCAGTCCTTTCAGGACCTGAATTTTTAACTGTCCTGATTACCTCTTCAAAGGCATCAGAGAGTTCCTGGTCTTTCAGAGATGGCTTTATAATCACAACCTCTTTTGAGCCAAGCACAGCAGTTATGGCAGGAGGTACCTCTTCTCTAAAAAGTCTTCTAAATACATGAAGCTCAGGATCAATATCAATCCTTACAGGTATCCCATCAAGCCTTTCCATAAAGGTCTGTCTTTTCTCAGTCATTTTAAAAAGGCTCTCATAAATGGAGCCACCTTTCAGGAAGATCCTTACAGGTATTTCAAGTTCATATATCTCACCTTCCTGTGTCTGTTCAAGGGTAAGACTGAGTTCATTCTCTTTTATTCTAAATTCTTTAATCTCAATCACAGGTGCACCTTTTTTCCTTGTCCACTGGTCAAAGAAGCCTTTTAGATTCAATCCCGAGACCTTTTCAAAACTCCTCCTCAGGTCATCAAGGTCCGCATATTTAAACTTATTTTCCCTGTAAAAGAGCCTGAGACCTTCTATAAAGACCCTGTCTCCAAGTTTTT
This sequence comes from uncultured bacterium, assembly GCA_938074335.1. Lineage (GTDB taxonomy): Bacteria > Nitrospirota > Thermodesulfovibrionia > Thermodesulfovibrionales > CALJEL01 > CALJEL01. The sequence goes on along the minus strand of CALJEL010000022.1, from coordinate 2,888 downwards.
TTCTCAGCATGTGAAAGAAAAACAGGGATTTACCATAACCCACTGCCTCAGTGGCTCCTGAATGTCTGCTCCTGAATTCTTCAAGAGGAAGCTCCCTTTCATCAAGCACATAGTCCCTGTATTTCTGAAGGGTTGTGAACCTGTACTCCCTGTCCTCTCCTTTGAGCTCCTTAAGCAGGTGGTCTGATAGATAGGCAGTCAATCCCTCTGTCCAGTTTCCCCTCCCTGGTCTTGGCCATACACTGTTTCCCCACCAGTTATGGAGTATCTCATGGGGATAGGAGGAGTCAATGATGAATGGAAGCCTCAAGACCTTTGGACCAAGGAGTGTGAATGATGGCATACCAAAACCTGATTCAAAGAAGTTCTCCACAAGAGCAAATTTTTTATAGGGATAAGGACCTATGAGGTCTTCATAGAGTTTTATATACCTGAAGGTGGCGCTTATATATCTTTTTGCAAGCCCTTCATCAGGTGATCGCAAAAAAACCATTGCCTTTATGCCATCAAGCTCCTCCTCATATCTTATAAATCTATTTGCAATGAGAAATATCTCCTCCTGAGGTTCAGGACAGTTCCATGAAAGGGCTTTCTCTTTATTAATCTCTTCACCCTGACTTATTCCATACCATCCCTCAGGGAGTTGAATAATTAAATGGAAGGTAAGAGGACCTTTATCAAACTCTGGATACCAGAGAGAACCACCATGAAGAAGTACACCTTCCTCTGAGATTATACCTCCTGTATAACTGTATCCCCTCGCCTGTTCTCCGATGGTCTTTACAGGTTCATGAATCATACCTTCATATTCGATGGTAATAGTCTTCTTGGGTGAATCAAAGACTATCTCAACCTTTTTTGCATCAGCTGTCTCTATAATCTTAATCGAGGCCTCTGGAACTATCTGCTTTATATTTAGATTTTTGTTAATAAAGAAGGAGACCCTTATTTCTGATTGAGGAAGCTCTACATTATCAATGGCTATCAAATAATTTTTTTCAGGGATAATCTTCAGATGGAGCTCATGATGAAGGAGTGTGCCTCCATAAAGCATAGCTGGGAAGAAAGGGCTTAATAGCATTAATAAAAGGAGCTTTCTTATCATTCCATCCAGTCTGCAATAAATATATCGGTCTGTCTTGGTTTTTGAGGATTTCTGTTTGAGGCAAAGACAAGCCTTTTACCATCAGGGCTGAACATGGGAAAGCTATCAAAGACATTATTGTAGGTTATCCTCTTAAGGCCTGTACCATCAATGTTTATTATATAAAGCTCAAAGTTAGGTCCATATTGTTTGAGTTCCTCGCGCCAGTCATCCATGTTACTTGAGAATATTATCCTTTTGCCATCAGGATGCCAAGAGGGAGCCCAGTTTGTCGCTCCATTATGAAGGAGCCTCCTTTTATTTGAACCATCTCTATCCATGACCCAGAGGTCAAGGGGAAGGGGCACTATATAGTTATTTTTCATACAGTCCTTCCAGAGATTGATCTCTTCCTCTGTCTCTGGATACCAGGCCCTCCAGACAATCTTTTCTCCGTCAGGAGAAAACCAGGCACCACCGTCATAACCAAATCTATCCGTAAGTCTCCTTACATTTGTTCCATCAGCATTCATGATATATATGTCCATATCTCCATTTCTCTTGGATGTAAATACTATCTCTTTGCCATCAGGTGAGACAATTGCCTCAGCATCATATTCAGGATTCTCGGTCAGTCTCTTCAGGCCTGAGCCATCTATATTTGCTACATAGATATCGTAGGGATAAAGGGGCCAGACATATCTTCTGCCTTTTGGTAATTCCTGTTCAGGACATTCACCCTCCATATGAACTGTAGAAGAAAACAATATCCTCTTTCCATCAGGAAAGAAAAAGGCACAGGTATGGGCACCCCTTGAAGGGCTCACCATCCTTTTTTCTGTGCCATCAATGTTCATGATCCATATCTTATCGCATCTGTACCCCCTGTCTGACTGATAAATCAATTTCTTCCCATCAAAGCTGAAATAGGCCTCTCCATTGTCTCCTTCATAGGTGAGCTGCTTGATATTTGCAAGATATCTCTCTTCCTCGGAGATCACAGGAGAAACAGAAAGGACACTCAATAGCAGCATAAAAACAAATCTTTTCATTCAAAACTCCTTACACATATCTTAAAGGGAACTCCATCAGGCCTGTGCATGAATTCACCGAGTCTTATAAGTTCAGGTGCATGAATGCCCTGGACCCTGAGGTCTGAAGTCACACAGTACTGGGAAAGGACAGGCTGTATGATGAAATCAAAACCCTCTACCGCATCTTTTATTTCAAATTTAAAGGATATAGTGTCGCCGAGCCTTTTAATTTCATTTAATGGAGATACATTAAATCTCCTTACATCGATTATTATTCCATCTTCGACCCTTATGTGGCCTGAAAAGATGGTGCCCTCGGGAAAAGGCCTTGGAGCACTGTAGGGTCTTGCAAATCTTATATGCCAGGTATTAGCAGTCTTCCAGTAATAAATGCCACCTTCTATTTTCATATCTATCCGTGGTTCTCCCTGGATATATCTATCATAGGGCAGACCAAAGCCAGGTGGCACAAACTCTTCTTCACCAACACCTGCGATGGTTGCACAGCCAGAAAGATGAACCAAGATTATTAAAAGCATAACATAATGAAAATATTTTAATATAATCCCATTCTGTTTCATAATATATAATGTAATAGTCTTTTTTTAAAGTCAAGGAGAGGTTATGCCCTCTATTTTGCCATTAGAGAACTGGCAGTCTGCCTCAAGGTCTTTACAATGCGACAAATTTTATTTATTATGTAGCAAAAAGTCTTCACCCAAAAGGTGAAGTTAGTTATGTATAGTAAGCTTATTAATAGTATTACACTA
>CALJEL010000021.1 GCA_938074335.1 uncultured bacterium | reverse complement strand
TCAGGATTAATGTTAAAACATCAGTTAAAGAGATACCAAAAACAAGGAGGCAGAAGAAATCTCCACCAGCAAATCATCCATGGAGGAAAGGATGGAAAAAAAAGAATGTGACATTTCAAAGTAGTAATAAAGTGTGACTTGACTTTAGGAATAACATTAGTTTGGCTCACCCTAAACTACCGATAGGAATGGCGGGGGATGCCGATGAAAATGCATTTCTATCGGCAAATTGAGGGCTCATCTCGGATTATGGTGCAAAGGATAAAGTAGTGCTACAGTGCGGCAGAGCGGCAGTGCGACAGCTTTTAGTGCGACAGAGCGACAGTGCGGGGAGAGGTTCTGTGTAGTCTGTCGCACTATCGCACTATGGATTTAGAGGGCATAATACCCTTTCAGAGCCAACAATTTCAAATAGTAGGGGCAACCCTTGCGGTTGCCCTTAAAAGGGTAGGGGCAAGCCCTACCCCTACTTGCACCATATTCCGTGAAGAGCCTTTTTTTCTTAATATTATTTGACTGCTGCGCTGTTGCTCTGCTGGTCTAAGAAGACTTTGAGGCAGACTGCCAGTTTTCTAATGGCAAAATAGAGTTATTTATGCCATTTGACAGGTCTTTATTAAAATTGATAAATTAATATATGAGGAAAAAGGAATCCTTAAGATACATAGAGAACGCAAAAGAGATATTGAAGAGATCAGGTATAGAGGCAAATTACTATACCGATATAAAAGATGTAAAGACTGCCCTTGGTTGCGCCTATCTTGGTATCCTGAGAGCAATAGATGAATTTCTCCCGAGTAAAGGGCTTTCAGAGGATAAATTACCGAAGAGTATAGAAGAATATGAGAAGGCCTTTAAGAGGTATGGCGGAGTTCATAATGGAAGGCTGATGAGGCAGTTTAATAATCTCTATCATCAGCTCCATATAGCCGGCTATTACAGAGGAGATCTGCGCTCTGTTAAGATTGTAAAAGAGGCCCTTCTTGAGGCAAAGGGTTTTATTGAAAAAATATTACCAGAAAAAGGAGGTGTTTGATATATGAATACACTTAAGACTATGGTACTGCTCGTCACCCTTACTGTGATGTTCATCTTTATAGGTGCGCTTCTTGGTGGAAAATCTGGCATGACCATTGCCCTATTTATGGCACTTGCCATGAACTTCTTTGCCTACTGGTTCAGTGATAAGATTGTGCTCAGGATGTATGGAGCAAAGAAGGTCTCTGAGGCAGAGGCACCAGAACTTTATTCTATTGTGAGAACCCTTGCTCATAGGGCGAGTCTTCCCATGCCAAAGGTTTATATAATTGATGCTGACCAGCCGAATGCCTTTGCTACTGGAAGGAACCCAAAGCATGGAGCTGTTGCTGTGACCACAGGGATAATGAGGCTCCTGGATAGAAATGAACTTGCTGGAGTTATTGCCCATGAGCTCAGTCATATAAAGAACAGGGATATCCTCGTGAGCACCATTGCCGCCACTATTGCAGGTGCAATAAGTTATCTTGCCCAGATGGCCCAGTGGGCAATGATATTCGGTGGAAGGCGAGATGATGATGAGGGTGGAAACCCTATAGCAGCCCTTGTGATGATGATAGTGGCCCCAATTGCTGCAATGCTTGTTCAGCTTGCTATATCAAGGACAAGGGAATATGGGGCTGATGCTGGTGGTGCAAGGATAGTGGGTAATCCCCTTTATCTTGCAAACGCCCTTAAAAAGCTTCATTATGCCTCCCAGAGGATACCTCTTGAGGCAAATCCAGCAACATCCCATATGTTTATAGTAAATCCCCTTTCTGGTGGTACGCTTGTAAGACTCTTCAGCACCCATCCACCTATTGAGGAAAGGATAGCAAGGCTTGAGGCAATGGCAAGGGGGATGTAAGATAAGAGACAGGGTTCCAAAAGGCGAATAGCCTTTTGGAACCCTGTTATTGATATATATAATGGATAAGGATCTGGAAAATTTACAGAAGGTCTTACTCAAACTCAAAGAAAAAGGGGAGATTTCTCTAGCTTATCTTTTTGGATCCTTCACATTAGATTCTGTACACCGTCGTTCCGATATTGATCTTGCGATTTATATTAATACTAGGGATGAAAATAAAAGAATTTCAATAATAGATGAGATACTGATGGTTACTGATAGACCTGTTGATCTCTTGCTCCTTGATGATGAGGATGAGTCTCCCTTTTTAATTCAGAAAGCCATGAAAGGTATTCCCCTCATAGAGCCCGATGAGGAGGTCTTTTACAGGCTTTCCCACCGTGTATTACACGAGGCAGAGTCTATACGATTCACACGTCAGTTAAATCATTATGGATGAGAGAGTTAAAAGACTATTTTCATTCCTTGATGATTCTGTTTCTTATTTTTCTTCTAAACTGTCAGGTATTGACCGTGAAAGATATTTTGCGGATAGAGATATCAGGAACATTCTTGATAAGACTATAAATGACATCATTTTATGCATGGTGGATATAGCTGAAGAACTACTAAAGGTCCACAGAAAGACCATCCCAGAAACCTACAAGGACACCATCCTTGCCTGCTACGAGTTTGTGGGTGATATAGCTTTAAAAGTTGCTCCTCTCACTAAGCATAGAAATGAGACCATCCATCAGTATCTTAAAATCAACTGGCAGAATATAATTACTGTTAAAAACAAATTGCTGGATATAAAAGAGTTTGCAGAAAAGGTAAAAGAAAATCTGAGAATAGTTAGCGGCCCCGATTCATTTTAAAGTAAACATTCAGGATCTGATTTCAATTTCATATCCTGTTCCCTTATCTATGCTATAGACAGGCACTATCTCAAATCCCTTTATCCAGGGCTGCACAATAAAGAAGTCCTTTTTGTGCCAGAAAGGTATTACAGGGGCATCCTTCATTATTAATCTTTCAGCCCTTTCATAAAATAAAGATCTTCTCTTTTTATCCAGTTCTCTGCTGCCAGCCTCAATGAGTCTGTCAACCTCTGTGTTTTTATAGATTGTCCTGTTACCCCTTGCCCCGATGTTTGAGGAATGAAAAAGTGGATAGAGAAAGTTTTCAGGATCAGGATAATCAGCCCACCAGCTCAGCCAGAAGAGATGCTCCTCTCCTTTTATTAATGCCTCTTTATAGGCACTCCATTCAAGCTGTCTTATCTTAATATTCAGGCCTGCCTTTCTCAGATATTCCTGAATAACCTCTGCAATATCTATCACCTCCTGATCCTGAGTAACATAAAATAGAAGGGGCTCACCTCTGTAGCCAGATTTTTTAATTAGCTCCTTTGCCTTCTCGGGATTGTAATTAAAGCCACCAGGGCCTTTCCATGTCCTTAGCTCGGGAGGGATAATTCCATCAGCAATTATACCTCTTTTTTCATAAATAGTATTAAGTATCCTGTGTCTGTCTATGGCATATCCTGTTGCCTGTCTCATCAGGGGATTGTCAAAAGGAGGTCTTGAGCAATTCAGTCCGAGATAATAGATATTGAGCCCTGCCTGAGAAAGAATCCATCTGTTTTTTTCCTTATCCTGCACATATTTTTTTATTGCCGATGCTGGCAGGTTGAGGACATCTATGTTTGAGAGCTCAAACTCTGTAAGAGCTGTGAGGTCCTCAGGTATTATTCTGTAGACAATCTTCTTTACCCTGGGTGCTCCTTCAAAATAATCTTCTCTGCCTTTAAGGACTATCTCATTATTGTGAATCCATCTTTTCAATATATAGGGTCCTGTGCCAGAAGGGTTTGTTGAGAAGTCTGGTCTTGAGGCCTCCTCTTCAGGCACCACATAGGCTGCTGTCATGGTGAGAAGACCAAGGAATGGTGAAAAGGGCTCTTTAAGCCTGAGTCTCAAGATCCTTTCTCCAGGCACCTCTATACCCTTTACCTCTTTCACCTTTCCCTGCATGTACTCTTCTGCACCATCTATCCTTTGAAGCACCCATGTAACTGGAGACCTGAACTCAGGTGACAGGATCCTCTCAAAGGAGAATTTAAAGTCCCTTGCTGTGACCTTCCTTCCATTAAGAAACCTCACACCCTTTTTTAAATAAAATGTGTATGTCCTTCCATCATCTGATACAGTCCATCTCTCTGCTATGTCTGGCACGATCTGTAGGTTTCTGTCAAGTTTTACAAGTCCATTAAAGAGCTTTGCTGCAATGGTTGCACCACTTACATCCACTATGAGTCCAGGGTCAAGGGTTGTGGGATTTGCATTAAGCCTGAAATAGATAGCTCCCTTTTCCCTGTTGTCTGATGAGCAGGCAATAATAGAGCACAGAAGCAGAGCAATGGCGCAGAGCCTCATTTCTCCTGTTCCATCTTTCTGAATATCTCTATAACTGCAATGAAGAGTGCTACCACGAGGGGACCTGCTATGAGTCCAATAAGCCCGAATTCCTTAATCCCTCCAAGGACACTGAAGAAGAGGACGATTGTCGGCATCTTTGTCCTCGAACCTATAATTATGGGTTTAAGGATATTGTCTATGGTGCTTATGCCAAGGGCACCTATAGCTGTGAGGATAAAGCCTTTAAGGATAGCTCCGGTGAGGAATAGATACAGGGCTGCCGGTCCCCATACTGAAAAGGCTCCAAGAAGTGGAATAAAGGAGGCAATGGCTATTGCACTTCCCCATACCACAGGTGTTGGAATACCAAGAATCCAGAAGGAGATCCCTCCTATCAGTGCCTGAAGAAGTGCTACAACAACTCCACCATATATGGTGGATACAATTATGTCCCTGACAAGACAGGTGAGTCTCTTTTTTTCATATTCAGAGAATGGTAGGTATTCAAGCAATGTCTTTAGATAAAAAGGTCCTCCAATGAGAAAGAAAAAAAGGGTAAATATCATAAGGATGAAGTTAATGGCAAAGCCAAGTACATTTGTGATGCTCCTAGTAATATTGTTAAGGATTGACTTACTTAAAGAGGTTATGCTTTCTATTACCTCTGAAGTTATCTTTTCTTCGGTGATACCAAAATTCCTCTCAAGATAATGTAATATGCTTGATACCTTTGGATGGCTCAACAAGCTTTTCAGTTGCATCAGCCTTTCCTCTGTGAGGAGCTTTGATAACTCACTGAGTTCAGTAGCAAGGAGGATACCGAAGTAGGTAAAGGGTCCCACTATGAAGACAATGACAATCAGGACAGTAAGCAGTGCTGCAAGATAATTTTTTTTAAGGTATCTCAAAAGCAGCGAATAGAGGGGAAAGAATATGATTGTAATAACAACAGCCCAGATAATGGAGGTGAGGAATGGATTTATGATCCTGAATAATAAATAGCCAAGGAGGATAATAAGAAACAGTACAGTAATAAAATAAAATCTATTTATCTTCATAGAAAACCTCCTGTTATCTGTCACCTCCTGCCGTACCTGAAAGGCTCACCAGGTTCTTAAATATAGTTTTTGATAATACATTATCCATCCTCTCAGGATGCCACTGTATTCCGAATAGATTCTGATACTCCTTATGGGTGATTGCCTCTATTATACCATCCTTTTTTGAGATCCCTATCTCGATTATACCATTTCCTCTTTCCTTGATCGCCTGATGATGGGAGGAATTGACAGCATAATTACCTGAAGGTATGAGTCTATTTTCTCTGAGCTCAACCTCGTGGGATCCTTCTCTGTGTCCCCTGATATCCTGGTAAAGGGAGCCTCCAAAAAATACATTTATAAGTTGCATGCCATAGCAGATGCCAAGGATGGGTTTTCTGGATTCAATAAATTCCTCTAATAATCTTAATTCAAATTCTATCCTCCTTTTATCAACAGGCATCAGGTTGTTTGTCTTGGGGCTTTCTCCATAATATTCTGGTGGTATATCACCTCCACCTGATATGAGCAATCCATCAATAAGGTCTTTTATTTCAGGCACCATATCTTTCAGAGGTGGTAGAAGAAAAGGGATAGCACCAGCCTCAAGACACACCTCAGCGTAATGTCTTTTGAGTCTTAGATATTCATCTTTTATATCCATGGTTATTCCTATGACAGGCTTATCCACCATTTCTTAAAACCCTTCCGTTTCTTATACCTGTAGTATTGCCATCCCATATGGCTGGAAGGCCATTTACAAATACAAAATGGATACCATCTGGTTTTAAAAAGGGATTCTTAAAATCAGCCCTGTCTATTATTTTATCAGGGTCAAAGACAACAAGGTCAGCAAAGGCACCTTCTCTGATTATTCCCCTGTCCTTTAACCCGAAGATACTTGCAGGAAGTGAGGTTATCTTTCTTATAGCCTCCTCAAGAGGAAAGAGTTTTTTCTCTCTACAGTAAATACCGAGGAACCTCGGCATACTTCCAAAAGCCCTTGGATGGGGACTTCCCTTTGCTGTTGGTCCATTAAAACTCCTTGATGAACTATCGGTGCCTATGGTCATAAAAGGTTCCTTCAGAAATCTCTCAAGATTCTCCTCGTTCATGGTATGGAAGATGGCACCAACCCTGAGAGCCTCTTCAATAAGGAGGTCAATTACGAGTACCGCAGGTTCTATATTCAGTCTCTTGGAAATCTCACTTAAACTTTTACCCTCCATCCATTTTTTCTCCTCATCCTCCACCGAGGATATCACGATCTCATGAGGATTAATACCTGAGATATGTCTTTTTATTTCTTTTGCTGTTTCAGGGTTTCTCAGTCTTTCCAGTTCCCTTTCCTTTCCACCTTCAAATGCCCAGGAAGGCAGTATTGAGTCAAGGTCTGTGCTTGAGGCGATATAGGGATATCTGTCATAACTTATCCTGATGCCTTCTTCTAAGGCACTGTGCAGTATCTCGAGAACCCTTTCAATCTTATACCAGTTTTCCCTTCCGGAGGTCTTTAAATGGGAGATATGGACTGGTGAGCCAGACTTTTTACCTATCTCAAGGGTTTCCTCTATTGCCTCAAGGAGCCTTTCAGATTCACTCCTCATGTGAGAGGTATAGATGAAGGTTTTATTCAGGACCTTTGAGAACCTCAATCCCTCCGAGGTCAGTTCAATAAGCTCCCCTGTGGATGAGTATATACCTGGTGGATAGATAAGTCCTGTTGAAAGCCCTATTGCTCCATCACTGAGGGCTTCTTTAAGGAGTAAGGTCATTTTTTCCATATCTTCTCTTGATGGAGCGGTCTCTTTAAATCCCATTACAGAGCCCCTGATATTTCCATGACCCGCAAGTGTTACAAAATTTATTGATGGTCTTATTTGCTCAAGGATATGAAAATATTCCCTGAGGGTATTCCATCTGTGGGGAATATCATACTCCTTCAGGTCATCCATCCTGTGGTTCAGATACTCTCCATAGAGGGGTCCAGCGCTGAGGCCACAGTTTCCATTTATCTCTGTTGTTATTCCCTGAAATAGTTTTCCCTCCTGCCCTGGATCTGCAAGTACTGTGAATTCTGAATGAGCATGGGTATCTATAAATCCAGGTGAAATGGCAAAACCATTGAGGTCAATGATCTGCTCTGCCTCTGAATCTCCTCTGGGAAATACTATCCTGTCTCCTCTTATGCCGAGAGGTCTGTTTTGAGGAGGATTACCCGTTCCATCATAGATGAGTCCCTTTATCAGGAGAAAATTAAGCTTCAGAAGAAATCCTCCGGTCTCTCGATCGCCTTTCCAAGGACAATGGTTATTATCGTGACAACGGACCTTGCCCTCTGGAGGATATTTCCCTCCTTACAGTGCTCTCTGTATAGCCTTGCAAGTTCTCTTTTCACACCTGGTAATGCCTTCAGTGTGAGGAGAGAACTCTCAATAAATTCATTTATCACTCTGTTTCTCAGGGGTCCTGAGATCTTCCTGAGGTCATTCAATATCTCTTCAGGAGAAAATCTCCATAATAATGTCTTTGCTGAGATTACAAGTATGAGGAGTCTCATTGCCCTTATAAAGCCCAGCCTTAAAGAATCCTCAGCTATAATAAAAGGACCTTTTTTAAAGATTATATCACCAGAGGGATTCAGGAGATTTGCTATGAATATGGATGCTCCAAAGATAAATGTTATGAGAAGGCCTTTTTTTAAAAGGGCCTTTGGAATAAATAGATATAGGACCGCAGCAGGTACGGAGGCAATTATAATATGGAGCGGTCTGTTGATAAAAAAAATTGCTATGGCATATCCAGTATAGAGGAAGAGAAAAAAGCCAGCCATCAACCCTGATCCTTTGCTAATTTAAGGGCTTGATGATTTGATTGATTTTTCCTTTCAAAGTATCTTTTTATTCCCTTTGCAATTGCCCTGGCAAGTTTTTCCCTGTAGGCCGGGCTTGAAAGAAGTCTTTCCTCATCGGGATTGCTAATGTAGGAAACCTCCAGAAGGACACAGGGCATCTTTGCTGTGTAAAGCACATAGAATGGTCCCTTTTTTATCCCGTTTGATGGTCTCTGAATGTTTTCCTTCAGTTCACTATGTATTGTAGCTGCCAGTTTCATAGACTCCTCTCTTTTTGCCTGTGCTTCAAGGTCCATCTTTATGAGATCAATAAAATTCGAGAAGTCCTTCATTGCCTTCAGGCTTATGCCATTTTCCCTTGCTGCCACCTTCAGAGCCTCCTCATCGTCTGTCCAGCTCAGGAAATAGGTTTCTATGCCATTTATATTTTTCTTTCTATTTGAGTTGGTATGGATGGATACAAAGATATCTGCCTTTTTGCTGTTTGCAAAGGCGGTCCTTTCATCAAGGGATATAAAGACATCCTTTTCTCTGGTCATGAATATCTCAAATTCATCCTTCAGGAGTTCCTTTACCCTCAGGGCAATATCAAGATTTACATCCTTTTCTCTTAATCCATTCTTACCTATAGCACCAGGGTCATGACCACCATGCCCGGGGTCAATAACAACCCTTGGCTTTTTTGATAGAGAAGGGGAGACATTTTGCAAGGCTGGATCTTGAACCTCTTGATTGATGGTCTGTTTCCGGGAATTTGCTATTTTCTGACTCTGTTGCAAGTTTGTATCTATCTGGCCTTTACTGACAGTATGTTCTGATCTTTTTGATATAACATCAATCACTATCCTGAAGGGCTCGTAGAGGGAAAAGACCATGTAATCAGCCTTTCCATTGAGGTCTATAACAATCCTTGTGAATCCCTTTTGTGGAAAACCTGTGCGAATCTTCTTGACAATGCTATCTTTGAGAGTAAATTCTTTCTGTATGTCCTTGAGCTCACGATTTATATCAATGAATATCCTTTCTGGTTCACTCAGGCTTCCAGTTGAAAATATTACTTCTTGAGGTGATTCAATCACAATCCTTGTATAATCTGGATAAGAGAAGTACCTGATGGATGATGTGGTCCCGGCTTCTGCATTGAAACAGAGCAGCATAAATAGAACAGTAAAGCAGTAGTGCAGCAGACCAGCAGTTTTTATTTTAGAGCAGTAGAGCAATAGTGCAGTAGACCAGCAGTTTTTATTAATAGAGCAGCAGTGCAGCAGAGCAGTAGAGCAGTAGTTTTTATTAAGGAATTTTTTCTTATTATTATTTAATTGTTGCGCTGCTGCTCTGCTGCTCTGTTGCTCTGTTGCTCTGTTATTTCCCACGGCCTTTATCTTCATACCGCCTTCACAGCTACTATCTCGGGGATTTCTCTTTTAAGGGTTCCTTCCACCCAGTTTTTCATGGTGAGGGTAGACATGGGGCAGGTCTCACAGGCACCTGTAAGCCTCACATATACAATATTGTCCTTTATATCAACAAGTTCGATATCACCACCCTCTGTCTTGAGGCCAACCCGTATCCTTGTAATTACATTCTCGACCTTTTCTCTCAGGGTCTCTTCATTCATAAATAAATTATATCATAAAATAGCTCAGTCAACCCGGTTATGTTATACTTTATAATACAAACAATGATGATGGATAAAGATAAAAAAGTACTTTACAGCAGGGCAACCATCCTTGCCCTGATAACTATCTTCTATAACATCCTTGAAGGAGTTGTCTCAATTTATTTCGGCATTAAGGATGAGACGATTGCCCTTGCAGGATTCGGTGTGGATTCCTTTGTAGAGGTAATGTCAGGGATTGGTATATTTCACATGATTGAGAGGATTAAAAGGAATGGAAAGGAAGACCCTGATAGGTTTGAAAGGACAGCCCTAAGGATTACCGGCCTTGCCTTTTATATCTTAACAGCGGGACTTGTTATTTCCTCCGGTATAAATATTTATCTAAATAAAAGTCCTGAGACAACCTTCTGGGGTATTGTGATTTCTTTAGTCTCTATATTCACCATGTGGCTTCTTATAAGGATGAAGCTAAGGGTTGGAAGGAGATTGAATTCAGAGGCCATAATAGCAGATGCCCATTGCACAAGGGCCTGTATGTATCTATCTATAATACTGCTTATATCAAGTGCGGGATATGAGCTTTCAGGGATAGGTTATCTTGATTCACTGGGAGCCCTTGGAATTGCCTTCTGGTCTTTTAAAGAGGGCAGAGAGGCCTTTGAGAAGGCAAGGGGATTAAGCTGTCAATGTAATGTCTGGGGGCAATGAGAATGTCACCAATGCAATAAGGATACCTATCGTCTTCGCGCTTTCATAAAACTGTCTGTATATATGAATAAAGGCTATCTTGAGTCCGAAAAGGACAAGGATTGTGAGGGCAAATATAGCATGGAAGGTAGCTTTCGGTGTGAGTTCAGAATAGGAAATTATAATAAACCTGAGGCAGAAATAAAAAACAAATACAAAAACTTATAGATATTAGTTGATAAAAGGTTATATACATTACATATTTTCAAAAGTAGTAAGACAAACAGAGAACTCAGTCTCTCCTGAGTAATTTAGAATTCTATTAAAATAATATTCCTAATCCAAGAAATATCTGAATACAGTAGAGGACAAGGATAATAACACCGATCCTGAAATGAGGCTGCCTCCATTGTGAATCTAAACCCTTAATCTTCCGTGAAACAAGATATGTAGCGATTATAAGGGAAACTATAGTCATTCCTGTAAAGAGATGTAGCGGATACTTTAAGATGTCTCCAGAGTCGAGATAGACAATCAATAATCCGGCAGAAAATCCCGCAATCCCTGCCAATAATAAAAAAGGACCCAGCCTCCTGTGTCTCCTGACAATCCCGGGAAGGGGTGCATTACCTTTTTTCCTTTCCCTTCTTATCTTTAATCCAAGGGAACCCTGATAAATGAATGCAAGCACTACCACGGTATTATAAAGACCGTGCAATATTCGTAAGCAGGATATTGTTTCTCTATCAAGTTTCATCTTTTAATATCCTCAATATCTATAAGGCCAGCGCATCTCTGGCTCTTTCAATTCGCTATCATTGATCTCTATTCTCCCCTTCATCCCCCTTTCTGCATGACCCTCGATAGTGTAAATAAGGTCATATGTTTCCACTTTGTCAGGAATAAAATATGTTTCTATCGACTTTTCTGGATATGCCTCAACCGCTGTAATAGAAGCCTCTGTAAGTTTTCTCATATTTGCTTACCCGTAATCATCATTTAAGCCTCTTCCTACCTCCCGATTTATCCATGAGTAGATCATATTTAATATCTATCATATCCCTCATCCTCTGGAGATTGTCAGACAATTCCCACCAGCCAAGCTTAAAGGCTGTATAATCAGGAGCACCTGTCATGGCAGAGGCGTATCTTATAGAATTAGAATAAAAGAGCCATTGTTTGATCCATAGTTTCTCGATGGCCTCATCAAAGGGATTCGTCCTATCTGCAATCCCCTTATCCCATGCCTCTATTATCAGTTTTGTAGCGGCAAGGGTCATTGCATCAGTCTCTTTAATGGTTGAAGATAGTTTCTCAAAATGACCATCAATCCAATCAGTGCTATGGCAACTGTTACATATTGCCTTCATTCCGGTAAGCCTTCTTTCCTGCTCCATTTTGTCAATAAGGTATTCTGAGGCAGGCTCACCGAGAAATGTGGTTGGCAATGGAAGCCCCTCTGCATTTTTAATAATGGTTGTATCTCCTGATTTTGGTTGGGGATGGCTATAGATAAGGCCAAAGAGCCTTACCCATAGTCTTGAGCCAAAATCATGTGTCCGTTCAGCAATAACATTACCATCAGGAGATACAAGAAGGCTGTTATGACACGTTGCACAGGTCGGTGATTTAAAATCCTTTCCAACTACCCATGGCACATTCCCAAAGTTCCATTCACGATGTTTTGATTCATAGATATTTCCATGCTTGCTTTCTTTATAGACATTATATGCCGGGACATCTGGCTCAAGATGACACTGGCCACAGGTATATGGCTTTCTCGCAATCTCGATAGAGAAACTATGCCTCGGATGACAGGCTGTGCACGCACCTCGACTTCCATCGGGATTCTCCCTTCCTACTCCCTGATTAGGCCAGTTTGTAAGAGCTGGAACCTCAATCTCTCCTAACTCAGTAGACACCTTCTTCATGCCCTTAACACCTATCTTTGTCCCATGACAACCGAGGCATGTCTCATGCAGTGTCTTATCAGAAGGTTTATCCTGAATTAATTTGCCCTTTTCCACCCTCGTAATCCCATCAATTGAATCAACGAGCGTGTGATAAACAGGGTTATCCATAAGGTTCCTAATTGCATAGGCCTTTTTGCTTCCAGAAAACTGAGACACCTCAACAGGATGACAGGTCTTGCAATCATTAGGTGAGACGACCACATTTATCCTGAAGCCAAAGTGGTCAAAATTATCCTTATGAGCCTGCGGGTTAAGCCCATGACACTCATAACATCCTATAGGGTTCTTTTTGAGGTTATCTGGAATATCCTCAGCAGAAATCCTCCTCTGAAGAATCGGTAATTTGAAGGCTTGCTCTGGGGTGGTCTTTGCATGCCTGCTTGTAAGCCAGTCCTCAACGATACCAGGTGTATATGTTGAGTGACAGGCAATACATGCCTGCGTCTCTGCGCTAATGTTAATCCCCTTATTCTCCTCAATTGCAAATAAATACCCGCTCCAGAATAAAGCCACCGTGAAGAAAACAGTTATCAGAAGTATGAATCTTTTGCATGGGTCCATATCCACTCCCTCTGTAACATTCCTGATTTTATAAAATCATCAATGGCAGGGCTCTCCATCCCTTCTGCCATTGCATGGTGCCACATGTATTGTGTTATTGCGCCGAGTTCAAGTGCCAGATCCTGATTCAATGCATCAATCAATTCCTTCTTTGCCATGATTTAACCCTCCTATAAAGTTATTTATTGTTTTTTTCTCTTTACTGTTCCCGAGCACCTTCCATAAACATTCTTCATTTTAACTACTTATCAAATAGCATCTTCTATCCCTTTGCACATAGACTTTTTTACCGCTTCGAGGGCCATCTCATAATCAGGTTGGTTTGTTATCTCAGGGACGATCTCGATGTATCTTATTACATCTTCTTCATCGATTACGAAGATGGAACGAGCAAGCAATCTCAATTCTTTGATGAGCACTCCGTAAGCATTTCCAAAGGAAGCATCCCTGTGGTCTGAAAATGCCCTGACCTTATCGATACCTGCAATTGTACAGAACCTCGAGATCGCAAAGGGGAGATCCATGCTTATGTTCATCACCACGACATCCTCAGGCAGGTTCGCTGCCTCTTCATTAAACTTTCTTGCCTGCATGTCACAGACAGGGGTATCGAGGGAAGGTGTTACACTTATAACCTTAATCTTCCCTTTAAAATCACTTAACTTCACCTCTTTCAGGTCTGCATCGAGGACGGTGAAATCAGGAGCCTTATCACCAACCCTCACCGCAGTCCCCTCAAGTGTAAGGGGATTGCCATTTATCGTAACGATACCCCTTCTTTCCATAATCCCCTCCTCAATCTACTGTAACCTTCATCATAGCCTCGCTTATGCTTTTCCTTGCCATGTTTTTCTATCTCTACGGTCTCCTCTTATTCGATAAACTTTGAAAATATGTAATCCGAGTCCTTCACCGCTGTGTGGCATTCGTAGCATTCCTTCTTCACATCCTTCTCGAGATACTTCCCATCAGGGTCAAAGGCTGCGTATCTCCATCCACCTGTTTCAGTGGCTGTCTTATCCTTTCTCATGTATACGTAGAAGAGTTTCTTTCCCTGATTTATAGAACCATCCTTCTCAGTTACAACATCGTAGAAGACGCCAACGAAAACTGTACCTTCAGGATACATACCTCCATTCTTCAAAGTCTCAAGCCCCTTCTGATTTACATAGATATGGTGAAACCCGTAAAGACCATGGTTTTTATCAGGTATCACCATTGACTTTACATGGACAAAGGATCTCCACCCTTTTGGTAAAGAGATACCCTTCCCCATTACCGCAAAGGAGAGTGTTGCCACAAGCGTAAAGGCCATTAAAAAAAGAAGCATCGATATCTTTCTCATTTTTACCTCCTTTTTAATCCTGTCTATTCATAGACATCACTGATTTTATAAATATGTGACAAACTCAGGCTCTATATAAGCCTTCAGTATGTCACACCTTGCCACAATCCCCACAAGCCTGCCCTCTTCTGTTATAGGAAGTCTTATTATATTTTTGTCGAGCATGATGTTCAGGATTTCCCTTAGAGGTGTATTGACATCAGCGGTAATAGTGTTCTCGGACATAATATCCTCGGCAGTCAGTTTTGATAGTTCCTTTCCCTCACAGAGATTTCCCAGAAGGTCATATTCGGTAACCATTCCTATAACCCTACCACTGTCATCTGTAACAGGCATTCCGCTGAAGAGGCCAGAGAGAAGCTGTAATGCAATATCCCTCGCTGAGGCATTCCTCCTCGCTGAAAGTACAGGCCTCGTCATTATATCCTTTGCCTTAAGTTCTCTCATTTTTTACACCTCCTTAAACCCTTTTTCTAAACTCATGCTCCTTCCAGAAACCTTTCTCTGCAAGGGCATTGATTATGTTTTTCCTCGGGATTATGCCTACGAGCTTGCCATTCTCAACGACAGGCAGGATCGATATGTTTCTGCTAATAAAGAGATCGACTATATCCTCGATTGTTGTGTTAGGCGTTACTGTCACAGGTGTGTCGCAGACACCATGCTCTGCATGGCCACATGTCATGAGGGACTCGGCGCTGAACTCGTGTATGGTTCTACCTTCTTTCAAGGCTGTAAAGACATCGTATTCCGACACCACCCCTATAACCCTGAGGTCATCATCCACGACTGGGAGGGCAGGATAGGGAGACATAAGCCTCTCAACCAGTTCCTGGCCAGGCGTTTTTGCGTGTAAACTTACCCTCGGATGCATTATATCCTTTGCAACGATACAGGACATCTTAAACCTCCTTTCTAAAAGTTATGTTACAAATATAGTGGCCCTTTTGAGTTCATTGAGTTTATTGATCAAGTTATGGTGTTTTGTCTCATCTGCAATAAGATAGGAGAGTATATATCGAGTAACAAAGAGTTCGCTCTTTTCAAGGGCTGCATCAGCAAGGGAGAGCGATCGGGCCTCGGCCTCCATATGTTTATTAAGCATATCTGAAAGTGGTGCAAGCTCATCAGGACTCAGGTGAATAGCCTCCTTAGTTATACTATCAATTATCATCTGCTGCATGACCTTATGTTTTTCTGAATCATGTTTTATCATCTCCATAGTCATCTTCACGAGAGGGTTGCTGGATCTACTTATCAACTCCTCTGCACTCGATATGGTCTTATCCTCGAGGGCCTGCCATTCCCTTATAAGATTCAGAAATTCCTCGGAATCTTCTACAGGTTTCTTCTTCAATCTATCACCTCCTTTCTCTTGCTTCTCTCTTCGAAGTTCTTTATAAACTGTCCTATCTGGACACCCAGATAAACACACTTAATCCCGTTCATGCATTCCTCAGCGTCCTTCTTCTCAAGATGTGTGGGCAATTCCTGGTCCTCCTTCTTGAAGTTAACTATATAGGCATTCTTCTGTTCATCAAAGGTAAGACCGACAGATATTCCGTTCTTCTCAATCTCTGGATACATCTCCAGTATCTTCTCCTTTAATGCAACTAATGTGTAACCCATGATGCCCTCCTTCTCAGCAAACCGACCCTTACTACTTTCCCTCTTTACGGGTAGAGATACCCAATAGTATATATATCGGGCACCAACCTAAAAGACTCGTCAGGAGAAAAACAATAGCTACTATGCCTAACACAATAGCCGCAGTCCCTGTAATCTGTCCTGTGAGAAAAAGTACTATTATCACCACTGCAAGGACAGTCCTGATAATCCTATCAATTGTCCCCATGTTCTTTTTCATCTCTTAACCTCCTTGAATAAAAGATTATCTCGACAGCCATCGTGCAAGGATTACAAGAGCGCTGATTAAACCAACACAGATCAAACAGGCTATGATAAGTTTAACAGCCATTTGCATGTAGTTTTTTGCCTTATTTCAACCTTGCCTCAACAGCATTCCAGTTTATGTTCCTGAAAAAGGCCTCGATATAATCTGCCCTCTTCAGACCATAATCGATCATGAAGGCATGCTCAAAGACATCCATTATGAGCAGGGGGTTACAGCCAGAGGGATGCCCCACATCATGCTCATTGATCCAGAGGTTTATGAGCCTTCCATTTGTAATGTCCTGATATAAGACAACCCATCCGATACCTCTCATCGTCCCGACTCCCTTGAATGCCTTTTCCCAGTTCTCGTAACTACCAAAGGATTCGGCTATCTTTTTTGCAAGCCTTCCATCCTTGTTAATGCCACCTTTCCCTCCAAGATTTTCGAAATAATACTCATGGAGTCTCATACCATTGAACTCCCATCCCAGCCTCCTGTTCAACTCTCCAAATTCAGGGGTACCTGTTTTCCCCTCTTTTAGTAAAGCATCGATCGAATCGAGTACCTTGTTCGTATTCGTCACATACCCCTGATACAATATGAAGTGATTCTTGAGAAGGGGCTCACTAAAACCCTCCATACCTATCAGTTTGGAGTAATCCTTTGCAACATAAGCCATGGTCTTAACCTCCTTTTTAATTGTGTCTGCACTTAAAGACACGGGAGTCAGCATGGCAACCAGCCCTATCCATGTTATGTTTATAAACTCCCTCCTACTAAGCAACCTCAGATCCACTCTCTTATCTTCCTCACTAAATTCTCAAACTCAATGGGCTTTTCAATGATATTTAAAAAACCGAGGGAACTCAGCCTCTTTATGGTTTCATCATTCATGTAAGCAGTCATAACTATCACAGGGATTGAAGGATGAAACTTCTTCAAGTGGCTCAAGAGGCCAAAGCCATTCAAAACAGGCATCTGTAGATCAGTCAGGAGGAAGTCAACAGGCATAGAATCGAGTATCCTTATGGCCTCTTCTCCATTTTCAGCGGTAATTACATTTACATCCTTCAGTGCCTGCATTAAGCTTTCTGAAAGACTCATGAGAAACATCCTTTCGTCATCTACGACTAAGAGATTTTTCATTATTAATAATTTAATGCATAGGATATGCCATGAAGAAAAATATAATAAAATCAAATAGTTAATCATGATAGATCTCCAGAACCGACCATTTTGGACGGCCTGATTTGAAATAAGCGGTCTATTTTAGGTTATATTCTTTTAACTTCCTCTTGAGGGTCGAAAGGGATATGCCGAGGGCAGTGGCGGTCTTTGTAAGATTGCCTGATAACTTATTCAGGGTATTTCTTATATGAACCTTCTCCATCTCCTCGAGGGTGATTATATCATTACCTGATGACCCAATCTGTGAGAAGGCCTGCGCAACCTTTATACCAATAAGCTCCGATGGCCTTAAGGGTCTTCCTCTCTGAATTAGATAGGCCCTTTCGAGTATGTTCTTCAACTCCCGAATGTTTCCAGGCCAGTCATATTCCATCAGTCTTCTTATTTCCTCTTTCTCTAAAGGGATCTCGATACCTGCTATCCTTCTCAATAGATACTTGCAAAGCTCTGGGATGTCTTCCTTTCTCTCCCTGAGAGGGGGTAGATGGATCCTTATCACGCTCAATCTGTAATAGAGGTCAGGCCTGAAATGTTTTCCCAGTGATTCCTCGATATTAGTATTAGTGGCAGCAATAATCCTGACATAGACAGGCCTTATGGTCTCTCCTCCGAGCCTCTTTATCTTTCCATCTTCCAAGACATTGAGAAGTCTTGTCTGGAGATGCAAGGGCATCTCTCCAATCTCATCGAGGAAGAGCGTTCCTCCCTCTGCCATCTCGAAGATCCCCTTACGAGAGGTCATTGCACCTGTGAAGGCACCTCTTTCATAGCCAAAGAGCTCTGCCTCTATAAGGTTCTCTGGAAGGGTTGAGCAGTTAATGCTGATAAAGGCGCCTTTTCTCTTGCTGCTGTAATGAACCGCCTTTGCAACGATATTCTTCCCTGTGCCTGTCTCTCCTGTTATCAGAACTGGAGCATCTGTCTCGGCTGCTACCCTTATGAGGTTCCTTACCTCGGAGAGTTTCTCGCCTCCGATCAGGACGGTCTCTTCACTTTCCTTGCTTGTTCTGTAATCCTCAACCTGCGCAACCCTTTCAAGGGCAAGGGTCTTCAGGGCATTGTCAATCGTTAGTTTCAGTTCCTCAAGCTCAAAGGGCTTTGAGAGATAGTCATAGGCACCTGACCTTATGGCCTTTACGGCGCCATCGAAACTCGGATAGGCTGTTATAAATATGATCTTTGTCTGTTCATTGTATTTCAGGATAGATTCGCACAGGGTATAACCTTCTGCATCAGGTAGCTTCTGATCGAGCAGTACCACATCTACCCTATATTGTGAGCAGGCCTTTATTCCATCCCCTCCATTATTGGCAACCAGGACATCAAGGTAGTTTCTAAAATACTCTTGTACAGAATCGCAGAATAATTGATCATCATCTATAACGAGGAGTGTCCTTTTTGTGCTATCCGGCATTTGACCCTCCTGGCAGAAGAATATTAACGATAGTTCCTTCGCCCTTTCTGCTTTCTACCCAAATTGTACCATTCATTAAGGCGAGCATCCTTTTGGCAATCACCAGCCCGAGGCCTGTTCCACCTGGTTTAGTGGTGAAAAAGGGCCTGAAGAGGTTTTTGATCTGTTCATCCGTCATCCCGGAGCCATTATCTCTCACCTGTATCTTTATATCCTCAAGATACCGGGATATTGATATGGATACAGCTGGATCTTTCCTGCTGCTACAGGCATCAGATGCGTTTGTAATAACATTCATCAATACCTGATGGAGTGCCCTCGGGTCTGCATAACAGTAACCTGCATCAGGAGATATGTCAAGCGATACATTGATACCCTTCTTTAAGAAATCTTCTTTAATGAGGGCGAGAAACCTATCCATGAAGTCTTTTATATTAATATCCTGAGGCTCCATCCTCTCATACATATTGTAATTCTTAAATGCCTTCAGGAGGTATTCGATCCTTCGTATCTCATCTATGGAGCGTTCAAGGTATTTCTGGATCACCTCTGAATCAAACCTCTCAAGATTTTCCTTCAGCATGGTAAGGGTCATCTTAATAGAATTGACGGAATTCCCTATCTCGTGTCTTATGCCTGAAAAGACATATCCCATATTGTTCATGATATTTATTGCCTCTGCTATTGATTCGAGCCTCATCCTTTCTGTAACATCACGCTTTATAGCTATATAGTTCATTATCTCTCCTTCTGAATCCCTGACTACAGATATAGTGCATTCCTCATGATAGATTGTACCATCTTTTTTCTTATTTATTAATTTCCCCTTCCATACACCTTTATTCTTTAAAACCTCTCGAACCTCACTGTAAAAATCCTCTTCCTGCTCTCCGCTGTCAAGTATATGGATATTTTTCCCAACCACTTCATCCCTCGAATAGCCCGTGATATGCTCAAAGGCAGGGTTTACATACTGGATTATTCCTCTTCCGTCAGTTATAACGATCGCATCAGCAGCGGACTCTGTAGCAGTAGCAAACCTGACAAGCTCTTCTTTGGCATCAAACTTTGCGATGGCCTCTCCAACGATGTAAGACAATGTCTCTATAAACCGGAGCAGTTCCCTGGAAAATATCCCCTCTCTTTCATCGGCTAAGTGAATCAGGCCTATTATATTTTCATGGTAACGTACAGGTATGACAGCAATTGATTTGAACCCATGGAGGGCGCAGGCATCCCTGTATTGTTCCCTCTGCCCTGCATCCAGGCTATTGATGTAATCGACAAAATTGTAATAGAGAAAAGAGCCGTTCGAGGTTAAGACCCCTGCATCTTGAGGGTCGTATTGACCGGTAGTCGCCCTTATACAGACACATTGATCATTATTAATAGATAGAGGGCTCTCACAGGATATAAAGTCTTGTGAGTAGCATTCAAAGGAAATATTACCTTTATTATCGAGTATCCTTATACCAGCATGATGACATCCACAATGGCTCTTGATCAGCCTTGCCGTCTCATCGAGGAATTCTTTGCGCGTAATATCCTGGGTAAACATCTTAAGGAGTTTATTTGTATCATGCATGCGACGCTCTGACTCTTTCCTCTCAGTGATATCCCTGACAATCCCAACCGCATGCCACTCGTTTTTTAGCATTATTCGAGAAAGGGAGATTTCTACAGGGAATCCTGATCCGTCCTTTCTCAGGGCAGTAAATTCAGAGCATCTATCCATAATAGGACTTTTGCCTGTTGACCTGAACTCTGCAAGACCTTTTAGAAGGTCCCCGGTGAGATATGATGGTGCGATAAGTGAATGCAGTTCCCTGCCAACTGCCTCTTCAGCAGAATAGCCGAAGATTTTTTCAGAAGCAGGATTCCAGTAGACAATCCTTCCATCTTGATCCATGAGGATTATGGCATCAGGTAAGGCCTCTAAGATTATACCAAGCTTATCGGCTGTGAAGGCGTCTTTCATTTTTACACTCATGGGGCTATCTGCATCCCGCTTCTTATATTTTAGTGTAGCATATCCTGATGCAATGTCAATCGCTTTCCAGATCATTGATAAAATGAAGTTGACAGAATAAACATTTTGGTTGTAGCATTTTATTGAGATAAGGATACTGTTAGAGCTTTATTACATGATGACAGGGACCCACAAAGGGATAATAATAAATGAATAAGGCAGAGAGACTTCAGAAGATAGCCGATGAAATCAGAAGATGCAGGGAGTGTCTGAGATGGGGTAGGGGGAAGGCTGTGCCGGGAGAAGGGAACCCAGATGCAGATATCGTCTTTGTTGGTGAGGCTCCAGGCAGTGAAGAGGCAAAGACGGGTCGGCCCTTTGTAGGTAGATCAGGAAAATTTCTGAGGCAGATGATCAGGTCAACAGACCTTGAGGAGGAAGAAGTCTTTATAACAAGTCCTGTTCATTACATGCCACCAAGAGGCAGACCCACAAAGGAGAATATAATCCATGGCAGGGTCCATTTGTTGAAACAGCTTTCTATCATAAACCCGAAGGTTATCGTACTCCTGGGCAGTACTGCATGTCTTGCACTCCTTGACAGAAATGTAGAGATTTCCAAAGAGCATGGAAGGACCATTAACAAAGAAGACAGGATATATCTTATAACATTTCATCCTGCCTATGCCATGAGATTTCCTTTTGCCAGAAAGGATTTTGAGGAGGACTTCAAGAGATTAAAAGGACTTATAGGAGTGATTCATGGATGAAATCCAGACAGGCGAATTAAAACTTACAATACTCGAACCAAAGAAAAAGGTTGGGCTTATCGTTGTCATAACAGGGCATGGTAAGGGAAAGACCACTTCTGCCCTCGGTATAGCCCTGAGGGCAGCAGGACACAACATGAAGGTATGTATAATCCATTTTATGAAGGGTGATATGTATGCTGGAGAGATAGACGGTTTAAAGAGGCTTTATCCCAATGTAGAACTCCACTTGATGGGAAAGGGTTTTTGTGGCATTTATGGTAATCCTTATCCCTTTGAAGAACACAGGGCAAACGCACAGGATGCCCTTAGACTTGCAATGGAAAAGATGCTGTCGGGTAATTATGACATTATCATCCTCGATGAAATTAATAATGCCCTGAAGTTAAGGCTTCTCGATCTGGAGCAGATATTGGACCTCTTAGATAAAAAACCTCCTCTCCTCCATCTCGTCCTCACAGGCAGAGATGCCCATCCTGATGTCATTAAAAGGGCTCACACGGTTACGGAGATGAGGGAGATCAAACATGCCTATCGCCAGGGCATAGAACCACAGAAGGGGATAGATTACTAATGGATACAAAATTATTAAAGGTCAGCCACAGGGTGCGAATATATTTCTCGTTAAGCCACATATAAAGACAAATCTTATTCGCAAACTTTTCCTGAGGGTTTACTTTGATTTTATTTTTACGCCGAAGATAAATACTGGCAACTGTGAAATAAGGATAGCTGATATAATCCAGAAAGAGTATAGATAATCGAGCCTTGCTAAAAGCAGCCCTGCAAGGATTGGCCCTGATGCATGCCCGATATCAAAGAGGGTTCCAAATGTCCCCATTGCGGTTCCGTAATGTTTTTCCTTGCAAATATCAGCCACTAATGCAGCTGATGACGATGTAACAAATGCCTCGCCGAATCCGAATACAATAGCAGCAAGCATTAGAAGGTAAAAATCCTTCAGGAGCGGAATAGAGCTGAATGATAGGGCGCATAATATCACGCCCACTGTTATCAGTGGCTTTCTTCCGTATTTATCAGATGTCTTCCCCATAATGGGTTTTGAGATTATGGTTGTAAACACCTGGATTCCCCATAGCAGTCCTGCCTGAAATTCATTGAGACCAGCGACTTTCACTGTATAGACAGGCAGAAAAGCCTCAAGTGCACCTACAGTCATATTCTGGAGACCTTCCATATTAGATGTGATTAGTACCCTTCTATCGCTTACCACCTCCTTGATGCCTGAGAAAAATCTTTGATATGCCTCTTTGAAGGTCCTGCCCCTTTCAATCCTTTCTTTATCTGGCAGAAGTTTAAGGGCTATCAGAAGAGATGCCATTCCTGCAACACCGCTTACGACATAGACTGTCTGAAACCCTGCAAGAGATGGGCTGCCTTTAGATATGCTATGGAGGATTAAACCTCCCACAGGAGCACCGATAAGGTTGCCGATTATGGTTACAGACGAAAACCAGGAGAGCATCTCGCCCTTTTTACTTCCTGCTAAATCTATTACC
>CALJEL010000020.1 GCA_938074335.1 uncultured bacterium | reverse complement strand
TTAAGGCAAGGAATATTATCAGGAAGGCCTATGGGTATAGGGATAAGGAGTATATGAAGCTAAAGATAATACAGGGATGTTCATCCATAGGCATCTTTAGACCATATCCTTATCCTTTGCACCATAATCCGCGATGAGCCTAAAATATGAATATTTGTAAAGGTATATCTCCGTTACCACCCTAAAACCCGCACCTACGAGGTGTAGGTTTTGCAGGCACTGAATATTCGGGGCACTCGCTAGGTGAGTCTCTACATGTTTTCGCATATTCCTGATAGGCAGGAACCTGGTGCCAGCTCCTAAACCCTTCGGCACGGGGTAATGATAAGTTTTACCCCGTGAACCCCGATATAGTGTAAAGTTTTATCACAAAAAACCCGCACCTACGAGGTGCAGGTTTTTTGCACAGCAGGGCTCAAGCAGGTCTCATGAGGGAATGATGTAAGGTGTATGGGATAAAATAAAAAGCTGTGTTATAATAAAGCATGAGAAGGTTTATACTTCTGGTGATGGGTATTCTACTTTTTACTGCCAGTGCTTCCTCTCCCCGTGAGGTTTCCTTTACACAGGAAGACAGGGACAGGCTCATAAGGCTTGAAACAAAACTTGAAGAAGGGCAGAAGGCTCTTCAGAGGCAGATTGATGATCTGAGACTCACTACTCAAAAACAGATTGATAATCTTCAGACCCTCATGCTCTGGGGATTCGGAATTCTTTTTAGCGGCATGGGAATCTTGATAGGCTTTGTCCTCTGGGATAGACGCACAGCCCTTGCACCAGCAGTAAGAAAACAAAAAGAACTTGAAGAACGGGAAGAACGGATTGAAAAAGCACTTAAGGAGCTTGCAACAAAAGATCCAAAAGTAGAAGAAGCCCTAAAACACGCAGGGCTTCTTTAAGATAATTTCCGCAATCCGCACCTACGAGGTGCGGGTTTGGAGGTGATTAACTGGCTGTCACTTCATCAAGCCATTTAAGATAATCCTCTGAGCCCTCAATAATGGGTATTGCTATTATCTCGGGCACAGAATAGGGATGGACTGTTCTTACCTTATCCTTCAGAGCCTTAAAGAGCTCTCTTTTTGTCTTCACCACCATTAAGACCTCTGACTCATCCTCTATCTTATCCTGCCAGAAATAGATGGATCTTATGTTTTTAATGATATTCACACACCCAGCAAGCTTCTCCTCAACAAGGAGTCTTGCTATATTCTGAGCACTCTTCTCATCAGGTGCTGTGATAAAAACTACAATGTATTCTGACATGGCTCATACCTCTGTCCTTATATGAAGTTCCTTGAGCTGTTTTGGCTCCACTGGTGAAGGTGCACCGCTCATGAGACAGACTCCCTTCTGGGTCTTTGGAAAGGCTATAACATCCCTTATGGAACTTGCACCAGCCATCAGCATAAGGAGTCTGTCAAGCCCGAGGGCAATCCCTCCATGAGGAGGGGCGCCAAATTTTAATGCCTCAATTAAGAATCCAAACTTAAGCCTTGCCTCTTCCTCAGGAATTCCCAGTATCCTGAAAACCTGTTCCTGAACCTCTGGTTTATGAATCCTTATGCTTCCACCTCCAAGCTCATAGCCATTAAGAACGATATCATAGGCCTTTGCCCTGATCCTGCCAAGGATGGAGTCTGGTCTTTTCAGGTCTTCTTCTTCAATAGAGAAGAGTTTTTCTATATCTTCATCCACAGGTGAAGTGAAGGGATGGTGCATTGCCTGGAATCTCCTTTCATCAGGATTCCATTCAAGAAGAGGAAAATCAACTATCCAGAGAAAATTAAAACCATCTTTTATCAGGTTAAGTCTTCTGCCAATCTCCAGTCTCAATCTTCCAAGGACATTATGAACAACCTCTTCCTTATCAGCTATAAAGAGTATCATGTCTCCTTCCTCTGCTCCAACACGGTTCGCAATCTCTTTTAAGACTCCTTCAGGAAAAAACTTTGAAATAGGTGAGTCAAAACCATCCTTTATTTTTATCCAGGCAAGGCCCTTTGCTCCGAAGGACTTTGTCTCCTCGGTCAGCATATCTATCTCTTTTCTTGAAAGCCCTGCCATAGCCTTTCCTCTTATTGCCTTTACCCTTCCACCTATCTCAAGGGCATCAAGGAAGACCTTGAACTGGCCCTTTTGAACAAGATCTGCCACATCCACAAGCTCAAGACCAAAACGGGTATCTGGTTTATCGCTTCCGTATCTTTCAAGGGCATCCCTGTAAGTCATTCTTTTAAAGGGTATCTCAAGTTCTATATCAAGGACCCTTTTGAATGTATCCCTTAACAGGCCTTCGGTGAGGGACAGGATATCTTCCATGTCTATGAAGGAGCTCTCTATATCCACCTGTGTGAACTCAGGCTGCCTGTCCGCTCTTAAGTCCTCATCCCTGAAGCACCTGGCAATCTGAAAATATCTTTCAAATCCAGAGAGCATAAGAATCTGTTTGAATAACTGCGGAGACTGTGGAAGAGCATAAAATGTGCCTGGATTGAGTCTGCTTGGAACAAGAAAATCCCTTGCTCCTTCAGGAGTGGACTTTGTAAGCATTGGTGTTTCTATCTCCAGAAATCCTTTACTGTCAAGAAAATCCCTGATTGCCTTGGTTACCCTGTGCCTGAGGATTATATTTTTCTGAAGCTCAGGCCTTCTAAGATCAAGATACCTGTATTTAAGTCTGAGTGATTCACCTGCCTCCGCTGCCTCATCAATCTGAAAGGGCAGTGCCTGAGATTCGCTCAATATCTTTAATTCCTCTGCATAGAGCTCTAAAGTCCCTGTGGGGATATCTGGATTTTCGGTCCCTGGAGGTCTTTTCTTAATTTCTCCTCTTACCGTAATGACAAATTCAGAGCGGAGATCACTTGCCTGCTCATGGGCCTCCCCAGAAACCTGTGGACTGAATACCACCTGAATAATACCGCTTCTGTCACGGAGGTCAACGAAGATAAGACCTCCATGGTCTCTTCTTCTGAATACCCAGCCAGAAAGGGTAAATCTTTTTCCAATGTCTGATTCTGTTATCTCAGCACAGGGTTTATCTTTGTACATCTTTAAGCTCTTCCTTTCTATTTTCTTTGGGTTTTTTCTTAAAAAATGCCTCCTTTATGCTGACGATTTCAGGGCCTTCATATCTAATATTACCCCATCGAAGGAGCATGCCGAGAACAACTATTATAACTGCCACACCGGCAAGTAAGAAAGGTTCTATATGAAGGATACCCTTAAGTAGAATCTCTCGAAGAATGGAGACAATTACAATCTCGACCATGGTATCTATGGCAACTCTGTGGTACTCAAGGTATATTATTAGGAGCCTTGTGGTTTCCATTAATATAAAGATAAACATAATCTCTGAAATGATATAGGTAATGTTTGTTTCATTCGCAAGAGATTTGGCCATTAAATATATGGTCTTGGAAATAAGAACGAAAATCACCGCTATAAGATTGACAATAATGATATCCATTATGATTTCAACATACCGGCGTACAAACTCATGTATCCAGAAATAAAAAGGCACAACTTTTTTATCCTGTAACTCCTTCATTTCAGGCATTCTCCTTAAAAGGTCCTGTATCCTTCTTTGTCTGTAAAACCTCCCTTTTAAGTAACTGAAGTTCTTCCTTAGTAAGCTGCCTTATTTCACCAGGTTTTAAAGTTCCAAGTCTGAGGCCATTTATTGCGATCCTTTTTAATTTAAGAACTGGATGGCCGATTTTTTCAAACATCCTCCTTACCTGCCTTTTTCTTCCTTCATGTATGGTTATCTCCACCCAGGAATTTGCTTCAGAATATCTTATAAATCGCACCCTGGCGGGGGCTGTCAGTCCCTCTTCAAGCCTTATTCCATGCCTTAGCTTATCAAGTTCCTTTTCTTCCACATGACCCTTGACCTTCACTATGTAGGTCTTTGGAATTTTCCTTGATGGATGGAGTATAGCATAGCTCAGCTCTCCATCATTGGTTAAAAGGAGAAGTCCTTCTGAATGATAATCAAGTCTTCCCACAGGATATATCCTGTAGGGAATCCTTTTAATGAAATCTTTTATAGTAGGTCTTCCCTCAGGGTCATAGAGGGTAGTGACAACCCCCTCGGGCTTATAAAAGATATAATAAACCTTTGGTTCAGGCCTGATAAGAAGCCTTCCGTCAACCTTTATGTGATCAACCTCTGGGTCTGCCTTCATGCCAAGCTCAGCAATCTTTCCATTAACTGTAACCCTTCCCTCAAGTATAAGTTCCTCAGCCTTCCTCCTTGAGGCAATACCCATCTCGGCAAGGATCTTCTGAAGTCTTATGGCTGCCATAGAATTATAATTTTACCACAACTATATATCTTTTTATATCAGTTGTGGGAAGCAGACTCTCAAAGACCTCTATTTTTTTGAATGTTATTCCCCCGGCATCTTTAAGGTCCTGAACCTCTTTTAATTCTTTCTGGACATCAGGACCCTTGTTAAGAATCATTATGCCTCCTGACCTGAGGAGGTGAGAGGCTTTTTTTATGAATTCTTTTATGTTAAACAATGCCCGTGATGTCAGGGCATCCACATTCATAGAGAGTTTTTCAACCCGCTCCTGATGGATATGGAGGCCCTTCAATCCAAGCTTGAATGTCATGTGTTTTAAAAAAGCAACCTTTTTCCGCGATGGTTCGATAAGATGCACAATCAGTTCTGGTTTTACTATCTTCAAAACAAGTCCTGGAAAACCTGCACCGCTACCAACATCAGCAAGAGACCTAATATCATGCCCTAAGAAAGGCAGATAAAGAAGAGAATCAAAGAAGTGTTTTGTAATAATAGCCCTGTCACTTTTGAGGGATGTAAGATTATAAGCCCTGTTCCATCTTTTGAGCTCATCGAGATAAAAGGTAAAATTAAAAATCAGCTTTTCTCCGGGCTCAATACCTGCTTGCTCAAGCCCTTTAATTAGGAGTGAACAAATCTCGGAACTCGCTGGCAATATTTTTATGCCCTGCTTAACTCAACCACTTCTATGGGTATCTCTCCATTGGATGGAAGGGAGATTATTGTATTGAGTCTTGCATGGGGAAAATGTATGGGTGCAAAGACCATGCCTTCTGGTATCTCATCGGTAACCCTTGTCTTTAAGAAGATAGAGCCTTTTGTTGTGCTCACCTTAACAAAGGTATCGTCTTTGATGCCGAGTCTTTTGGCATCATTTTCATTTACAGCAAGCACAGCATCCGCCACAGCACTATCAAGGGTTTTTGAGAGATAAGACAGGACACCTGAGTGTTGAAGGAGATTCCCTGTAATAAGATAGAATTGATCAGTTTTTTCCTTCTTTGGAAGCTTAAACCCTGCTATCCTGAAGCAGGGATCCAGTTTTCTTGGACTGTGCCATTTGTTTGCCTCAATGAGGTAGTCCTGAGACCTCAGCCTTTCTTCAAACTCCTTTCTTATGAATGATAAATCCTTTCCTATCTCGGAGCCCATGATTCTTGCCAGGTTCCTCAATATCTTCCAGTCCGGTGTTGAGTCACCCTGTTCAGGAAGGAGTTTTGAAATTGATTGAGCAAGTCCTGTCATGTTTATAAAGGTGCCTTCCTTTTCAGCCCAGCTTGCTGCTGGTAAAACTACATGGGCAAGTTTTGCAGTCTCTGTCAGGACTATGTCCTGCACAATAAGGAGTTCAAGTGCCTTTAATCTTTTTTCAATAGTTGTTCCATCAGGAAATACCGTTACAGGGTCTTCACCCATTATATACAGGGCCTTCAGGCTATCTTTGTAAAGCATATCCTTCAAGTTCAAACCGTCTTTTAAGGGTCTTACACCACTGAGCCAGAGCCCGAGGGTATTGGAGAATTCTGCTGGGATATGTAAATCCTCAGGGTTGCTACCGAGAAGAAGTATTAGATTAGCTGCTGCAATAAACAGGTCCTTTGATTTATTGTTTTCAGAGGCTCCTGAGGTCAGTGCAAAGAGTCTCTTTGGTGTAGATGCTATGAGCCTTGCTACCTCCTCAATCTCTGGTTCAGGTATACCTGTTATCTCTGAGGTATATTTGAGAGAAAATTCCTTAAGAGATTCTGCCCAATCCCGGTAGCCTTTTATCTTTGAGACCATCTCTTGATTAAAGAGACCATTTGTGACAATGTAATTTGTTATGCCATTAAGAAGCACAACTCCTGTGCCAGGTCTTAATCTCAGCCAGTGTGTGCTGTGTCTTGCAAGTTTTGTCTGCCTGGAGTCAGCGACCACGAGCATGGCTCCCTTTTTCTTCGCCATAAGAAAATTGAGCCCCCATACTGGATGGGTTGAGGTGATGTCTGATTCAATGATAAAGAGGAGGTCCTTTTCAAGAGGCCTGTTCCAGTCCACGGGGTTATACTCAATACCAAAGACCTCTTTCATCGCTTCCAGGGCATTTAAATATCCAAGCCGTGCAGCAGAATCAATATTGTCTGTGCCTATGATATCTCTCATGAATTTTTGAAGCATGAAGTTATCTTCAATGGTGCATCTCTGAGAGCCAATGGCACCTATACTGGAGGCACCATGGGTGTTTTTGACTGCCTCAATCCTGCTTGCAACAAAGTTCAGGGCTTCATCCCATGAGACTGGTTTTAATTCTCCATCTTTTCTGATTAAAGGTGTGGTCAATCTCCTGTCTGAATACAGGAAGTCGAATCCAAATCTACCCTTACTGCAGAGATTTCCATCATTTATCCCGATTCCTTCTTTACCCCTTGCCCTCACTATCCTGCCTTCCCTTACAGAGATATTGGTTGTGCAACCGCATCCGCAATAAGGACATATTATGGGATATTCATCCATATACCATACCCTTGAGCGGTGACGATAGGGTTTGGCTCCAAGGGCACCAACCGGGCAGGCATCTATACACTGACCGCAGAACTCACAATCCAGGGTCTCTTCAAAGGCAGGGCTTATCTTTGCCTTAAAACCCCTTCCAAGTATGGCAAGGGCACCAACTCCCTGGTGCTCTTTGCAGATATTTACACATTTACCGCAGAGCACACATCTGTTAGGATTTCTCTCCACAATTGGACTGTCAAGCCTTTCTGGCTCGCGCTTTCTCGTTGCAACAAACCTGCTCTGTGAAGGCCCGTATTTAAAGGCAAGGTCCTGAAGCTCACACTCTCCTGCCTTATCACAGATAGGACAATCAAGGGGATGATAAAGAAGCAGGAGTTCAAGCACAGTCTTTCTTGCCTTTACAACCTTTGGTGTCTCTGTCCAGACCACCATTCCCTCTTCAGCAGGTGCTGCGCATGATGTGATAAGCCTTCTCTGACCCTCTACCTCTACAATGCAGAGCCTGCAACCACCATAGGGCTCAAGCCTCCTGTCCCAGCAGAGATGAGGTATGTATATGTTATTGTCAAGGGCTGCTTTAAGGATTGTTGAGCCATCCTTTGCCTGAATCTCTTTACCATTTATCTTGAGATTTATCATTTTTTAACCTCCTCTAATAGTTCGGCAGGTTCTTCTTTCTTAAACATGTCTCTTGGTCCTGTTTTTACTGAATTAAACCTGCAGGTCTCATAACATTGCCTGCATCTTATGCAGAGTGACTGGTCAATACTGTGAGGTTTTTTCCTCTCTCCACTAATGGCCTTCTGGGGGCATACCCTTGCACAGGCGCCACAGCCAGTGCAGGTATTGGGGTCTATGTAGAATGTAACAAGGGATCTGCAGACACCTGCCTTACACCATTTCTCTTTTATATGAGATTCATATTCTTCTCTGAAGTATTTAATCGTGGTCAGCACAGGATTTGGAGCTGTCTGACCCAGTCCACAGAGGGAGGCAGCAATTATGTCCTTTGCAAGGTCTTCAAGGGTCTCTATGTCTCCCTCTTTACCCCTTCCCTCTGTTATATCTGTCAGAAGGTCGAGCATCACCTTTGTACCAATTCTACAGGGTGTACATTTTCCGCAGGACTCATCAGTTGTGAATTCAAGGAAGAACTTTGCCACACTCACCATGCAGTTGAGGTCATCCATAACCACCATTCCACCAGAACCCACTATTGCACCTGTTTGAACAATATCTTCATATGTGACAGGTGTGTCAAGAAGATGCTCGGGGATGCAACCACCAGAGGGTCCTCCAAGCTGAACTGCCTTAAATTTCCTTCCCCTCTTGATACCCCCACCTATGTCGTAAATGATAGTTCTTAGTGGAATACCCATCGGCACCTCTATGAGTCCTACATTGTTTATTGCACCTGTCAGGGCAAAGACCTTCGTACCTGTTGATTTCTCTGTGCCAAGGCTCTTGAACCATTCTCCTCCATGAAGTATGATAGGTGGCACATTGGCAAAGGTCTCCACATTATTTAATACAGAGGGCTTGTCCCAGAGCCCCTTGTAAACAGGGAAGGGAGGCCTTGGTCTTGGCATGCCACGCTTTCCTTCAATTGATCTCATGAGTGCTGTCTCCTCTCCACAGACAAAGGCACCTGCACCTTGATAGATCTCTATGTCAAGGCTGTAACCACTTCCAAGTATATCCTCACCAAGGAGTCCTCTTTCCCTTGCCTGTTCAATGGCAATCTGAAGCCTCTTTACAGCAAGGGGATACTCTGCCCTTACATAGATATATCCTTTTGTTGCTCCTATTGCCTTACCAGCTATAATCATGCCTTCAAGGACAGAGTGGGGATCACCTTCCATGATAGACCTGTCCATAAAGGCACCTGGGTCACCTTCATCACCATTGCAGAGAATAAATTTGGTGTCAGATTTCACCTTATTGCATAGCTCCCATTTTAGACCTGTTGGAAATCCAGCACCACCACGGCCCCTGAGACCTGAAATCTTTACTTCCTTAATGATTTCCTCAGGCGTCATCTCAAGGAGTGCCTTTGCAGCAGCCATGTAGCCGTCACGGGCAATGTAGTCCTCTATCCTTTCAGGGTCTATAAGACCCTTGTTTCTCAATGCCCTCAGTACCTGATGCTTGAAGAAGGGGATATCCTTCATCACAGGTATAGCGTGTTTCTTTACAGGCTCCTTGTACATGAGTTTCTCAACAGGCCTTCCCTTGATGAAGTGTTCCTGAACGATGAGCTTGGCATCATCAGGTGTGAGCTTTTCATAAAAGATATCGTCAGGATAAACAATACCTATGGGTCCTTCAGCACAAAAACCATTGCAACCAGTGAGGACTATGTTTATCTCATCAGAAAGTCGATTTGCGGCGAGCTCTTTTTCAAAGGCTTCTTTTACCTTCAGGCTGCCTCCTGCTATACAGCCTGTCCCTCCACAGAGCATCAGGGTAATCCTTGGCCTCTTTTCCATCTTCAAGCCTCCTTATAATTCCTGTGGAATAATCAGTTTGATTATCACTGATTACCCATCACGGAAAACTTAATATGCTGTTTCACTTCCGACAACAAGGGCGTACTCCTCTACAGGATTGCCACCCTGGATATGTTCCTTGAATATCCTTTTAATCTTGTCTTTGTTGAGAAAGACATATTTCACCGGAGGCTGTCCAGCAACCTCCACAGTTGCCATAGGCTCTTTTGCACACAATCCAGCACATCCAGAGCTTGTAACCATCACATCTGTAACATTTGCATTATTTATCTCTTCAAGAAGGGCATCCATCACATCCCTTGCTCCTGCAGCAAGGCCGCATGTTCCCATATGCACTGTTACCTTAGCCCTGAACTTGCCTTCCCTGAGGGAGAAGGCTGCCCTTTCCTGTGCCTTAATTCTTTTAAGGTCCTCAACTGTGAGTTTTGGCATCTTTCCTCCTTGAGAACACCTTAGTTTTTATTGTAAAGAGTTAATATCTCCTCTACCTTTGTCTGGGAAACTACTCCGAAGGTCTCCTTATCAACAACCACCACAGGAGCCAGACCGCAGGCACCAAGACATCTTACGCTTTCAAGGGAGAAGATTCTATCCTCTGTGACCTCT
Source organism: uncultured bacterium (assembly GCA_938074335.1). Taxonomy (GTDB): domain Bacteria; phylum Nitrospirota; class Thermodesulfovibrionia; order Thermodesulfovibrionales; family CALJEL01; genus CALJEL01. The sequence continues at coordinate 5,486 of CALJEL010000020.1, read as the reverse complement.
CCAACATCTATCTTTAATTTTTCTTTAAACTTCTTCAGTATCTCCTCTGCACCCTTTACATAACAGGCAGTCCCGAGGCAGACCCTGATATTGTGTTTACCTTTTGGCTTCATAGAAAAGAAGGAATAAAAGGACACCACACCATGAACCTCACTTACAGGTATATTCAGACCCTTAGCAATATACCTCTGCACAACAGGTGGTAGATAACCTATAGCCTCCTGAGCCTCCTGCAGCACGGGGATGAGGCTTCCTGGTTTATTTTTATATTTTTTTATAATGCCTTCAAGTTTTTGGGTTATGAACTCTATGGTCTCTTCCTGTGGAACCTCTTTTACAACTGCTTTTCTGGCATCAATTGCCCTGATTGTCACATCAAGCAGCAGGGCTGGTGAGAAGGGCTTTGGAAGATAATCAAGTATCTTGAGACTTAAGGTCTCCTTAAGGCTTTCCTGGGAGGGATAGCCTGTTATCACAACCACACCAATATCCGGTTTGATATTTCTTATATGTCTTATAAACTCCACCCCATCCATCTCAGGCATCTTGAGGTCAGTGATTACAAGGTCTATGGAGTCCTTTTTAAGAATCTCAAGGGCCTCCTTTGCCCTATCTGCTGTAAGGACATTGAACCCTTCAGGAGCAAGGGTCCTCTCACAGCTTTTAAGCACAATCTGTTCATCATCCACTACCAGGATATTGGCCTTCGCCATCTTGACCTCCTTAAACCTGTTACTTTAGACTATATATTAATGCCAGATTATAATACTTTGACAGTATTCGGGGCAAGGGGCGATTTAACAATTCACTAAATAACCTGAATATATTCACTACTTAACTGTTTCTATTCTCATAATCCATAGCATCCATCCCTCAGAGAGATTTTCTGTAAGGGAGCACATAATATCATTTGCCCTTGTGTTAATCTCCTTTACCACTCCTGTCATGGGTGCTGGAAGTTCATGAATCTGACCACCACCTGTAAGAAGCCTGCAGAAGGGTTCACCACTTGCAATAGCCTTTATGTCTGAAGGAAGCTCCAGATAAAGTAACTGCCCGGCAAGAAACCAGTATCTCACATCTAATCCGATTTCCCAGAAATCTTCCCTGAGGGGTCTTGCCCATGTTCCTTCTTTATAATAAATGGTCTTTTCATCAAGCTCTGTGGATGGAACCACACCGTATCGGAACTGATCAATATAGGCCTTTCTGAGAATCCAGCCTTTTCTATTAAAAACCTTTTTAGCTGTATTAACAATAAATTCTGGGGTAAAGGGCTTTTCAATGTATTCAAGTGCACCGAGTCTTACAGACTCTTTTGCATCATCCAGAGAGGGATATCCTGTAATTACAACCACATCACTTTCTGGCTGAATTATCTTTGTCTCTTTGAGGACCCTGAGCCCGTATATATCAGGAAGCCTTATGTCAGTTATAACAAGACCGAACTCCTCCTTTGAGATCCTTTTTATAGCCTCTTCACCAAGCCCTGCAACAGAGACCACATAACCTTCAGAGCCCAGTATCCTTTTGCAACTCTGGGCTATTACAGGGTCATCATCAACTATGAGGATACGCTCTTTTTTCATGAAATTATCATTAACAAAATTCGTGCCAGGCTTCAAAGAGGCATTTTCAGTCAGCAGATAGTGATTTTCTGAGAGAAAATATTCAAAAAGGCGGTCGAAAGGATAGTTAAGTGTAAATAATTTATTCACAGGTGTATTAAATTTTAATACACATAAAGTCTTAAAACTCTGAAATAAAAATCATCTAAAGTTTTAATTTGAAGTTGACAATTACCATACCTTCCATTATAAATATTATTATGAAATTAAAAAGGATAACCGTACTCCTTATCTTTCTTGTCCTGGTGAATCTACTATCAGGTAATTATTTTTGTGTGAATACTTTGTCTGGTCCTGTGATCATGAGTCTTAATGTCTGCAGTAGTGAAAATATGGAGAATGTGGTAATGGATTTTATTCCGGAGAGTCCTGTTGAGATAAATTTTCTATCTGATATTTTTTCAAAAACCCTTTTCATAAAGATGGCTTTTTATAGATACATACCGAGCTCTCTGCTGGACAGACCACCCTGTATTGATATCCCAGCAGAGGGGTCCCCAAAAAATCATCAGATTTTTTGGGCGTGAGAGGGTTAGATTTAACCTCCCCTTGAAACCTGCCCTGTCGGGCAATAAAGCCCGGCAGGGACCTTCTGAAAGATTTAGAAAGGAGGTGAGATGGAAAAGATTAAGTTAAGTATTGAAGACTACGGGTTTTAAGTTAAGAATTCAGAACCAAAAATTACAAAAGGAGGAGAGTTTATGAAGAGGTTGTTAATTTTTATGCTGGCAATGCTTATTACATTGCCTCTTTCTGCCTATGCTGAGAAGGCAAAATCCATTGATGAGCTTGCAAAGCTCTACGATGTCAGTAGCTGTAAGAAGTGTCATCCAAAAGAATACGAGGAATGGGAGAAGTCCTATCATGCCATATCCCTTGTGGGTTCACCAAGGACAATGGCAACGCTCGCCACTACTATAAAGGACGGATTTATGAAGGAGTGGACATACTCCGGGGTGAAAGATATAAAGGATATTAAGGTTGAGCATATGCTTACCTGCCTGAAGTGCCATCTACCACAGATCAAGGATGCAACTGATGAGGTAGCACAGGAGATTGCAAAGGCTGCTATTGATGGCGCAGCAGGTGATGAAGATGCACAGAATAAGCTCAAGAAGCTCGGGATTAACTGTCTTATCTGCCATAATATGAAGGCAATTATTCACAAATGGACAGATGGAGAGCCTGAAAAGGATGCAGTATACGGGACAAAAGAGGGTGCTCATGGTGATTCAAAATATACAAAACTTAAAAAGAGCCCTATCATGACAGAATCTATCCTCTGTGGACAGTGCCATGGTCTTGGACCAAATTTTGACCTTATAGAGCCCACCCAGTGCGCCACACTTTATGGTAGCTATCTGCATGCCTATATCCCATCAGGTGGCTCAAAGACCTGTCAGGAATGCCACATGAAGGAAAATAAAAAGGGTCATTTCATGCCTGCCTATAGAGACCCTGATCAGGCAAAAAGTGCTGTTAGTGTAGAGGTGGATGCAAGGTCTCTTTATTTTCTTATGAAGGCAGGAGATTCTATCCCCACGGCCTATGTTACTGTGAAGCTTACGAGTAATGCAGGACACAGGATCCCTGATGGTTGACCATCTCCAAACAGGCTGGTCCTGGATGTGACCGCAAAGACAAAGGATGGCAATGAAGTATTCAATACCTCAAAGATCTATACACCTCAGTCTGCTGCAAAGGGAAGGGGAGACAAGATGGTCTATGGACCACATAGAAAATCCGGTCTGATAGCTGATACCTCTCTTCAGCCCGGTCAGACAAAAACAGAGACCTTTGAGATAAAATTCCCCTATGAGGATGTAGAAAGGGAAGGCAAAAAGGTAAGAGAGGTAAAGGCAAAGGAGATGGATGTAACTGTTCAGCTCTGGTATCTGCCAGCTGGTGGAGATCATAAAAAAGGTGTTGTTGGGAAAGACAAGTATCTATTCTTTGAGACCACAAAAACAGTCAGTGTAAAGTAATAGCCTTGTTTTTTTAATAAGGGTAGGAGCATAGCATTTTGCTCCTACCCTTATTTTTGACTTTCGCATGTGATTTTCCAAAATAGAGCAGCAGAGCAACAGAGCAGCAGCTGGTAGCCGCAAGCTTTAGCTTGCGTTTTTTGTATTTCCACCATTTATCGCAGGCTGAAGCCTGCGGCTACCTACTGCACTACTGCTCTGCTGCTCTACTGCTCTATGTATCGCACTATGGTGTGGCAGCCTGCCAGTAGGGTATCGGCAAAATAGGGTCACCACCTTAGCGATTTTTATTATTGGACAGATATGATAAAATTAATAAATAACAGACAAAAGGAGGAAGACATGGGTAAAAGATTAATCATTATACTATTCTATAGTCTTATAGTCCTGACACTTTTCTCCCGGCATGCCTTTACAGCCCAGGAAAAGAAGATAAACCTGCTCGGCCAGGAGATATGTCCAAATAGTGCTGGTTCACTTCTGAGAGATGAACTATCAGAAATGAATAAGGAAGACACCCTTATAGTGGTAATTGAGACAGACAAAAAGGATATCATACAGACCGCTATAAAACTTGAAAGGCTTCCTGTTAGCTATGAAGAAAAGGACGAAAAGGATATAACGACCTTTATTATAAAACTAAGGTGAGAAGGAGGTATTTATGATAATCTCTCTAATCATAATTCTGTTACTCTTTCCATTAAGTGTTCAGGCAGTTGATATAAAATATGCTGGCTGTGTAACCATACAGGAAAATCTTTTAAAGGATTCAAGGACAGTCTTTGAAAAAAAGACAGGCTATTCCATAGGGCTCTCAGGCGGAGGTGCCGGGGCTGGCATCAAGGCAGTGCTTTCAGGACTTGTTGATATTGCAGGGGTATCAAGGCCTCTCAGGCCTGATGAGATTAAAGAAGGACTAGTTCAGTATACTGTAGGATATACTGCTGTAGCGGTTGTGGTTAACAGGGATTTAAAAATTGATAACCTCAGCATAAAACAATTAAAGGATATATTTTCCGGGAAGATCAATAACTGGAAAGAGTTAGGTGCTCAGGACATGCCCATAAAGGTTGTTATACCCTCAAGGGGCTATGCAAGTAGAGACGAGGCAGAGAGGATAATAATGGAAAAAGAAAGATTTGTTAATGATGCCATTATTACACCTGAGCAGACCCTCTGCGAGACAGTGGATACCACTCCTGGAGCCATAGGGATTGTTGACATGTCCCTCTTGGATGCCAGGAGGGTTAAGGTTGTAAAACTTGAGGGGTTATTACCGGAGAAGAAAAATATAAAGAGCGGGATATACAGAATGGTTATTCCAATAAACCTCGTGACAAAGGGAGAGGCAAGGGGTATCCTGAAGGAATTTATAGATTTTATGTTATCTCCTGAAGGCCAGGCGATTGTGGAAAAGAAGTTTATCGGGGTCAAATAACCTTCGATTTATAAAGTCAGGTTCTATGTCTCTTGAGGTAAAGGTGCACCTCAATGAATGTCTCAATTTGCTGATAGAAATGCATTTTCATCGGGGTTCACGGGGTGAAGCTTGTCTTCACCCCGTGCTCTAATGGCGGGGTATGCCTCAAAACCTTTTTAGACCAGCAGAGCAACAGTGCAGCAGGCAATAACAGAGCAGTAGAGCAACAGAGCAGCAGTTAAAATAATAATATAAAAAATTCCTTAATAAAAACTACTGCTCTACTGCTCTGCTGCTCTATTTCGGTAGTTTAGGGTGAATGCCCTTTTATTTTATCTTTCTGCCTTTTTGTGGCATAATAATACCATTAAAGAAATAGCTGAGAAGGTGAAGGAAACTGTTAGTGTCATTTTAAGCGAGGCATCTCATAGAGGGATTGCCTGTCTGTATCCT
>CALJEL010000019.1 GCA_938074335.1 uncultured bacterium | reverse complement strand
GCAGTAAGGTGCATAGAGAAGGATTTAGAGGAGTTATTGAACTTTTATGATACTCCCAGAGAAATGTGGGTAAAACTGAGGACCACAAATGTAATAGAGAGGTCATTCAGGGAAGTAAGAAGAAGGACAAGACCGAGCGGTGGCGAAGTAACAGTTGAGCTGCTTTAACAATACAGCCTCTATAGAAAGGATTGTTTATGCAGTAATCAGTCATTTAAATGATAAATGGAGGATTAAACCCTTAGATGAATTTACACAGAGATCTTGACACTACCATCTGCTATTGACACTTTGTCTTTAAAGCTGTTATAAATAAATAAGGTCGGGGCTGTAGCTCAGTTGGGAGAGCGTCTGAATGGCATTCAGAAGGTCGGCGGTTCGATCCCGCTCAGCTCCACCATTTAAAGAAGTAAATCAGTACCTTAATGGATACATCTTCTTCCTTCCTTTTCAAAGACCTGAGCTAATCTCATAAATCTTTTATCCTGAAGTATCTCTTCAAGGGTCATTACTGTCTTCTGCCTCCAGTTAGGATAGGTATCTACTGTGCCAGGCATATTCTGCTGATTAATGGTACCGATAATATCATCAAGGCTCACAAGGACTATCTTTGATGGGGTCCTTGCAAGGTAATTGTATATGGCAAGGCAGAGCTCCTCTGTCATCTCCTCTGGAATAATATAGTCCCTCTTCAGGATACCTTCTCTCTTCAATGCCTCAATTATCAATAGCCTGTCTCTCTGCCTTTCCTCTATCTGCATTCTATAAGTCCTTTCATCAGGATATTTCCCCAGGTCTCTTCTCTGCTCTATATCCACCCCCTTCCAGAAACCATAAATAGTGGGCAGGTCATGGGTGGTGGCTGCTGAAAGGCTCAACTCAGGATACCTGTAAGGTTCAAGAAAGGATGGATCTGGATAATTCCTTTCAAAATAGAAAAGCCTGTATGAAAGCATGCCATAATCTTTCAGGCTTTCTCTCACATTCTCACCAACAGTGCCCAGGTCTTCAGCAATTATAATTGTCTTGTTTCTCGTGCTTTCAAGGGCTATAATCCTTAAAAGGTCTTCCCAGGGGAAAGAAACATAGGCACCCTCTGATGCCTTCTCTCCCTGAGGAATCCAGAACTGCCTGAAGAGTCCGAGGGCATGGTCAATCCTGAGTGCACCTGCATACTGCATATTCTTTCTCAGTGCCTTGATAAAAAGGTCATATCCACGCATCTTTAGTTTCAATGGATTAACTGGTGGGAAACCCCAGTCCTGACCATCAGGGCTGAAGTCATCAGGTGGAGCACCAAGCGCTACATCCAGACAAAAAAGAGCTTTGTTTGCCCATACATCAAAGCTTCCTTTCGTAGCACCTATGGCAAGGTCATGATAAAGGCCAATGGAAAGACCGACCTCTCTGGATTTTTTATATACCTCGCTGTGCTGGTAATCTATCAACCATTGAATATATTGAAAAAAAAGAATGTCCTCTTTATTTTCTTCAATGAATGTCTTTACAGAAGGATCTTCAGGATCTCGATATGGAGCTGGCCATTCCTGCCAGTCGGTTGTCTGAAATCTTTCTGATAGTGCCATATACGCTGCAAAGAGCTCAAGATCATCTGATTCATTTATAAGATACCTCCTGAATTCTTCTCCACGAGATGTGTTCTTTTTATAATCCCCTTCAAGGAAAGATTTAAAGGTCCTTCTCAATGCACCGAGTTTTAAGGCCGCTATCCTTTCATAATCTATAAGTGCTTCCTCCTTCAATCTCAAAATTTCTCTTTTAAGTTCATTATTCAGGATATCCTGTGCAGGCCTGAGATCTGACATATCAAGATAAATAAAATTCTTATACAACCTGCTCAGAGGTGAATAGGGGCTTATGGCAAAGGGAAAGGTGTTAGCAAGGGCATGAAGTGGATTAACAGCAATAAGCGCCGCACCACGCTTTGATAACCAGGAGATAAGCCTCTTCAGGTCTCCAAAGTCACCGCATCCCCAGTTATCAGCTGAACGCAGTGAATATAAATTTACAGACAATCCCCAGCACCTGTCTTTTTCAAGCTCAGGTGATAAATAGGCCCTCCGTGGTGCAATAATAATCTTTGACCTCTTAAGGATGCCATCAATCTCTGACCCGGAATGATCAATTACAACTTCAAGATCAAAATAACCTGGTTGCCTTAATTCTCTTGGTTCATACTCTATCTTTATGTATCTTCTACCGTGAATAAATCTTTCTTCTTTAATATCAAGATTCGCAAGCATCAGGTCTTCAAATCTTTTTCCTTCTTCATCAAGGATAGATACCTTAATACCTATCTTTTTGTCATTATTGTCTTTTACAGGGATATAAAAGGGAATCCTGACAGGCTCTGAAATAGAAAAGATATGAACAGGTTCAATTATATCAAGCCATGGATAGAGTTTTATTGCCTCGATAGCCTCATTCAGGGCATCCAGATTATTAAGGTCATAACCCATGGCATAAAGTAGAGCTCTCTTTGTTCGATCAGAAGCTGGATGATAATTTCCTTTTATATCATAATATCCAGGAACGATACCGCAGAGTCCCGCAAGCTCATCCATCAGTGTCTTCTGCATCTGAGCTATCCCCGCCTGTTGCCTTTCTTTCAAGTTTAACCTTTGATATCCTCTGGCCAACCATCTCCATTATCTTCAATTTCATACCTGGAAGTTCTACCATATCGTCCTGTTGAGGGATTCTCTGGAGCTGTGTGAGGATAAAACCTCCGAGGGTCTCGTATTCAGGAGACTCGGGTAATTCAATTGAATAGTCCTCTCTCAGATCTGCTATGCTTATTGATGCATCAATGAGGAGCGTACCGTCACTGAGTTCTATCACAGGACTTTCTACATCATACTCATCCCTTATCTCACCCACTATCTCCTCAAGCAGGTCTTCAAGGGTAACAAGACCTGATACTGTACCATATTCATCTATAACTATCGCCATATGAATCCTCTTTTTTTGCATCTCCCTGAGAAGATTACTCACCTTCATGGTCTCAGGAACAAAGAATGGAGGTTTTATGATCTTTCTGATATCCACTGTACCTGAGCTGCTCAGGACATTGAAAAAGTCCTTTGCATAAAGAATACCCCTTATGTCATTAATGTCCTTACCTGTAACAGGGTAACGGGAAAAATTCTCCTCCGCAATGATGGTCTTGATATCATCAGGACTCATGGTAATACCCACTGTGACCATCTGTGGAGCAGGGACCATAACCTCCTTTACAAAGGTATCAACAAATTCAAAAACACTATGGATCAACCTCTTCTCCTCTGGCTCAAAGACACCCTGTTCACCGCCCTCTTCAAGAAGTAATTTTATCTCCTCCTCAGAGATATAACCCCTCTCTGTGAATGTCTTTTTCCCAAAGGGTTTCAGGACAAAGTCTGTACTCCTTGTAAGTAATTTCACTGCAATGTACATAACCCTTGAAAATCTCTCAATTGCAGGTGCTACAAAAAGTGCCACTCCTTCAGGATTGGAAAGGGCAATGGATTTGGGAATAAGTTCACCAAATATAAGAGATACATAGGTGATAAAGGCAACCACAATGGCTATGGCTATTGCCTCAGCATAGGCAGAAATTAAAGGAAGGGGTAGCTCAAGCAGGGCTGGTTTTATAACCTCAACCGCAGCAGCACCTCCTATGGCTGATGCAAAGGCACCAGCAAGTGTTACGCCTATCTGTATTGTTGCAAGAAATCTGTCAGGGTTTTTTCTTAACTCTGATAATATCTCAGCATTCTTCCTGCCCTCTTCGATGAGCTGTTTTATCCTTGCCCTCCTCATGGTTACCACAGCTATCTCGGAGGCAGCAAAGAATCCATTCAGGATTATAAGAAGAAGGATTATAAATAATTCAAACCACATAGAGATTTTAGATTATCAAAAGTCGGCCTTTCTCCACAGGGATAAGGATTCTTAAGGGAGAATCTGTTAAAACCCTCTGCTTTCATTCAGGGATTAACCGTAAGTATCTTCCTCACTATCTCAGGATACTGGGCTATAAATCGGAGCTCATCATCGGTGAGAGGTTTCTGAGTATGGAGATTTGCATACTGGACAAGTTCAAGTATCTTCCTTGCCTCATTGTCATCATGAAATTCAATACCGAGTCTGCTATAGACATGCCTGAAACCCTTAATCCCTCCATACTCACCTGTGGTGATAACCCTCCCTGTCTCAAGAAGTTCAGGCTGTCCCCTTCCTACATCCTCGGGATCAAAGAGTTCATAGTTTCTTCTGTCCTTTAATGCACCATCTGCATGAATGCCTGATTCATGAGCAAAGACATTTGCACCAACTCCCGGCTGGTTTATTGGTATGGGAAGATTGAAGGCATAGGAGGCATACCTGGAGATCTTCCAGGCCATCTTCAAATCAATATGCTCATCCAGGGGAAGTTTTTCTCTAAGTCCGTGGGAAAACTTCAGGGCAAGTATGGTGGATACAAGGTCACAATTCCCAGCCCTCTCACCATATCCATTCACCGTAGTATTTATATAGGCATCAACACCAGCCTCAATCGTCCCCTGAGCACCAGCCACCGATACCGCCTCTGCCATGCCCAGATCATTATGACAGTGCATCTCTATGGGAAATCTGGTAGCAAGGGCAAGTGCCTTTATCCTTTCATATATAGTTATGGGATCATCTGCACCAAGGGTATCACAATATCTGAATCTATCAGCACCTGCCTCCTTTGCGGCAAGGACAAATTCAATCAATCTATCAAGTTCTGTCCTTGAGGCATCCTCAGCATTCACTCCAAGGGTCTCAACACCCTTGTCCTTTGCGATCTTAATTGCCTCCAGGACAGATTTAAGGAGGTCCTTCCATGTCTTTTTGCCCTGCCATTTTCCCTGAATCATTATATCTGATGTAGACATGGATATATTAAGATGCTTCAGTTCAGGACAGTTCTTAAAGGCAAGTTCAACATCCTCAGGTATAGCCCTGCACCAGCCCTCAAGGTGGAGTCTTTTTATAACACCGAGTTTTACAAGTTCAAGATTCGCATTTATGTAATTAACCTCATGCCTTAAGGTTGGAAAACCGACCTCGCTCTGATAAAGACCCATCTGGTCAAGATACAGATTGAGCATGGTCTTTGAAAGTTTTGGAAGCAGAATCCTCGATGTCTGCACTCCATCTCTGTTGGTCACATCTATTAAATATACCTTTGGCATTTTTTATTATAACTTAAAATTGACTTTGAAATACAATATCCGATAAAATTATAGCGTTTAGATTAAGATACCAATAATTGGCAGGCGTGCCCCATATCTTTTAGAAATTCTGAGCTGGAGGTAATAATATAATGGATAATGAATTCAGGGATCAGGTGGCTGTGATCACAGGTTCTGCAAGAGGTATAGGAAGGGCAATTGCAGAGGCACTTGCAAAAAAAGGAGCCTCTGTTGTTATATGTGATATTATGTCTGAAGAGGCAGGCAAGACCGCTCAGGAGATTACCACAAAATATGGTGTCAGGACACATTCATTGACCTTTGATGTCTCAAAGAGCGATGAGGTGGAGAGGGGCTTTAAGGAGATAATTGAAAAAATGGGAAGGATAGATATCCTTGTCAATAATGCTGGTATTACAAGGGATGCACTTCTCTTGAGGATGAAAGAAGAAGAATGGGATTCTGTAATAGCCATAAACCTGAAGAGTGTATTTCTCTGCTCTAAGGAAGCGGTCAAGGTAATGTCAAAGCAGAGATATGGAAGGATAATAAATATAGCCTCAGTGGTTGCCTTTATGGGAAATCCTGGACAGGCAAACTACAGTGCATCAAAGGCAGGCATGGTGGGTCTTACAAAGACCATAGCAAAGGAATACGCAAGCAGAAACATCACTGTCAATGCTGTTGCTCCTGGATTTATAATGACGAAGATGACAGAGTCCTTACCTGAAAATGTAAAAGCAGAGATGCTTAAGGCGATACCACTTGGTAAATTTGGAACTCCCGAGGATGTGGCAAATGCAGTGGTCTTCCTTGCATCACCCATGTCTGGCTATATAACAGGTCAGGTCATTCATGTAAATGGCGGGATGTATATGTAGTTATAAAAGAGGCATTGCCTCTTAAAATTTCAGGGCACCTTAAAGGTGCTCATATTTTTGTCAATATCTGGAGGTGTTTGAATGGAAGAAAAGGTAAAGGAAATAATAGCAAAACAGCTCGGAGTGAATCCTGCTGATATCACTCCAGAATCCTCCTTTGTAGAGGACCTTGGTGCAGACTCCCTTGATACAGTGGAGCTCGTCATGGCCTTTGAGGAGGCCTTCAACATTGAAATCCCTGATGAGGATGCAGAAAAGATTGTAAAGGTCAAAGACGCAATAGAGTATATAAAGAAAAAGACATCATAGCAATGAATAAAAGAAGGGTTGTAGTCACAGGTCTGGGTCTTGTTACACCTCTTGGGATAGGGGTTCAGGAGACCTGGAATGCCCTTATTGAGGGCAGATCAGGGGTGGGCAAGATAACCCAATTTGATGCCTCAACATACCCTGTACAGATTGCTGCAGAGGTAAAGAACTTTGACCCATCTCAGTATATTGAACAGAAAGAGATTAAAAAGATGGACAGGTTTATACACTTTGCAATTGCTGCAGCTGAGATGGCCATGAAGGACTCAGGCCTGAAGATAACAACAAAAAATGCAGAAAGGGTTGGAGTGATAATAGGCTCAGGAATGGGAGGACTTCCCATGATAGAGCATTATCACAGGACCCTTCTGGAAAAAGGTCACAGACGCATATCTCCATTTTTTATTCCCATGATTATAATTAATCTTGCAGCAGGCCAGGTATCTATAAGATATGGTGCAAAGGGACCAAACTCCTCTCCCTGTACTGCCTGCGCAACAGGAAGCCACTCCATAGGAGATGCCTTTAAAATAATCCAGCGTGGTGACGCAGATGCCATGATAGCAGGAGGCACAGAGGCTGTTATAACCCCAATGGGCATAGCAGGCTTTACAGCAATGAAGGCCCTCTCCACAAGAAATGATGAACCAGAGCGTGCAAGCAGGCCCTTTGACATTGACAGGGACGGCTTTGTCATGGGAGAAGGAGCAGGTATTGTTATACTTGAGGAACTGAATCATGCCCTTAACAGAGGGGCAAAGATCTATGCAGAGGTAATTGGCTATGGCATGAGCGGAGATGCCTATCATATAACAGCACCCGCTCCTGATGGAGAAGGTGCTGCAAGATGCATGGAGGCTGCACTCAGGGATGCAGGTATAAGACCTGAGGATATTCAATATATCAATGCCCATGGTACATCCACTAAATACGGGGATGAACTTGAGACAATGGCAATAAAAAAGGTCTTTGGAAAGCATGCCTACAAACTGGCGGTGAGCTCCACAAAATCCATGACAGGACATCTCCTTGGAGCAGCAGGAGGAGTGGAGGCAGTTATAACTGTACTGACCATTAAAAATAACCTCATCCCTCCCACAGTAAATCTTGAAAAACCTGACCCTGCCTGTGACCTTGATTATGTACCCAATAAGGCAAGGAGGGCAGAGGTCAATTGTGCTATCTCCAACTCCTTTGGATTTGGTGGAACTAATGCCTGCCTTATCTTCAAGAGATTTGAAGGGGCTTGAGAATTCCTTAGGTTATTTTTTTAAAAACAAGGCCCTTCTTAAAGAGGCCCTCACACATAAGTCACTTCATAATGAACGGCCTGAGGAAGCTCCGTTCTATAATGAAAGACTTGAATTTCTCGGCGATGCTGTTCTCGGATTAATAATATCTGAATATCTTTTCAGAAGATTCCCTGAGGAAGATGAATCAAGACTTGCAAGCCTGAAGGCCTTTCTTGTTAAAGAGTCTGTGCTTTTCGATATTGCAAAAAGACTTGAGCTGGGAGAATATATATTCCTTGGCAAAGGAGAAGAGCAGACAGGAGGCAGAAAAAAAGCCTCCATAGTGGCTGATTGTCTTGAGGCTATAATAGGAGCTATATTTATGGACAGCGGACTTGCTGAGGCAAGAGATACAGTATTAAGAATCTTTGAGGATAAACTAAAGGAGATAAGCTCTGTAGATATAATCCTTGACCCGAAGTCTGAGCTACAGAAGCTCTCTCTTGAACACTATGGAAAGCTGCCAGAATATAAAATAATAGCAGAACATGGAGCTGAACATAAAAAGACCTTCACAGTAAATGTCTATATAAATGGAATATTTCTGGGCACGGGCTCTGGAAAAAGTAAAAAGGAGGCACAGATAGAGGCTGCAAGAACCGGTCTTAAAAAGATACAAGACAATAGGCTGAAGGTAGTGCGCAACCCATAACAATAAGTGCTACAGTGCAACCGTCACTCTTTCCACACGATAGACTCTATTTTGCCATTAGAAAACTGGCAGTCTGCCTTAAGGTCTTCTTAGACCAACAGAGCGGCAGCGCAGCAGAGCAGTAGCTAATAAACAGAGCAACAGTGTATGATAAAATATCCTTAATAAGGACTGCTGCTCTACTGGTCTGCTGGTCTACTGCTCTATTAAGGTGTCGCAGGTAAAGCCATTAGAGCACGGGGTGAAGACAAGCTTCACCCCGTGAACTCCGAAATATGGGCAGACTGCCACCTTTATTAAAGGCTTTTTATAAATTTCTAATGGCAGATTACGGAGATAGAAAGGGCTATTTACATGAACATGCATTTATGCTATATTTCTTTAAGGAGGACAATTAGATGAGGGAACTGTTTACGAGTGCAATAAAAAAGGTCACCCTTGAGCTTATCTATCAGGTGGTTGAAGAGAGGACAAAGGAGCTTCTTGAGGTTGTCAATGATATAAAGAAAAGGCAGGAAGAAGACTTCAGATTTCTCAATCAGAAGATAGATACCCAGATAGGACAGGTAAGACAGGAGATAGGACAGGTAAGACAAGAAGTAGCCCAGCTTAATCAGAAGATAGATACACAATCAGCCCAGCTTAACCAGAAGATAGATACAGAGATAGGCCAGCTAAGACAGGAGATATCTCAGCTTAATCAACGAATAGACACAATCATTCAGCTTCTTGTTGATATAAAGAAATAATCACACTTTAGCTGACTTTCTCCTCAGTCTAAGGGAATTCGTCACAACACTTACTGAACTCATTGCCATGGCAAGAGACGCTATCATGGGATTAAGGAGAAACCCTGTAAAGGGATAAAGCACACCAGCTGCAATTGGAATACCTATAATATTGTAAATAAAAGCCCAGAAGAGATTCTGTTTTATTGTCCTCATAGTAAGCCTGCTGAGCTTGACTGCCCCCACAGCACTTCTGAGGTCACCCTTCATGAGAGTAATCTGGCTCGATTCCATGGCGATATCAGTTCCTGTACCGATTGCAATTCCCACATGGGCCTCCATGAGGGCAGGTGCATCATTTATACCATCACCAATCATTGCCACTATCCTTCCCTCCTCCTTAAGTCTCCTTATAATCTCTAATTTCTGATCAGGTGTCACCCTTGCATAATATCTTTCTATGCCAGCCTTATCCGCTATAGAGGATGCAGTAAGCCTGTGATCACCTGTAAGCATTATCACCTCTATAGAAAGTTCTTTAAAGCCCTTTATAGCCTCAGCAGAGCCCTCTTTCATTGGATCAGCAATTGCAAATATACCTTTTATCTCATTGTTTATTGCAATGAATACAGGAGACATGGCCCTTTTTGATATATCCACTTCAATTTCCTTCATATATGATGTGTCTATACTGTTTTTCTTTAAAAAGTCACTGCTACCTATTATTACAGAGAACTGCTTATCCTCTATCAAGAATTCTCCACTAATACCTCCTCCTGGCTCTACCTTAAATGACAGGGGTTCATAAAGGACAATAGATCCCAAACTGTTACCTCCTGTTTTTGACATATTTAATGCCTTCTCAACTATCGCCTTTCCAAATGGATGTTCTGAAAGCCTCTCAATAGAGGCAGCAATCCTCAGGAGCTCCTCATCTGTAAATTTTCCAAGATTTATGATCTCCATCACCTCAGGTGCACCTTTTGTAATAGTGCCTGTCTTATCAAGTACTACTGTGTCCACTCTCCCTGCTGTCTCAAGTGCCTGGGCATCTCTTATAAGTATTCCCTTTTCTGCACCAATACCTGTTCCGACCATGATTGCAGTGGGTGTCGCAAGACCGAGGGCACAGGGACAGGCAATAATCAGGACAGCAATAAAATTCATAAGAGCCTGGGTAAAGGATGGTCCAGCCATATACCATACAATAAATGTTATAACTGCAATACCAATTACCGCAGGAACAAATATTGCTGCCACTTTATCAGCAAGTGCCTGAATGGGTGCCTTACTGCCCTGTGCCTCTTCAACAAGTCTTATAATTCCAGAAAGTACAGTGTCTTTACCCACCTTCTCAGCAATGAGTTTAAAGGTCCCTGCCCTGTTAACAGTACCTCCATAAACAGGATCACCTGAGGATTTTTCTACAGGAAGGCTCTCACCTGTAAGCATTGATTCATCTATTGATGAAGAGCCCTCTATTATCCTTCCATCAACAGGAATCCTCTCACCAGGTCTCACAATCACTATATCACCAGGGGTCACCTCATCAACTGGTATATCTGCTTCTACTGCATTTCTCAAAACCCTTGCTGTCTTTGGTTGAAGTCCCATAAGCCTTCTTATTGCTTCTGAGGTCCTTCCCTTTGCCCTTGCCTCAAGAAGCCTTCCAAGCAGTATAAGGGTTATTATTACAGATGAGGTATCAAAATAAACATTAGGCTCAAGTCCACCTTCCCAGAATAAGGATGGGTAAAAAGTGGCAAGGCCGCTGTAGATATAGGCTGAAAATGTTCCAATGCTCACAAGGGTATTCATATTGGAGGTCCTGTGCTTTAAGGCATTCCAGGCAGCCTTATGGAATCTCCATCCTGACCAGAACTGAACAGGTGTGCTGAGGAGCATAAGAACCCACCATCTTGAAATATATGGAATATCCACCAGACTTGCTATAAATACAGGAATCGTCAGAGAAAGGCTGAATACAAACCTTCTCTTCAGGTCACTGTAGTAGGCCTCACGCTCTATCCTTTCCCTGTCTATAAAATCTTCTGCCCTTATCTCAGCACTGTAGCCAGACTCCTTAACTGCCTTCTTAAAGTCTTCAATACCAGTGAGTGCGGGAATATATTCAATCACAGCCTTTTCAGTAGCAAGATTGACATTTACTGAGATAACGCCATAAATGGACCTGAGGGCCTTCTCCACTGCAGAGACACAGGCTGCACAGGTCATACCCCTGATCAGCATGGTGACCTTTGAGGTTAACACACCGTAACCCTGTCCTTTTATTGCATCAATGATTATCTCAAGAGGAATTTCTTTTTTTAATTCAATGGTTGCCCGCTCTTTAGGGAGGTTTACATTGACAGAACTGACACCTTCAAGGTCCTTGAGGGCCCTCTCCACAGCCTGAGCACAAGCGGCACAGGTCATACCAGTTACAGGGATATCAATCTTCATATAAGGGACTGTTCTAAATTTGTAATATGTTCAGTATACTTCACAGCAGAGGCATGTTGCAACGCGCCATTATTCCCGTAATCTGCCATTAGAAATTTGTAAAAAGCCTTTAATAAAACTGGTAGTCTGCCCCCGCCATTCCTATCGGCACTTTTCCGTGACCAGCAGACACTTGACAAATCCATCAAAATATGCTTCAATTGAAGTAGTTGAAAATAGGTGGGATATGAAAGAAGCAAATATTATGGGGGAAAGCAGGGAGAAGGTATATCTCGTGACAATTGAATTTGTAACACCTAAGAAGACCTCTTATTTCAAAAAGGGGTTCTATGCCTCATCCGTTAAAGAACTGCAGGAGCACATTGACAATTATCTGCTTGAATATTATGGCCTCAGGAGAATCCCTGGTTCAGAAAGCCTTATTTACAGGGATGATGATATGTATGCAAGTGTGCTTTTCTGGGAAGAGATAACAGGGGTAGAGGAATTGAAGTTTTAAAACGGTTGACAACAAAAATATTCTGTTAACACCTTAAATTAAGATATGCTAAAAACAAATATGATCATCCACAATGAAGACCTGAAAGAACTGATTATTGAAGTTCCTGAAGGTCATAAACATCTGAGGACAAGGCTCATCCTTAATGATACAGAAATTATCCTTCAGGAGGCAACGGTAGCAAATCTTGTAAGGGCCTACATCACGGTAAAAACGCATCCTGTTATAAAGAGGGTAGTTCTTAAGGGTCAGAAGATTAAAGAGAGAAAAGAAGGCTATGCTGAATGGCAATTGATTGAGGAAGA
>CALJEL010000018.1 GCA_938074335.1 uncultured bacterium | reverse complement strand
GAGCGGTGGCGAAGTAACAGTTGAGCTGCTTTAACAATACAGCCTCTATAGAGAGGATCGTCTATGCAGTAATCAGTCATTTAAATGATAAATGGAGGATTAAACCCTTAGATGAATTTACACAGAGATCTTGACACTACCTTGTTCTGTCAGGAGTTGATTTTTTTATAGTTTCTATGATTAAATAATTTATTAGCTACATGAATGTAGCATAAAGTTACTTTATAAAATTAGAATATCAAGCCACGAAGGCTTAGAAGAGGCCATGAAGGTCTGAAAAAGCCTTTGTGGCTTTTTTATTTTTTAATCTGGAGGTTTAAAGATGAGGATTAGGGTTCTATTGATTTCCTTTTTTCTTTTCAGTTTTATCTTTAGCCTTTCACCTTCCTATGCCTATCATCCCCTTATCACAGATGACACAGGCACTCAGGGCAGGGGAAGGTATCAGTATGAGTTTCAGGTAGAGTATGGACATGACAAAGAAGAAGGCATTAAAACCAAGGAACTGAGCGTGAATAATACCCTGACCTATGGTCTTACTGATAATATTGATATAGGTATTGGCATTCCCTTCGTATACTGGAAAGAGGAAGATGGTGAAAGTATTGATGAGAGCGGATTCTCAGACATTGAGCTTCAGCTTAAATACAGATTCTACGAGGCAGAAGGATTGAAAGTAGCAATAAAGCCATCCATCACTATGCCCACAGGAGATGAGGAAAGAGGTTTGGGGACAGGTCGTGTTACAGGCAGATTATTTTTAATCCTTGATAAGGAATTTAAAGATCTTACAATCTTTTTTAATGCTGGATACATAAGGAATGAGAACAGGATTGATGAGAGAAAGGACCTATGGCATTTCTCCCTTGCTGGTGAATACAGGATAGAGGAGCACTTAAAGGTAGTGGGAAACATCGGCATGGAGAAGAATCCTGACAGAAACCAGAATGAGGAACCCGCCTTTTTAATAGCTGGTGCTGTTTATTCTTTTAGAGCACGGACTGAAGACAAGCTTCAGTCCGTGAACCACGATTCTGAAGTCCTTGACCTTTCTTTAGGTATTAAAACAGGCCTCACAGGGCCTGAGACAGACCTCAGCCTTTTGGCTGGAATAACATTGAGATTTTAAGGAGGACTCATGCATATACCAGATGGCTACTTGAGCCCCCAGACATACATTCCCCTTTATGGTGCAAGTGTGGTGTTCTGGGGTATGGCAATGAAAAGGCTCAAAAAAGAATTATCTGATAAAGAGATCCCTTATCTTGCCATGGCAGGTGTCTTTTCATTCCTGATACAGATGTTCAATATCCCCATACCAGGTGGCACAACAGGTCATGCGGTCGGTGCTTCTATAACAGCCCTTATCCTTGGCCCCTGGGCAGCTTTAATTGCTGTGAGCACTGTCTTGATAATTCAGGCCCTTGTCTTTGGAGATGGTGGTATCACAGCCATTGGAGCTAATTGTTTTAATATGGCAGTGGTGATACCCTTTGTCTCTTACTGGGTTTTCAGGCTAATAGCAGGTAACAGGGACAGTAAGAAGAGGGTTTACACAGGTGCCTTTCTTGCGGGATATACAGGTCTTACAGCAGGCGCACTCTTAACAGCTATTGAATTTGGTATCCAGCCATTAATTGCCCATGATCAGACAGGTAATCCCCTTTATGCACCCTATCCACTGAAGATTGCCATTCCAGCCATGGCCTTGGAGCATATGTTATTATTCAGCATTATTGAGGGCATCCTGACGGCAGGCATATTGAGATATTTCATGAAACATGAGCCCCAATCTGTATATGCCCTGAAAGGAGGTACAGCATGACCACTTTTCAAAAAAGGCTTCTTCTATTTTTATTCATATTGGCTATTCTCACTCCAGCAGGAATGATACTTCCCGAGGTCTTTAAGGCTGGAGATGCCTGGGGTGAATGGGGGATAGATACAATTCAGGAGATGCTTGGATTTGTTCCAGAGGGCATGAAAAAACTATCTGAACTCTGGAAGGCGCCCCTGCCTGATTATAGTCTACCTGATGATGGGCAATCCCTAAGCTCCCAGATAATCTCCTATATCCTATCGGGAATAATTGGTGCTATCATTACTGGTGGAATAATTTTTATATTTGCGAGGCTAAACAAAAGGAAGGTGAAGGATTGACTGCAAAGACTGCAAGACTGAATTTCATTGACAGAGGGCTTGAGTCTCTTCAGGAGATTAAGAACATTATTGGTGCACCTCTTGAGGATAGTCCATTAAGAAGGCTCCAGCCAGCGATAAAGATTATATGTGCCTTTTCAATTATATTTCTTGCAGGTATAACAAACAGGCCTTCTGTCCTTCTACTGCTTGCGGGTTTTTTATTCTGTCTTGCCCTTGCTGGAAGGCTCAACCTATCAGGACTCTATAGAAGGGTATTTGTTATAACCTTTTTCTTCGGATTTTTGCTTAGCCTTCCTGGTGCAATAAATCTCTTTGTTGAGGGCAATGTGGTTATCAGGCTTTTTAGCCTGAAGGGTTCTTATGACTTCTGGATTTATCATATCCCGCAGGAGATAGGTTTTACAGCTCAGGGGATTGAAAGGGTCTCTTTACTTACCATGAGGGTATTTAATTCTGTTACCTCTGTCTTTATACTTTTAAGGACTACGAGCTTTGAGGAGATTATGCTCACCCTGAAGAAATTTAAAATACCCCTGCCCTTTGTCATGATTCTGATGCTTTCTTATAGATACTTACTTGTCTTTGCAAGGGTGGTTGAGGATTTTTATCTTGCAAAAAAGGCAAGGTTTCTTGGAAGGCTCGACAGCACCATGTTAGAGAACTGGCTGAGTGGCAGGATACACTTTCTTTTTAAAAAGACTATGGTTACGGGAGAGGAGGTCACTTATGCCATGAAGGCAAGGGGATCGGGTCTTGCCTCAGGCAGACATAAGGGAAAAGCTGTTCAGAGCTGTGAAAGCACTTCGTCAGGTTTTGCCACCACCTACATAGGGCTTGAAAAGGTGAATTACAGTTATAATGGCAATATGCCAGCCCTAATTGATATCTCCTTCACCATAGATAAAGGTGAAAGGATTGCAATAATAGGTGCAAATGGGAGTGGGAAATCTACCCTATTGAAGATAATGGCAGGCCTTTTGTATCCCTGCTCAGGCAGGGTATTTTTTAAGGATAAAGAGGTAACAGAGGACTCTCTGAAGGACCCTGTGTTCCTTAAAGACTTCAGGTCAGCTGTGGGATATGTCTTTCAGGATCCTGATGTCCAGCTCTTTTCAGCAAATGTTTATGAAGAGCTTATCTACGGGCCACTTCAGCTTGGTCTTTCAAAGGATGAGGCTCATGAAAGGGCAGAGGAGATTATGGAGATACTTGAGATAAAGGCACTTCAGGACAGGCCACCCTATATGCTTTCTGGTGGTGAGAAAAAAAAGGTTGCCATAGGTTCGGTGCTTACAATGAATCCAGAGATACTGCTCCTTGATGAGCCCACATCAGGACTTGATCCAAGGACCCAGTGTTTTCTGGTTGAACTGATACTTTATCTAAATACCGAGGCTAAGAAGACCATCGTCCTCACAACACATGACCTGAGCCTTGTGGAGGAGCTTGGGGCGAAGGTTGCCGTTCTTTCAGAGGAACACAGTATAGAAAAGGTTGGCTCTTACGAAGAGATACTCTCTGATGAGGCATTGCTTCTCAAGGTCAACCTCATTCATGAACACCTGCACTGTCATGGAGGAGTATTGCACAGGCATCTTCATTCGCACAGCTTTTTCCATAAACATTGAAACAGGGTTTACTGGAGGAATATATGAATGAGATTGAGAAATTAAAAAGACTCCTTCATCACTGGATAGAGCACAATCAGGAACATAGCAGGACCTACAGGGAATGGGCAGAGAGGATAAAGGACCTGAATCCAGATGCCAGTTTGTTGCTGGAAGACATAGCCAGGGAGACTGAAAGGATTGATGAGCTTTTAAAAAAATTAATAAAGGATATTGAAGGCACTATATCCACGATTTAGTTGAAGTAGGAAGCGTTCTGTCATTGAGGATGCCGTAAAAGCATCAGAGCAACCACCAGAATATTCCCTGATTTGCCGATATCCTACTGGCAGTCAGCTTCAACGCTTTATAATGCTAAAAAGGGCAGTCTGCCTCAAGGGCTTTACAAAGCGACGATTTTTATTTATCTGGTAACACAAGGTTTTCACTCAAGGGATGGGTTTAATTAAGGTATAGTAAGCTTATTCATTTCATAACTATATTACACTAAGGTGTCGCTGGTAAAGCCCTTTCAGCAGCCTACCCTTTTTATTTTTCAGAGGGTGTCGCAAGCGGGGTCCCCAAAATATCGGCAGCCTGCCAGTTTTATTGAAGGGTTTATTGGAAATTTCTATCGGCATCGGATATTTATAGGATTGACACTTGTTGAAGCGATTTCTTAAACTAATCCCAGATTGTTTATTTGAATTAAAGATGGGGAGGTTTATCATGGAACTTAAAGGCTCAATAGTGGCAATAGTGACACCTTTTAAAAATGGAAAGGTTGATGAAAAGGCACTTGGTGACCTTATTGAGTGGCATATCAGGGAAGGCACCCATGGAATTGTACCCTGTGGCACGACAGGTGAATCTGCTACCCTTGATTATGAGGAGCACTACAGGGTTATTAAGTTTACAGTAGAGGTTGTGAGGAGGCGCATCCCTGTTATCGCAGGCACAGGTGCAAACTCTACTGATGAGACTATCATGATAACAAAGAGGGCAGAAAAGGATGGTGCTGATGCAGCACTACTTGTAGCACCTTATTATAACAAACCCACTCAGGAAGGCCTTTACAGACATTATAAAAAGGTGGCAGAATCAACAGGCCTTCCGCTTGTCCTTTACAATGTCCCTGGAAGGACCGCTGTAAATATCCTTCCCTCTACCGTGGCAAGGCTTGCTGAGATAAAGAATATCGTTGCTATAAAAGAGGCAACAGGAGATATGAAACAGGTAAGTGAGATAATAAGGCTCTGCGGAGAGAGGATAACTGTTATATCAGGTGATGATTTTACCACATTTCCGCTTCTCTGTCTGGGAGGTAAAGGGGTGATATCCGTAACAGCAAACATAGCACCAAAGGATGTGGCAGATATGTGCAATGCCTGGTTTAAGGGAGACATAGCGGATGCAAGAAGACTTCACTATAAGCTTGAACCACTCAATCAGGCAATGTTCATAGAGACTAACCCAATACCTGTAAAGACTGCCCTCGCCATGATGGGTAAGATAGCAGAGGAATTCAGACTTCCACTCTGTGAGATGGCAGAGGCAAATAAAGAAAAACTGAAAAAGGTTCTGAAGGACTACGGTCTTGCCTGAACTGCCACCTACGAGGTATAGATTTATAGGCGGCGGAGGCGAGCGGGTGTTGGAATTATCCTTGGAAAGAGAGGCTCAATCTTTTTAATGACTGTCCCGGGTTTGAGCCTTCCCCATCTGGCCTCTTCTTTTATATTCGGATTAGAAGGAGTGATTCCCATCTGTTCAAGAAGCCTCCTGGATGCCCCTGGCATAAAGGGCATAAGATAATAACCTGTAAATCTCAGTGCCTCAGCAGCGCTATAAAGCACTGTCCTGAGCCTCCCCAGTTTTGAGGGGTCCTTTGCCAGTGCCCAGGGCTGAGATGAATCAATGTATTTATTTGCAGCTCCAACTATCTGCCATATCTCCTCAAGGACCTTCTGAAATGATAGATATGTGAGGTTCCTTTCAATCTTTTCAAGGGCTCCCTCAGCAATTGTTTTTAGATCCTTCTCTATATCTTCAGGCTCTGGTATTAATCCATTGAAGTATTTTGTTATCATGGAAAGTGTCCTCTGGAGGAGATTTCCCAGGTCATTTGCAAGGTCTGTATTAATCCTCTGTATCATGGCATCCTTTGAAAAATCACCATCAAGTCCAAAGGGTACCTCTCTAAGGAGAAAATATCTGAACTGGTCAACACCAAATTCCTTTATGACCTGAAAAGGATCAACAACATTTCCAAGAGACTTTGACATCTTCTTTCCTTCCACTGTCCACCAGCCATGGGCAAAGATGTTTCCTGGCAGTGGCAGCTCAAGGGCCATGAGCATGGTTGACCAGTAGACAGCATGGGTCATAAGGATGTCTTTCCCAATAAGATGATGGTCTGCAGGCCACCATCCTATACCCTGCGGGGCAAGGTATTTTGTGGCAGAATAATAATTTACAAGTGCATCAAACCACACATAGGTTACATAGTCTCTATCAAAGGGAAGCTCTATGCCCCAGCTCAGTCGGGATTTTGGTCTGGAGATGCAGAGATCTCCCAGTGGCTGATTTTTCAAAAAACCAAGGACCTCATTTTTCCTTGTTTCAGGAAGTATGTAATAGGGGTTATCTTCTATGTGCCTGATAAGTCTTTCCTGATATCTGCTCATCAGAAAAAAATAGTTATCCTCAGATATATATTCTACAGCTCTTCCACAGTCAGGGCATTTTCCATCAACCAGTTCTTTCTCTGTCCAGAATCTTTCATCAGGTATACAGTACCAGCCAGTGTAGGTCCTTTTAACTATCTCTCCTTTTTTCCACAACTCACTCAGTAATTCCTGAACAATAGTTTTATGTTCTTCATCAGTTGTCCTTATGAAGGCATTATTTGATATATTCAATTCCTTCCAGAGATGCTGGAAGTTCTTGACCATGATATCTGCATGTTCCTTTGGACTCAGTCCCTTCCTTTGAGCAGCCTGCTCCACCTTCTGTCCATGCTCATCAGTCCCTGTGAGAAAGAATACCTCTTTACCCATGAGTCTCCAGAACCGTGCAAGGACATCAGCAGCCACTGTTGTATAGGCATGACCTATATGGGGGATGTCATTTACATAATAAATTGGTGTCGTTACATAAAAACAGTTCCTGTCCTTCATGTCTTTATTCCCTATCTTCTATAAGCATGAATTCCTCTGAGCCCTCCATGCCTTCCTCATATTCATAGCTCAGACAGCACATGAGCCTTCCACAGAGTCCTGAGAGCTTTCCCGGGTTCAGGGCAAGCTCCTGTTTTTTTGCCATCTTTATTGATATGGGTGCGAAATTGACAAGGAAGGTCCTGCAGCAGACCTCTTTCATTCCGCATACCCCGATGCCTCCGAGTGCCTTAGCACCATCCCTTACACCAATCTGCCTCATCTCTATCCTTGTCTTGAACTTAGCAGCCAGGTCCTTTACAAGTTCTCTGAAGTCTATTCTGCCATCAGCAGTGAAGTAGAATATTATTCTTTTTTTATCAAGGGTGGCCTCGGTGCAAATCAGCTTCATGGGCAGGTTTCTATGTCTTATCCTTTCAAGACAGAAATCATAGGCCTCTTTTTCCACTTCCTTATTTTTTTCTCTTTGCTGAAGGTCTTCCTCCGTGGCTATCCTCAAAATTTTTTTAAGTGCCTGCTGCCCTTCTTTTAAGTAGCTGGATGGGTCTTCCACATCCCTTGGCCCTATAATCACCTTTCCGATAGAAAGCCCCATTTCTGTCTCCACAACAACATGGTCATCAGGCTTGAGTTCAAGCCCATTTGTATCAAAATCATAAAGTTTAGAACATGGTTTAAACCTAACACTTACTATCTTCATTCGTCCTCCTCAGGCTGAGGATAGGCTGACGCCTTAAGCCTGAATGATGGTCTTTATATAGTTCCATGTGATTTTAAGATTGAGATTGAATTGCATCAATTCCCTTATATGGAGGAGCTTTCTATATTTTTCTATTATAACCTGAAGCTCTTTGAGTCTGCCACTATCAGGAAGCCTATTCATAGCAGGGAAGAGATCTTTATTTATTATTAATGAATGAGTTTGTGTTAAGTTTTTGTTGACAAGGTCAACGATTCTGTCTCTCAAATATATTAGAAGCAACTCAATTATAATCATGAGCCTTTCTTTTTTAAGATCTTCTTCAAGAGATTTAAAGGTCTCCTCGTGTAAATGTTTAAGGACTTCTATATATTTTCCGAAATGCTCCTCCGCCATCAATCCAGGTCTTCCTTCTATTAAGGCCTCAAAAGCCTCCGTCCCGGAAAATTCTTCCCTTGCAGAAGAGGAGACAGTTTTAAGCCCTTTTAGTACCTCTAAGGTCTCTCCTTTACTCAATGGCGTAAAGGCTATTCGCACACATCTTGAGCGGATTGTATCGGGCAAAAGGTCAGGTTTTTCTGTTATCAGTATAATTAGAGAATCCCTGGGAGGTTCTTCAAGGGTCTTAAGAAAGGCATTGGCTGCATTCATATTAAGTTTGTCTGCCTCATTTATGAGAACCATTTTTGTGGATCCTTCATAGGGGGTCTTGCTTAAGAATTCATTAAGCTCCCTTATGGTTTCGACCTTTATCTGGTCTCCCTCTGGTTTTATGAAAAAAAGGTCAGGGAAGTTAAAGGAGCCTATGAGTCTGCAGTTTCTACAGTCATCACAGGAATTGAATTCTGCATCTCTGTTTTTACAGTTTATTGCCTTAAGGAGCTCCTTTGCAGTTAATAATTTCCCCACTCCAGGTTCTCCTGTAAAAAGAAATGCATGGGGTAATCTGCCCTTCTTAAGCATGCCCCTGAGTATCCTGAGGGGTATGCCCTGACCTATAATGTTCCTGAATGACATATCAGGGCCCTTAATTTTTCCATAATCATATCATGGATCTCTTCTATTGATCTAATGGCAGGGATAATTATAAACCTTTCTGGCTCTGCACGGGCAATCTCAAGGTATCCATCTCTGACAGCCCTGTGAAATTCAATGGACTCTTTTTCAAGCCTGTCAAGTTCTCTGGAAGAATGTCTTTTAAGACCCAGTTCTGGTTCGATGTCAAGCAAAAAGGTAATATCAGGTCTTAAGCCCTGCCTTGATATTTCATCAAGGCATTTGATGAGGTTTATATCTATACCTCTACCATAGCCCTGATAGGCAAAGGTAGAATCCATGAATCTGTCCGAGATTATAATATACTGTTTATTGAGGAGAGGTCTTATCTTTTCCATTACATGCTGGAGCCTTGATGCATTGTAAAGAAAGAGTTCAGTCAATGGATGCATTGAGTCATGTCCTTTATTGAGAAGAATTTTTCTTATCTTGATGCCTATCTCGGTACCGCCAGGCTCTTCCGTGAGTATTACCCTGTATCCCTCTTTCAATAAATGCTCATAAAGAAGCTTTGCCTGGGTGGTTTTTCCGCAGCCTTCTATGCCTTCAAAGGTTATAAAGAGCCCCCTTTTCATGAGTCAAGTTCCTCTTTTAATCTTAAAAGAAACTGTATCACCCTGTGGGTTTCTTCTAATGTCCTTGAACCCATTCCACAGGAGGGTGTAAGTAGAATCCGGCTTTTCAGTAGTTCCTGGGGGACAAATCTTGAGAGGGCCTCCATATTTTCAAGAAACCTTCTGATAAGGGAGTCTATAGTTTCTTTGTTTATGGTCTCTGTGGTTGGCACAATGCCCCAGGCAAGATAGCCACCTTTTTTAAGGAATTCCAGGATCGCCTCTGCTCCTGCAAGTACAGAGGTGAAGTGCTCATAGGCATCAAAGCTGAGCACCCTGACTCCTGAACGAATCACCATATCCCAATCTGCACTCCCGCAACAATGAATCCCCGGGATTGCACCTGCCTCTGATATGGAGCTTACAAGCTCTCCAATAAGTCTGCGGAGCTCCTCCGGAGCTATGGCAAGATAGGCACTTCCTCCAATTACTGAAAGTACAGGCTCATCAACAAAGAGAAGTAAATTATCTGTCTGGGGCCGCATCATCTCTATCTGCCACCGTGCCTTTGCCTTCAGAACCATAAGTGCTATCTCTCTTAATTCTTCATCAAAATAAATGGGATTACCATCCCTGAGTCTTATACCAAGTGTAAAGGTCACAGGACCTGTGATTTGGCCCTTAATGACCCTGTATCTTCCCTTTCTTGTCTCTCTCAGAAATTCGTGAAGCCCCTTTGCATAATCCTCGGATACGGCAAGGAGTGTTGAATCTGTATAACTTTCATAGAATCTCTGGAGTTCTTCTTCAGAATCCCTGTGAGCCCAGACAGTTCCATCCCTGTCAATCCTTATCTGTGGCATACCTTCTGTAAACTGGGCTACCATTCCCTCAAGAAGAGACCTCCTTGGTAATTGTGGCCAGAAAGGGATGTCAAAAGCCTTAAGCACAAACTTCACAGCCTCATTAGCATCCTGATGTGGGAGGCTTCCTATACCAGTTGTGGACTTTGGAATTATCATGGGTTATGGCCTGAATGCCTCTGGTAGTAGTTCAAAAATAGAATATTTTTTAATGCCCTCTTTCCCATCAGTATAGATATCTGCTACAGGTGCAAATTCAAATATAAACTGCCTGCAGGAACCGCAGGGAAGGCAATAATCTTTACTGTCTGAAACAATTGCAACAGCCTTTATATCCTCTTCTCCTTCTGAAAGGGCCTTGAGTATGGCCAGCTTTTCAGCACACAGACTCATCATCAATGATGGATTTTCAAAATTGCAGCCTCTGTATATCTGACCGGAACTACCAAGGGCTGCAGCACCAACCCTGAAACCTGAATAAACTGGCCTTGAAAATTTCAGGGCCTCACGGGCTTCATTTATAAGTTCAAGGGCCTTTTCAGCAAGCAACCTTAATACCTCAGGATCTCAAGATAATCCTTAAGGTCTTCTGCCTCATCACCCTGAGCCTTAAGAAGTCTTTCTTCCATACCTTTAATGGCCTTAAGCCTGTCTCCCTTATACTCTGGCTCTCTTTTAAGAGCCTCTTCCATATAAGAGGCAGCCTCTCCATATCGTGACTTTTTGTTATAGCAAAGGCTGAGACCAAGATAGGCCCTTATAAAATCTGGATTCCTCTTAAGGGCCTTATTGAAGGCATCTATTGCCTCATCATATTTCTTTATCCTGTAATACACAAAACCAAGATTTGTTAATGCGACTTCAGGTGTCTGGTATAGAGGATTATCTATTGCCCTTTTAAACTCTTTGATTGCCTCATCCCATCTCTTCTGAGTTGCATAAACTGTTCCAAGATTATTCCTTGCATCAGAAAAATTCCTGTCAATGGATATTGCCCTTTTGAAATGTTTTATGGCATTGTCATAGTCTTCAAACTGAAAATACAGCAGGCCAAGGAGATTGAGGGTTTCTTTATTCGCAGGGTCAAGTTCCTTTGCCTTCTGTAGTTGCACAAAGGCCTTCTGGAGCTCACCTTCCCTCATATAGGAAGCCCCGAGTTTATAATAAAAATCAGCCTCTTTTTGAGCAGACCTTCCCCCGCAGTGACAGAGAAGTAAAAGAGTAGCACTGAAGAGCACCACCGTGATAATGTGCCTTAATAGTGAGTTAGTATGCATATGCCTGTGGTCTTGTATTTCTGGAGCAAATTGCATTAAGGTATTTTACCATAATTGATAGAGCAGCAGAGCAAGTAGCATAGACATTCTTGTCTGTGGCTTACAAAAGTAGCATAGACATTCTTGTCTGTGGCTTACTAAGTAGTGCTACAGTGCGATAGTGCGACAGATAGAGCAGTAGACCAGCAGAGCAGTAGAGCAATGAGGTAGCCGCAGGCTTCAGCCTGCGATAAATGGTGGAAGTACAAAATAACGCAAGCTAAAGCTTGCGGCTACCAGCTGCGCTGCTGCTCTGTTGCTCTATTTAAGACCTTTTTTCCCTCACTTACGAGGTGAGGGGCTTACTCCCCAGGGGATAGATAAATCAGCAGTAAACTTAAGGTGTGTGAAATAACACTTTCAGGTCAGTTTTATGCCCCAATTTTGTCTCTTGCTTATCTCTTAACACATTAATTTTTAAATAAAATGCATTAATATAACCTGGTATGCAATTTGCTATTGTTTTTATAAGGGGACAGGATATGAAGAGGAGGGTACTAATAGTAGATGATGAACCCCTCATAAGGCAGAGCCTTGCAAGGGCTATACGGTCTGATAAGATTGAAGTAAAGGACTGCAGCCTTGGCACCGAGGCCTTAGAGGAGATCAACACCTCCCATTATGACCTCTGCTTTATTGATGTGAACCTTCCTGACCTGAGCGGCATTGATCTTATGAAAAGGATAAAAGAGAGATCTCCATCAACAAAGGTAGTTATTATAACAGCCTGCTTGCTTGACAATGAGGCTGAGATTGAGATAGAGAGACACTCCTATACTTTCATACCAAAGCCTTTTGATATATTCCAGATCAGAAATATAATAAAACTTGCCCTTGGAGAAAACACACTGTAGCCTTCAGGCTACCTCAAAATTATTTTTAAAAACTATCCCCATCTCCAGAGGGCAATTATAAGGGTTATAAGAAATACAAGCACAAGATTCATATACGCAAAGAGATAAAAGAGCTTTACTGGCAAGGGTCTTTCTGGTCTATGGGTCTCCACTATCCTGCCAGCTACTGGCAATGTAAGTACCTTTTCTTCACCATGAGGAGCGGTCTTCAGGGCATCAGTAAGGTCATGACCTGCAAGATGTTTCCTTGCATGGGAACCATCCTTCCAGAGTTTGCTTCCTGATACATCATAGACCCTTCCTTTATAGGCAATATAGGCTGGTCTTCCCTCCTTTCCATCAAACTGGTGGAGCTCCTCAAGGGTAAATTCCTCTTTTTTTTGAGGAACCTTAAAAAGATGTCTCCTGAGCCTCGGTCCAATAATAAAGGTCACGATAAAGGCAGTTGTTACCATGACAAGAAAAAGTGCTACCTTTATGCTTAACAGCACACCGAATCTTGTTGAAAAAAGGGCATGCCATGTGGGGATCCTTGCTATGCTAAGAAGTGTCCCTGTAATGGCAAGAAGTATTATCGAAATCCATCCAAGCATTAATTCTCCCCTTGGTAGTCCTCCTGCTGCATAGGCAGGCTTGAGGAGTATATGAACATAAAGTATTGTTCCAAACCATGCAATGGCAACAATGAGATGAATGTATCCAATCATAAACCTCACTGTCCTCTGTGTCTTTGTAAGAGGTCTGTAAAGTCCTTTTAACTTCCTTTCCTCAAGAAACCTTTTACCCTCTGAGGTGAGTTCACCACCACCTGTTTCATCTACATGACAGTGAGAGCAGCTCATACCTGTCTGTCTTGCATATTCTGTAGTTGCCATTGATATGGAGGGGATAATTATTAAGGAAAGCATGTATAAAAGAATTGGTGCCGAAAGTAATAATTGGAATACCTTTTTCATATAACCTCCAGCAGCTGAAATAAAAAAGGGCGTATAGATTATATCATGAATCCATACGCCCTGTGTTTAAAGTAAATTTTTTATCCTGTTATCTTCACAGCCTCTGGTGTGCCAATTTTTAAAGGCTCTTTGCCAAGTCTGAAATAGTCAATCACAAATATGGCAACTCCGATAAGGAATCCCACACCAAATATAGCCCTGAATATCCAGAACCACAGATTGTAGTTTGTCTTTACAGCAACATAATCAAGACCCATGAGCCTTTCCATGTAGGTCTGGACCATTCCAGCACCTGTAATTGTAAGCACAATGAATATCATAGAGATGGTCATCCACCAGAAGGCCTGATAGGCCCTTGAGCCAGAAAATTCCCTTACTCCTCTTATAACTGGAAGTGTCACATATATCATTGAAAGCACCAGAAGCACATAAGCACCATAAAAGGCAAGGTGACCATGGGCAGTAGTTATCTGGGTGCCATGAGTCCATTTATTGACCTGAGGAAGGGTATGTATTACACCCCACAGGCCTGCACCAACAAAATTGAATATGGCATGGGCAACTGCATAGAAGAGGCCGACTTTATTTGTGACAGTCCTGTATTCCCTCGTTGTCCTGAAGGCATCCCATACCATAACAAGAAGGGGAATCGGCTCAAGAGAGCTGAATATCCCGCCTATCCAGAGCCAGTATGGAGGAGTTCCTATCCAGTAATAATGATGGCCTGTTCCGAGTATCCCTGTAAAGAGCACAAGGGCAACCTCAACATACATCCATCTTTCAACCACATGTCTCTGGGCATTGAGGGTCTTCATAAGCATGAATGCAAGGAGTGCGCCAGCAATAACCTCCCAGGCACCCTCAACCCAGAGATGCACAACCCACCACCACCAGAACTGATCTTTAACCATACTCTTTGTATAAAACATCCCCGGGATATACATGAGGGCAAGGAATGTGAGTCCTGCAAGTAGCGTTCCCTGAATACCTGTCCACTTCTTTGTCTTCATAACAGTCATGAAGTTATTTATCAAAAAGATTATCACAGAAAGGGCAATCAGGATATCAGCCCATCTTGGTGCTTCAATATATTCCCTTCCCTCATTTAAAATACCTGTTCCGAACAGGCTTGTTGAATTTGCCTGTGGATTTATTCCCATCCAGATATATCCAAGTACCACAAGTGTAACAGTTACGACTGTTGCCCAGAACTGGAATCTTGCAAGTGGAATGCTCCAGAGCTCTGTCTCTGATTCCTCAGGAACAACATAGTAGGTAGCACCCATCAGGCCAACAAGAAGCCATACAACGAGGGCATTGATGTGGAGGGACCTTATTATATTGAAATTCAATATAAAGAAATCTGGCCATATGAACTGTAATGCAGCAATAATCCCTACAGCAACCTGAACAAGAAAGAGCAACACAGCAAAGGTAAAGAAATTCTGTGCAATCTTTTGACTTTCATATTTAACAGTCATTTTTATTCACCTCCTATTTAAGGGAAATCATAAAATCTGTAAGCTCATTGAGCTCTTTTTCTGAGAGATGACCATAACTGGGCATGGCAGAATTTGGAACATAAGCCTTAGGGTCTTTGAAATGGCCGAGTATCCATGTCCTGTCACGCCTTGAACCTACATGAGTGAGGTCAGGTCCCGTTGTTCCACCTATACCATTGAGCATATGGCAGGCTGAGCAATTAAGCTGCTGATAAAGCCTCTGTCCTGGAGATAGCTCAGCACCTGTTACAGCCACTGCCTGAGCAAGTAAAGGTTTTGGAGGCCATCCATTTGTGTCAACCTTTGATATCCATTCAAGAAAGGCTATAAGATGGTCTGCCTCTTGAGAGGTGATGCCAAATTTTGGCATGCTTGCCTTTGGATTCACGGATTTTGGATCCATCAGGAACTGTTTGAGGTATTCCTTTGGCTTTTTCTCAGATATCTTTGTCATATCAGGAGCAAAGTAAGAACCGTTTCCAAGGATCGTGTGGCAGCCAATGCAATCATACTTGTGCCAGACCTTTTTGCCAAGGTTGACTTCTTCAGTGATCTCTGGTGCCCTTTTATCAAGCTTACCCATTGTATCAATGGTGAGGATCACAAAGATCACGAAGAAGCCAAGGCTGCCGAAGGCAAAGAGGTTTCTCAGGGCTTTGTTACTCATAGGACACACCTCCTTTAAGATTTTGAGAATTTAATAAGATTGTTGCTTAAAACCCTATCACCCTACAATGATTTAAATCATAAAATAAAGACCTTTGTCAAACAGACTTTGACAATGACCTCTTTTTCTGGTATCCTTTAATCAGGTGAGGCATTTTCTCCGGCTTCACAAATTCATAGTTGGGAGGTGTAATCATGCCCCATTATGTAGTCTTAAGCAAATTAACAGATGAGGGGAGAAAGACGATCAAGGAGAGGCCTGGAAGAATATCTGAGGTGAATAAGGAGCTTGAAAAGATGGGCATAAAGGTACTTGAGCAGTTTGCGGTGCTCGGGCCCTATGATTTTGTAAACATAGTTGAGGCACCTGATAATAATACTGTTATGAAGATGTCCGTTGAGATGGGTGCAAGGGGTTCTGTTGAGCTTTTAAGCATGCCTGCCCTTAAGGTGGAGGAGTTTATAAAACTGATGAAATAAAAAGAGGGCGGGCAAGCCCGCCCTCTTTTTAGATTATTTTGTCTTTACCTCAGCAGGTTCCTCTGCAGGCTTTGCTCTCAAGGCATGGGAGATTGCCTCAATAACATACCCAAGGCTTGTCCCCAGAATGGCGCCTACTACTATGCCAACTGAAAGTGCTGATGCAAGCCCGATAAGT
>CALJEL010000017.1 GCA_938074335.1 uncultured bacterium | reverse complement strand
TATGCCTCAAAGCCTTCTGAGAGCAGCAGACCAGTAGAGCAGTAGTTTTTATTAATAGAGCAGCAGACCAGCAGAGCAGTAGAGCAGTAGTTTTTATTAAGGAATTATTATTTAACTGCTGCGCTGCTGCTCTGTTGCTCTACTGCTCTGTTAAGGTGTCGCGATATTGCCCTTTCGGCATCCCCGCCATTCCTATCGGCAGTTTAGGGTGGCTAAGGCAATCTTGAAAAAACTTCAGGTGATAGTGTGCTCATTGTGAGATGGGCGAAAAGGATGAAGGTGAAGAGACAATTACTGACTGGATGAATGATGGATAGATATCTGCTCAGGATTATGGAGATTATTGAGGATTTCGGAGGTGTACTTTTTTTCATTGTCATGTTCTTTGCTGTAACAATACAGATATTCTATCGATACATACTTGGCACCCCACTTATATGGCCCTTTGAGCTGTCAATATTCTGTTTTATCTATGTAATTTATTTTGGTGCTGCTATTGCAGCACGAAAAGGCACACATATAGTATTTGATCTTATATACGAAAGGTTTCCTCTTAAGGTCAGAGCTGTTATAAGCATCCTTTCAAACATATTTATAATCCTGATTTTGCTCTCACTTATTCCTTCAAGCCTTTCATATATAAAGTTCACTGGTAATATCAGGTCCTCTGCACTCGGGATCCCCTGGGGCTCGATACTCCTTATCTTTCCATTCGGGATAATCCTCATCGTTATACATGTTGGTATAAAGACAGTCCTTCATATTAAGGAATGGTTTGCAATAAGGGTCCGTGTATGAGCATGGCAGTGGTGGTATGGATAGGAGTCTTTATAGCCGCCTTCGTCTTCAGGATGCCGATCGCCCTTGGTATGGTTGCCTCATCGGTGCTCTATTTCATGATAGAGGGTATTGACCTTGGCGTGGTGACAGAGGTAATGGTATTTGGGTTCAAGGATAAATTTGTCCTTCTGGCTGTCCCCTTTTTTATATTCACTGCAAGGATTATGAATACAGGGAGTATAACAGAAAGGATATTCAGATTTGCTGGCTCAATGGTCGGTCACTTAAGGGGTGGGCTTGCTCATGTAAATGTCATGGCAAGCCTCATTTTCTCTGGCATGACCGGTTCTGCCCTTGCAGATGCCTCAGGACTTGGACTCATGGAGGTAAGGGCTATGGATGACGCAAGGTATGACAGACCCTTTAGCTGTGCGGTGACAGCAGCATCAGCAACCATAGGGCCCATCATACCACCAAGCATTCCCATGGTTTTATATTCAATGGTTTCAGGTGCATCTGTTGGAAAGCTCTTTCTTGGAGGTATAGTCCCTGGCATACTGATGGGTGTTAGCATGATGATACTTATCCATTTTATATCGGTAAAAAGAGGATATGAAGGAATTGAGAGATCTAATATAAGAACATTTTGGGGATCATTTAGACAGGCCTTTCTTCCGCTTCTGACCCCTGTGATATTGCTTGGCGGGATCTATGGAGGTATATTTACGGCAACTGAGGCTGCAGCAGTTGCAGCCCTTTATGCACTACTGTTATTGACACTTATTTACAGAGAAGCAGGAATAAAAGAGGTAATATCAGTTATAAAGGATGTGGTTGAAAGCACGGGTTTTCTAACCTTTATTATCGCAGGAGCCTTTCTGTTTGGTTATGTGGTTGCCCGTGAACAGTTACCTTCAAGGGTAGCTGATGTACTTCTTGGAATAACTACGAGCAAATGGGGGATCCTTTTTTTAATAAATATACTGTTTCTTTTCCTTGGCTGTTTTGTTGACACGATTGTGTTATTGCTTATCGCTGTTCCCGTGGTCCTTCCCGTGGTTGAAAAGGCAGGCATAGACCTTGTGCATTTTGGCGTGGTCATTGTCCTCAATATGATGATAGGCCTTATTACCCCTCCCTTTGGTATGCTTTTGTTTATAATGAATGGTCTTACCCGTACACCTCTTTCTTTAATCATAAAAGAGATATTACCCTTTATAGGTGTATTGATAGCTTTGCTTTTTTTATGTACCTATTTCCCTCAGGTCGTTATGTTCCTTCCAGAAATTATCGAACCGTGATTTACCAATAAAAAAGCAGGCTGACTCAAACTTAGAGCAGTTTGTTGTAAACCTTCTACTGGCAGTTCAGGGTTGAACTCTATTTTGCCATTAGAAAACTGGCAGTCTGCCTCAAAGTCTTTACAACGCGACAAATTTTATTTATTATGTAGCAAAAAGTCTTCACCCAAAAGGTGAAGTTAGTTATGTATAGTAAGCTTATTAATAGTATTACACTAAGGTGTCGCAGGTAAAGCCTTTTTGGGCAGACTGCCAGTTCTATTAAAGGCTTTTTATAAATTTCTAATGGCAGATTACGGGGTTGAAGATAATTATTGATGAATATTTATGTTAAAATTTTAATATGAAGATTATCTGCCCCATATGCAAGACTGTTACAACATGGCATGAAAATCCCTGGAGGCCCTTTTGTTCTGAAAGGTGCAAGCTTATTGACCTTGGCAAATGGGCCTCTGAGGAATACAGGATACCTGTGGTGGAACAGGATAGGGAGATAAAGAAAACAGAAGGGCAGGAAGAGTTGAGCGCAGGGTCTGAGTAACAGGTTATTCCTCTATGAGGAGTCTTACATACAGGATAAATGCCTTGAGCTTGAAAGGTATTCCTTAAATAAGGAGGTACTTGATTATGATTTCCTTTGCTGTTTCGGGAGCCTTAGGAAGGATGGGTAGCAGGATTGTAAGCCTTGGTCTTCAGGAAGAGGGCTTTGTTTTAAAAGGAGCGCTGGAAAGAAAAGGGCATGAGCATACAGGAAAGGACATAGGTCCCTTGCTGGGTCTCAGGGAAACAGGTGTTATCCTTACAGATGAACCAGAGAGGGCTTTTAAGAATGCAGATGTTATTATAGATTTTTCCTTTCCCGCTATCACACTGGAGCATCTCAGGCTTGCTGCGAAGCTCAAAAAGGCAATGGTGATAGGAACAACCGGTTTTTCAAAGGAGGAGCTTGAGGAGCTCAGGACACTTGCCACTCAGATCCCCTGTGTTATGGCACCTAACATGAGTGTTGGTGTAAATCTTCTGCTAAAGGTTCTTAAGGATATTGCAAGGGTTCTTGGAGATGAATATGACATAGAGATCATAGAGGCACATCACAGATTGAAAAAAGATGCACCAAGTGGTACCGCCATGAAGATGGCACAGATTATTGCTGATACCCTGAGCCGGAATCTTGATGAAGTGGCTGTTTATGCAAGAAAGGGTATAATAGGTGAAAGGACTAAAAAAGAGATCGGCATACAGACCATAAGGGCAGGCGATATTGTTGGCGAGCATACCGTAATCTTTGGTGGGATAGGTGAGAGGATTGAGATAACCCATAAGGCATCAAGCAGGGATACCTTTGCAAAGGGAGCATTGAGGGCTGCCCGCTGGATAGTGAATAAATCACCTGGACTTTATGATATGCAGGATGTACTGGGACTTAAATAAACAGTCTAAACTCTATTTCAACGGCTCTATAAGGCCATAATTCCCATCATTCCTTTTATATATAACATTAAACTGACCTGTCCTTTCATTTTCAAAGACAAAGAAATCCTTATCAAGGAGCTCCATCTGCATGGCAGCCTCTTCAGGACTCATGGGCTTAATATCAAATCTCTTGACCTTTATAATCCTTGGCTCCTTTTCAGATACAGAACCCGGGCTTGATGCGGTTAAAGGGCTTTTATTCTCTCCCTTTCTATGGGAATTTATCTTTTCCTTATATTTTTTGATCTGCTTTTCAAGTTTTTCCACCACCTCATCAATGGATGAATAGATCTCCCCTGTTACACCCTCTGCCTGGATCATATAACCATTTGCCTTAATGAGGACTTCAGCCTTGTGCTGGTATTTCTGAATGCTGAGTGTTACAATCGCCTCTGTTATGTTTGAGAGATATCTCTCAAACTTTGCCATCTTCTTTTCAGCATAATCTCTTAATGCAGGTGTAATTTCAAGATTTCTTCCAGTGACAATGATGTTCATAGCTCCTCCCTTTTTTCTAAGTTCTTTCTCTGATTCTGAGAAAGTATCTTTAATTCAGTCCTGTATTTAGATACGGTCCTTCTCGCAATGTGTATGTTGGAATTTTTTAGTATCTCAACTATCTGCTGGTCACTGAGGGGTCTTGAAGGATTTTCCTCAGAGATTATCTTTCTTATTAATTCCTTGACCTTTGTGGATGAGACCTCTCCAGAATCACCCTGAACTGAACTGCTGAAGAAGAATCTGAATGAAAATATCCCGTGCGGACAGGCAAGATATTTGTTAGATGTAACCCTGCTTATTGTGCTTTCATGCATATTGAGTTCCTTTGCCACCTGTCTGAGGGTAAGGGGTTTAAGGTAATCAATACCTCTATCAAAAAACTCCCTTTGAAATTTTAAGATGCTTTCCGTCACCCTGTATATTGTCCTGTTCCTCTGGTCAAGACTTTTTATAAGCCAGATGGCAGAGCGAAGTTTGTCTTCAAGGAATTGCCTTTCTTCTTTGGAAAGAAGCCCCTTGTTACTCAGGAGCTGTCTGTATTTTTCGTTTAATCTGAATCTTGGCACGCCATCATCATTCAGGATGATCCTGTATTGTTCTTCATCTTTTATTATAAAGACATCCGGCTCCACATATATTGGTTCCTGAGATGAATAATTCCTGCCAGGTTTTGGATCAAATCCCTGTATTATCTTGATTGCCTGCGTCACCTCATCCATGGAGACATTGTATTGTTTTGCTATATTCTGGTATTTCTTCTTTTCGAGGTCATCAAGGTTATTAAGGATAATCTTTTCAACAAGGGAACCACCAAGCCCGAGATACCTTGCCTGAATCAGCAGGCATTCCTTAATATCCCTTGCCCCGACGCCAGGAGGATCAAAGGTCTGAATTAATTCAATTGCCCTGTTTATGATCTCATCAGAGAATCCTGAGAGATTTCTCAGTTCCTCAGGGGTTGCCCTGAGATAGCCATTTTCATCTATATTTCCGATAATAACCTCTCCAGCCATCTTGAGCTCTTCAGGTGCATGAGAAAGTCTTAGCTGCCACTGGAGATGCTCTGCGAGGTCAGGCTTTTTACTTACAAATTTTTCAAAGGATGGTGTCTCTACTGTACCTGGATTAAAATATCCAAGATCCCTTCCGTCACTGCCACGCTCCTCAAAATATTCATCCACCCTGAATTCCATTAGCCTTTCAAGAGGCTTTTCTATCTCTTCTGATGTCTCCACAGGCTCTTTCTCATCAGGAGAGGATTCTTCAGGTATTTCTGTTAGCTCTTCAAGAAATGGGTTTTCCACAAGCTCCTGATTCAATGTCTCAACAAGCTCCAGTTTTTGCATCTGCAGGAGCCTGATAGCCTGCTGGAGCTGAGGTGTGAGTATGAGTTTTTGAGCCAGTTTTAAATCAAGCCTGCCTTCAATGGACATCAGAGATTAAAATCCTCCCCTAAGTAAGTCTTTTTAACGGCCTCATTGTTTATAAGCTCATGAGGAGTTCCATGGGCAAGTATCCTGCCTTCGCTGATTATATAGGCCCTGTCAGTAATTGAAAGCGTATCCCTCACATTATGATCTGTAATAATAATACCCACATCCTTTTCTTTAATATAGTTTATCATTTTTTTTAACTCTGTTATAGTTATGGGGTCAATGCCAGCAAAGGGTTCATCAAAAAGGACATAAGAAGGTGAAAGGCTGAGCATCCTTGCGATCTCCGTCCTTCTCCTTTCACCTCCTGAAAGTCTATAACCCTCTCTCTCAGAGAACTCATTTAATTTGAATTCCTCTATTATCATCTCGGTCTTTTTTCTGATCTCATCCTTATTCATTCCTGTAAATTCAAGGACAGCCATGATGTTTTCTCTTACAGTCAGTTTTCTGAAGATGGATGGTTCCTGCGGAAGATAACCTATCCCCTTTCTTGACCGCATATACATTGGATATCCTGTTATATCCTCTCCATCAAGATAAACAGAACCTCCATCCTCTTTTATAAAACCCACAAGCATATAAAAGGTGGTGGTCTTCCCTGCCCCATTTGGACCGA
The DNA here is from genome assembly GCA_938074335.1 of uncultured bacterium. Classification (GTDB taxonomy): domain Bacteria; phylum Nitrospirota; class Thermodesulfovibrionia; order Thermodesulfovibrionales; family CALJEL01; genus CALJEL01. The sequence continues at coordinate 1,107 of CALJEL010000017.1, read as the reverse complement.
GAAGCCCGACTATCTCGCCTTTGTTTACATAAAGGCTTAGGTCCTGTACAGCAATCCTGGAGCCATATTTCTTAATCAGATTTTTCGCCTGAAACATCTTTGCCAGTGGATTCATTTTTTAAAAAGACCTTACTATTAGAAACAACCGAGCGGTCTTCTGATATGTAATATATTATCTTATCACCTTTTATCATATTTTTGCCATCCATTGCAACTGGTTCGCCTGTAAAGGTAATGCTATCCTCCTCGGCAATATATACTGCCCTGTCAGCAAGAATTGTCCTTGTGTCCTTTAAAACCTTAACATTCCCGCTTGCCTCTATGGTTTTAATCTTTGTGCCTGTCTCATCATAATTAACAAGCATGTTATCGGAAAAAATTGTTACATTATCCTTTTTTGCGACTACAGAACCTTTGAAGAATGCCTGATTTTCCTTTTTATTTATTGTGAGGGTTTCAGAGGTTATTATGATCGGTTTTTGAGTATTTTGATTGTCAATAGCGAATAGAGGTAGGGAAAGAAAAAGCATCAGGAATGAGAATATAAAAACAATCACTGTCAGCCCCTTATATTTTTTTATATTCATCTTATCTCAAGCCTTACATCTTTGAGTATTTTTAAATTCCCTGTTTCAGGATCGGATACAATCCCCTTACCCTTTAATATAATATTGCCTTTTTCTATTACAACTGACTCATTGCTTTTTATTTTACCGGCCTCCACGCTTAGAGAGCTGATCCTTGCCTCTGATCCATCAGGTAGTTTAATAATAACTCCACCATTTATCTCTGCCCTTTGAGTATTAATCTCATATCTTCCCTGAGGAGCACTTATATTACCCTTTTCCGAGATAAATCTCAGCTCGTAGAGAGTAGCAATATCACTGGTATCTATATATGCCTTTGTGGCCTCAAGTCTCCAGCCCTTACCCTCTGGACCTTCTGTATTGATAATTATGTCATTAAGCTCCTGAAGAGGAGATACCTCTTTTTTTTGAAGGCTATCTCTTTTTTCATGAAAGACCAGCCAGAGTATTGATGCAAGTATTAAAATTGAGATTATAAACAGCTGCCTCACAATTTTATTATACCACTTTGACAGTCTAT
>CALJEL010000016.1 GCA_938074335.1 uncultured bacterium | reverse complement strand
TGTGTTCATGTTAAAATAATCCATGTATATCCCAAAAGTCATGTCCACACAGCATCCAGACAATGTAACAGTGCCTTTTTTTGCCGAGACACCTGATATGTCAGGTGATGATGAGATTCAAGAGGCCTATTATGCCTTCAGCCATCTTGGCTGTGATGAGCAGATGTGGGACAGCGAGGGTAAGGAGATAGATGACTTTGTTGTAAGGAAACTCCTCACAAGATACCCATATTTTTTCAGGGACAGGAGACTCGGCAGGGATCTATTCCTCACCTTAAGGCTTCCAAATCCTTCTGTAGAAAAGGATGAGGCAAAGGTGGTTGTGGAGACCCTTGAGAGCATTCCGAGGTCAATGGATGTGGCAAGGCTTTTTTACGGGGATGATACACCTCCAATCTTTGAGGTGATACTTCCGATGACCACCTCAGCAGAGGAGCTGAACAGGATATATTATTTTTACAGGAATTTTATTTCAGGAATTCAGAACCAGCCCATCTCTCCTGGTGATATAACCATTGCTCAGTGGATAGGTCAGTTTTATCCAGAAAAAATAAACATCATACCGCTTTTTGAAGATAAAGAGCATATGCTTGATGCCCATAAGATAGTATCTGATTATCTGAAGGATAAAGAGGTTGATTACCTCAGGGTCTTTCTTGCAAGATCTGATCCAGCCATGAACTACGGGATGATAAGTGCAATACTCTGCAATAAAATAGCCCTTCAGAGGTTGAGAAGGCTTTCTGAAAGAACAGGTATAAAGATTTATCCTATACTGGGTGCGGGGTCTCCTCCTTTCAGGGGAAACCTCACACCCTACACAGTGGATGATGTAATAGAAGAATATCCACAGGTTGAGACCTTTACTATTCAGTCAGCCTTCAAGTATGACAATCCAGTGGAGGATGTGATAAAGGCGATAAAGAGACTTAAGTCCTTTGAGAGGAGACCCCTCAGGGAGGTGGATGAGGACCTCTCTGTAGCCCTCATTGAAAAGATCTCCAAAGAGTATCAGAGGCAGATAGAATATCTTGCTCCTTTGATAAATGAGGTTGCCCGTTACATACCTCCAAGGAGGATGAGGAAACTCCATGTGGGGCTTTTTGGTTATTCAAGGAGTGTGGGGAAGGTCAGGCTTCCAAGGGTTATCGGGTTCTGTGCTTCCTGTTATTCTATAGGACTTCCTCCAGAGATCATAGGTCTCAATGCACTTGATGCTGAGGATATCAGCTGCCTTAAATCAGTGTATGAGAATTTTGAAAAGGATATGGAGAGGGCACTGAGATTTTTTAATCCTGAATGTCTGGAGATACTTCCAGAGGAGGTAAGGAAGAATATCAGGAATGAGCTCTTTGATTATGAGCCGGATATGGCCCACAGGGAGGTAACCTCAAGGATAATAAGCGCGATAAAAGATGGTAGAGGTGTCAATCTTCAGGATATGGTAATAGAGGCAGCTTATATAAGGAGATTCCTTGGATAGGGAAACTGACAAGGCAGGGCTTCAAAGAGCAAAAATAAGAATCAGCGCCTCAATTATAATATCTTCTCTTTTTTTTACAGGCTATATCCCTCTGGCACCCGGGACATTGGGGACCCTTGTAGCACTGATTTTTTTAATGATCTTTAAGATTGAAGGATTTGTATTCTATGGTTTTTTACTTTTTATCTTTATCCTCGGTGTCTATGTATCGGATAAGGCTGAGCTGGCCCTTGATGAGAGGGATAGCAGGCATATTGTTATTGATGAGTTTGCAGGCTATATGGTAAGCATGGCTGGAGTTATACCTCAATGGAAAAACCTCCTGATAGCCTTTCTGTTATTCAGGTTCTTTGATGTACTCAAACCCTTTCCCATAAGGAGTATTGAGAGGAGACTCAGTGGTGGGTTTGCAATTATGATTGATGATATCATGGCAGGTCTCTATTCAAACATCCTTTTAAGGGTCCTGATAGTTACAGGCCTGGTGTAGCCCTCTTCGTCTTCACAATTTTTCATAATTTCTTCTCCATCCCTTCACAATCTCCTGTTATGATAACAGCAGAAAGGAGGTGATATAGATGAAGAGATCAATACTCATTGCCCTTACTGCTATCCTCATACTTGCTGTTGGTGCTACTGTTTATGCCCGTGGCCCATGGGGTTATGGAGGATGGGATTATATGGATATGAGTGGAGTTGATATCGAAAAGGTCAAGAAATTCCAGAAGGAGACCCTGAGCCTAAGGGATGAACTTCATATCAAGAAGCTCGAACTCGGGCAGGAGTATAATAAGGAGAAGCCAGACCTTGACAGGATTGCCCAGCTCAGGAAGGAGATTATTGACCTTCAGACCAGGATTCAGAAGATTGCCTCCAGTTACGGGCTACCAACTGTTGGTCCTGGTGGTTGTGGTAGAATGGGAAGGGGTTCCATGATGGGTGTGAGATGTGGATGCGGGTTATAATATTTCAGGATTAAGATTAAGGGGTTGAGGTTAAGGTAAATAAAAAGGCTAAAGATAAAGATCAAGGAGAAAACAGACCGTGTGGTTGATATGGAGTATAAAAGGATTAAGACAGTTTTTGAAGATAAGAAACTTGATTTTTTTCTTAACCTTAACCTCAACCTTATTTTTAGTCTCGCGCTCTTTTTCCCAGCCTCTCTGTCCTGACTGTCCCATGGGTCAGGGAAGGGCTCCTTATGGAGCTTACTGCCCTCAGAAAGAATCATATGGTGCAAGGAGACCCGTAAAAGGTCCTGAAGAGGCAATGGCCATACTCAGGTCTTATTTCCAGGATAAGGAGCTTATAATAAATATTGTTAAAGAAAGAAGATGGGGTTTTATTGCTGAGATAACAAAACAGGATGGTACCTTGGTAGATGTCGTGATAGTTGACAGAAGGACAGGAAGGATAAGGTCAATATATTAAGACCCCTTGATACCCCTTTTTTATCAACATTAATCAAGTCTTTTTATGTCTTCATTTCTGTTATAATTATCCATGATAAAACGGACACTTATCATAGCAATAATCCTTATAATCCTGCTCTTTGCAGGGGCTGCGGTGGTTGCCTTTTTAAGCCTGCTGAGGTTTAATGAAGCCATGACCATGATCAATACTGCTACTGATAGCCTTCTTCAGAGACAGAGGCTCAGTGAATATGTTATAAGACTCCAGAAAGAGGAAGACCTGTCTAAGGAATCTATTTCTTCTATAACAGGACAACTGGAGGCACTTATGTCTGGATGTGTGGAATGCCACAGAAGAGGCACTGATGCAGGGGCAGTCTTTTTGATCCAGAGGATTTCCATGCTTAAAGAGAGATTCAAGGATATGGTTAAGGCAGGAAATATTTCTGATGTAGAAGTAAGGCTTATCTTAAAAAAGATGGATGAGTTAACAACCGAGGCAGTCATTAAAGGAAGAAACCTTATGAGCAGAAGGATAGAGGCTGGTATCAGCTCTATAAAGATTATCAGCATCCTTACCCTTTCTGTAATACTTGCTGGAGGAGCTCTACTCTTTGCTGTCTTTGTAATAGTTAATAAAAGCCTTGAAAAGAATATCTTTTCTGTGGTGAGGGCATCAAAGGATATTGCAGATGGTAAGGATGTGAAGGAGATAGATTTTGGAAATGACTTTATGCCTGTAAGGAATGCCTTTCTGAAACTCCAGAATCAACTTAAAGAAAAGGAGGAGGAAATAAAGACCCTAGCAAACAGGGCAGCACAGGCAGAAAAACTAACTGCCCTTGGAGAGCTTGTGGCGGGCGTGAGTCATGAGCTGAATAATCCACTTCAGATAATAGTGGGATATGCAGAGATGGCAATGACTGATGAGTCTGTCCCTGAGCATTGCAGAACCATATCATCAAGGATATACGACTCTGCCATAAGGGCTTCCAAGATAGTAAGGAATCTCAAGGAATTCGCAAGGCAGAGGGAGCCTATACGGGAATCCATTGACCTCAGGCAGATAGTTGATAAGGTGGTGGAGCTTCTTGATTATGAATTCTCTGCCTCAGGAATAATTGTAAAAAAGGATTACAGAGATATTCCTTTTATTTCTGCAGACCCTAATCAGATACAGCAGGTTATACTCAATCTCCTCAAGAATGCCCATGATGCAATAGTGGAGACCAGAAAAGGTGAGGGAAGGGTGGACATATCCATTTATAGTAAAGATAAATATGTGGTGCTTGAGATATCTGATACAGGTACCGGCATCCCTGAAGAATATATAAACAAGATTTTTGAACCCTTCTTTACCACAAAACCTGTCGGGAAAGGAACTGGTTTAGGACTATCCATTACCTATGGCATTATAAAGGCACATGATGGTAACATTTCTGTCAAGAGTAAGCCTGGCGAGGGCACGACATTTATAATAGAACTGCCTGTAAAAATTTAAGGCTCTTCACGGAATATGGTGCAAGTAGATAGCTTATGTGAACCCCGTTTTGCCGATACCCTACAGACAGGCTGCCTTACAGTAGTGCTACGGTGCGACTGTTTCACCTCTTCACCAATTCACCACTATTGCCCTAATCCCCTTAGTTATGATATTTTTAAATACTATGAATGGACGCATTCCCATGACAAAAGAGGGTTATCAGAAACTTCAGGAAGAACTTGAGAGGCTTCTCAAGGTTGAAAGACCGAAAAATATAAAAGAGATAGAAGAGGCCCGTGCTCATGGAGACCTTTCTGAAAATGCTGAATATCATGCTGCCAAGGAAAGACAATCCTTTATTGAGGGCAGGATAAGAGAACTCCAGGCTAAGCTTTCAATGGCAGAGGTTATTGATCCCTCAAAGATGAATCATTCAAGGGTTGTCTTTGGTGCAAAGGTAAAGGTCATAGATGTAGAGGCTGATGAGGAGTATTTATTCCATCTTGTAGGTCCTGATGAGGCTGATGTAAAGAATGGAAAGATATCCATTACAAGTCCTGTGGGCAAGGCACTTATTGGAAAAGAGGTTGGAGACAGGGTTGTTATAAAGGCACCAGCAAGGACAATAGAGTACGAGATCATTGAGATATCCTATCAATGAACCTTTCCATCTCTTTCAAGGCTGAGATAGTTGAAAATACAGCTATAACACCTGATATATTTAAATTAACCTTAAGGCCTCTTGACAGTTTTTCTGAACCCCTTCCAGGCCAGTTTTTTATGCTCTCTGTTTCTGAGAGCCATGATCCACTTCTTAAAAGGCCCTTCAGTATTTTTAATTTTAAAGACAGGGAATTGCAATTTCTATACAGGATTCGTGGAAGGGGTACCAGATTACTCTCTGAAAAAAAACAGGGTCAGAGGATTTCCCTGACGGGGCCCTTTGGTAAGTCCTATCCTCAACCTGATAAAAGCACTCAAGAAGTGTGGATAGTAACAGGTGGCCTCGGCATTGCCTCTTTAAATTTTATGATAAACAGGCTTACGGGTGAAGGTCAGAGACTAAAGGTCCTCTATGGGGCAAGGACAGGCCCTGAGCTCAGGATTCTTGAAGATATCAGGGTAAAGGAGATCCTCATTGCTACAGAGGATGGCACAGAAGGTTTCACTGGAACAGTGCTTGACCTTTTTAACAGTTATTCCATGAACCTTCAGCCTTCATCATTAATCTATGCCTGCGGTCCCCAGGCTGTTTTGTCCTTTATAGATCAGAAGGCTCAGGAAAGAGGGATAAAGGCCTATCTATCTCTGGAAGAAAGGATGGCCTGTGGTTTTGGAGTATGCCTTGGCTGTGTGATAAAGACAAAGGAAGGCTATAAGAGGGTGTGCAAAGAGGGCCCTGTCTTTAGAGAAGGAGAGGTCATCTGGTGAATCTTTCTGTAATGATAGGCCCCCTCAAGCTCAGAAATCCCGTAATAACTGCCTCTGGAACCTCTGGCTATGGAGAGGAACTGTCTCAGTATTTTGACCTTTCCCTTCTTGGTGCTATTACCATGAAAGGCATTTCCCTTAAGCCAATGGAAGGAAATCCACCCCCAAGGCTATGGGAGACTCCCTGCGGGCTCTTAAACTCCATAGGTCTTCAGAATGTAGGTCTTGAGAGATTTTTAAGAGAAAAATTGCCCTTTGTAAGGAGATTCGCTCTGCCTGTTATTGCGAATATACTGGGAAATTCCCTTGATGAATATATGGAGCTTGCAGAGAGCCTTGATGGTGAGGTGGAGGCAATTGAATTGAATATATCCTGTCCTAATGTAAAAAAAGGTGGGATATTTTTTGGCACAGACAGGTCAGCTGTAGCTGAACTTGTCAGTGCTGTTAAAAAGACCCTCAAAAAGAGTCTTCTCATAACAAAACTCTCTCCCCAGGCTGATATAAAGGAGTTTTCAAAGATTGCGGAAGACTCTGGCTCTGATGCCATCTCCCTGATTAACACCATTGCTGGCATGGCAGTTGATATTGAAACCAGAAGACCAGTCTTTAAAAATATAATCGCAGGTCTTTCAGGACCTGCCATAAAACCCATTGCCCTCAGGATGGTCTGGGAGGCGGTCTCCACAGTGAAGATACCTGTAATAGGCATTGGAGGCATAATGACAGCAGAGGATGCCCTTGAGTTTTTAATAACAGGTGCCACCGCCATAGAGGCTGGCACAGCAAATTTTATTGACCCCCTTTCCTCAATAAAGATAATTGATGGTATAAAGCAATACATGAATAGAAATGGTATTTCTGATATAAGGCAGATAATCGGGAGCATCAGGCTTTAAATGATCATAACCCTTCTTACAGACTTTGGTACACGGGATACCTTTGTTTCAGAGATGAAGGGAGTCATGCTCTCCATAAATCCCTTTGTTACCATTATTGATATCACCCATGAGATAGAACCCTTCAATATAATTGAAGCTGCAATAAAGCTTTCCCATGCAGTGAGATATTTCCCCTCGCCTGCTATCCATGTGGCCATAGTTGATCCAGGTGTTGGCTCACCAAGGAGGCCGATAATTATTAAGACAGAGAAGGCAATCTTTGTAGGACCTGATAATGGAATCCTGAGTCTTGCAGTAAAGGAGCATCCTTTAAAAGAGATATATGAGATCACCGCTCAGGTGAGAAGTTCAACATTTCATGGAAGGGATATATTTGCACCTGCTGCTGCAAGGCTTTCAAGGGGCGAATCACCAGAGTCCATGGGGAAAAGGATAGAAGAGTTTCATGAACTTGTCCTGCCTGAGCCTGCTATGGAGAAAGACAGAATAAGAGGAGAGGTTATAATAATAGATAGATTTGGAAATGCCATCACGAATATAAATGATCGTATCTTAGGTAACAGGCCCTTCAGGGTCAGGATAAAGAATAAAGATATCCCTTTTTTTAAATTCTACAGAGAGGCTGGTAAAAGGCCTGGTGTGCTTATAAATAGCTCAGGTTATCTTGAGATATTTAAATACCAGGCATCAGCCTCTAAGGCCCTGAGTATAAAACTTCATGATAAGGTGGAGGTGCTCTTTGAGGATATATGAAGAGGATAAATTTTTATTACAAACCAGGTTGCTGGTTCTGTGACCAGGCAGAGGAGATGCTCAATGGTCTCAAGGATAAATATAACCTTGAAATTAACAGGATAGACATTACGCAGGACGAAGAGCTTTATGAACTTTACAGATTCGACATACCTGTTATTGAATTTGAGGACAGCACAGCCCTTCATGGAAGGATAAGGAAGAAGGAACTGATTGAAAAGATAAGCGATAAAGTGAGGTAGCCGCAGGCTTCAGCCTGCGATAAATGGTGGAAATACAAAAAAACGCAAGACAGTAGGGGCACGGCATGCCGTGCCCCTACACTTGCAGCTACCAGCTAAAATCCTCTGAGGAATGGTCTTTGGTGTGTTGTATCTCTTGATAATGCTTCCAATCCTTTCTGTTTCATCACAGGCTAAAAAATTTGAATGCAGTCTTAAATGCCTGTAAAGGAAGTTCCTCTCCTATCATATCTGAGAGTTTCTCATATTTCCTATATTTCGTTTAGATTTCTTAAAGGAGGCAATGATTCGTTTTCATTTAGATTTTTAGTGTGGCAATTCGAGGGCTTGACAAAAATAATCTGCTTCTTTATAATTATAATTGATATTAATTTTCATTTTCATTTCATAAAAGAAAGGAGGTGAAAGAATGCGGGGACTGTTGGTATTTGCTACGGTGCTGTTTCTTACCATCTCAGCCTGGGCAGAAGATATTACCTACAGAAAACATATCAAGCCGATTTTTGACGCTAAGTGCGCTTCCTGTCACGGAAAGGATTCTCCCGAATATTACGCTTTTAAAGAGGAAAAAGATAAGTGGATTGCAGAAGGTAAGGGTCCGAGAATGGATACCTATAGCCATCTCATATTCTTTACAGCATGGCGGGATACCGGAGCACTCATGAGAAGGCTTGACGACGGAAAGACAACTGGCAAAGCGGGAAATATGTATCAATATCTCGGCTCAACAGAGGAAGAGAGACAACAGAACCTCAAGCTCTTTAAGGATTGGGTAGGTAACTGGACGTTGAAGAGATGGAAGGATATTACAAAAGAAGAGCTGGACGGGATAAAGGTTAAATACTAATTTTTGATGGGGCAAGAGGGATAACCCTTGCCCCTTTTGTAATTCCATTAATTGATATTTATTATCATTATCATTGGAGAGATTTTATGCGTGTAGCATTAGTAGGTGGGATGGACAGGCTCGAAAGAAACTATATCAACGAAGCCGAAAAAATGGGCATAGACCTTAAGGTTTATACCAAATCAGAAATAGGCATCGCTTCAAAGGTCAGAAATGTAGACGCCGTGGTGATTTTCACAAATAAAGTATCGCATCAATTAAAAAAGGAGGTGATGAACATAGCTAAAGCAAAGAATATCCCGGTTTTCATGTATCACTCATGCGGCATATGCACGCTAAGGGATTGTTTGAGTTGTCTTAAAAAAACAAAAGGAGGAGGAAAGAATGTTTAAAAAGGTTTTAATTATGCTTGCTGTGCTGATTTCCTATAGCGCGGCATTCGCAGCCCATCCGTTAATCACGGATGATACAGGCACACAGGGAAAGGGAAAAATTCAGATAGAAGTTAACAGCGAATTCATGAAGGAAAAAGAGCAGCAGTACAACACAGATGAGGCAAAATGGGAAACAAAGAAAGAGACAGGTGGTGAACTGGCAACCATAATATCTTACGGCATAACAGATAATGTGGATTTTGTCCTCGGTCTGCCGTACCAGTGGAAAAAAACAAGGATAGACGGGGCTGTCACATCTGATGCGACAGAGCAAGGAGACGGCATATCCGATATGTCATTAGAGGTCAAAGGGAGGTTCTTTGAAAAAAAAACGGCTTAAGCCTTGCGTTAAAACCCGGAATCACACTGCCGACAGGAGATGAAAACAAAGGACTCGGCAACGGAAAAGTATCATATGGTCTTGTTTTCATCGCAACCAAAGAGATAACGCCTTTTACGTTTCATTTCAATTTGGGCTACAGGAACAACGAATACAAGCTTCAAGCAGATAAAAACGCAAACAGAAAGGGCATATGGCATGTTTCCGTTGCTTCTGAGATTGAGGTTATTAAAGACCTCAAGGCAGTCGCCAATGTGGGGGTTGAGAGGAATCAGGATAAGACATCAAATACTCATCCCGCCTTTATACTCGGCGGCCTGATTTATTCTATAACTGATAACATGGCAGTTGATTTCGGCGTTAAAGGCGGGCTTAACAAGCCTGAAAATGATTTAACATTCCTTGTCGGAATGGCATTTAAATTTTAGGAGGTGCGTCATGGTTCCGCTCGGACTTTTATCGAAAGGAGAGAAGGCAGAGATTGTGGATATAAAGGCACAAAAAGGCTATTACCACGGAAAAGGCAAAGATCTGCTTTGCTATGTTTATAACATAGGGCTTCATATCGGCAAAACAGTTGAGATGCTGAATAATGCCGGACGGGGCTCTGTCCTCGTCAAGGTTGATGAGTCCCGCATTGCCTTGGGCAGAGGGATAGCAATGAAGATAATGGTGAGGAGGATAGAAAAATGAATCTATCAATGCTTAAACCCGGAGAGGCCGGGAAGATTACTTCTATAAGTGCTATAGGCCCATTGAAGAGGAGACTTATGGACATGGGCGTTCTCGTAGGAGAAATTGTGAAGGTCGAAAAGGTAGCTCCATTGGGTGACCCGATTGAGGTGACAATTAAGAACTATAACCTCTCTCTGAGGAAAAAAGAGGCTGAAGGTATAGAGGTGGAGGTGGTGAAATGAGTTTAGAGTTAAAAATTCAAAGTTTAAAATTAAATGAAGGTGAAAATCCTGTTAGGAAAAAGGCAATCATCGTTGCTGTTGCTGGAAATCCGAATTCAGGAAAATCTACTCTGATAAACGCCATAGCTGGAACGAGGCTTCAAGTGGGCAACTGGCCTGGAGTCACTGTAGAAAAAAAGACAGCAGTATTTGAATATGAAGGCAGAAAGATAAAGCTTGTAGACCTTCCGGGCACATACAGCCTGAGCCCTTATACACAGGAGGAGATAATCGCAAGGGATTATCTCGTCCATGAAAAGCCGGATGTTATTATAGATGTTGTTGATGCCACGAATCTTGAAAGGAATCTTTACCTTACAATTCAACTGCTTGAACTCGGCATTCCAGTGGTCATAGCTCTTAATATCTACGACGAGGCGATGAAAAAGGGTTATAAGATAGACATAAAGGCAATGGAGAAGATGCTCGGGGTCAGGGTGATACCGACGATAGCAACTAAAAAATCAGGACTCAAAGAGCTATTAAAGGCAATAACCGAAATCGTGGATAATCCAGCAATCCATATTCCAAAAAGATTGCATTATGAGGAAGATTTTGAATTAGCTGCGGCTTCTGTGGAAAGTTATATTAAAACCACTTATCCTCATCTTGCAGAAAAGTATCCCCTAAGATGGTTTTCCTTTAAGCTTTTAGAAGGCGATCAGCATGTACTGCAAGAGATAAATCTTTCGGAGAACGAAACATTTATCAAGGATATCAGGGAGCATCTGAAAAGATCTCACGGCGATGATATAGAATCCCTGATGGCAGATGAGCGTTATGCTCAGGCTTCGGGACTTACGCATGAGGTGCTGAAAAAACCCGAGACGAGAAAGATTGAGATGACCGAAAAAATAGACAGGATAGTCCTGAACAGGTTTTTTGGCATACCTATTTTTCTTGCTGCCATGTGGCTTGTATTCAAGTTAACTTTTGATGTATCCGGACCTTTTGCAGACTGGTTGGATGCCATGATAACTGGGCCATTTAAAAGATGGGCTGAGACTATACTCGGATTTATACATGCACCTGAATGGACGGTCTCGCTTGCAACTGACGGAATAATCGCAGGGGTTGGGTTTGTCATTGTGTTTGTCCCTGTGATTTTTGCCATGATGTTCTTCATCACTTTCCTCGAAGGAAGTGGGTATATGGCAAGGGCCGCCTTTGTTATGGACAGGTTGATGCATGCCATAGGTCTTCATGGAAAATCCTTTATACCCATGCTCTTAGGCTTCGGCTGCAATGTGCCTGCCATCTACGCCACGAGGGTTCTTGAAAATCCGAGGGATAAGGCCCTTACAGCCCTCCTCATACCCCTTATGTCTTGCGGTGCCAGACTCCCTGTATATGTGGTTTTCGTAGGAGCCTTTTTTCCGCACAATGCGGGAACGGTGATCTGGTCGCTCTATGTTATGGGCATATCGTTGGCGATCTTGATGGGTGTCATCTTTAAAAAGACCCTTTTCAAAGGTGAAGCCCCCGTGTTCATAATGGAACTCCCCCCATACAGGATGCCTTATTTCAGGAGCCTTATGATACACACATGGGAAAAGGGCAAGCACTTTCTTATTAAGGCAGGAACATATATCCTTGCTGTCTCCATTATTGTCTGGTTCCTTTTAAATCTACCATGGGGAGTTGAAAATAAAAGGGATTCCTATCTCGGAAAAATGGGACAGGTTATAGCACCGGTCCTTGAGCCTCTCGGCTTCGGCAAATGGGAAGCAGCTTCGTCCCTTGTTGCAGGGCTTATTGCTAAAGAGATAGTTGTAGGAACAATGGGAGAGATATATGTCCCAAAGTTAGAGGATAAGAAAGAAGAAAAACCTTCCCTTACAGAGGACCTGAAAGAAATTGGAACATCCCTCGTGAGCGCCGCTAAAGATTCTATTGCGAACATATTCTCTACCTTTGGGATAGCAAGCCTTAGCAGCGAGGAATCTCCTGAAATGAAAGAGGAAAGAGAATCTCTAAGAAATGTGATTAGAAAACAGTTTACTCCCCTTACTGCCTATGCATTTATGTCTTTTGTATTGCTTTACATGCCCTGCGTAGTGGCTGCAATTGCATTGAGGCAGGAGTTTGGAACATGGAAGTGGTATGGAATCGCCTTTGTATATCAGATGGCGCTGGCATGGATTGTGGCATTCATGATTTATCAGGGCGGGAAAATAATCGGATTGGGATAATTGAGGAGGTAAAAATGGGATTTTTTGATATTTTATTGATGGCTGGGATTATCTCTGGAGCGGTGTATCTCTTATATCGCTCCGTATGGAAGAAAAAGGGGCACTGCCCAGGATGTGATTCCAAAACATGCGGCAAAGAAAGATAAGTGAGAATAGGTGTATAATATACAATGCAGGCATTGAAACTTTTAAAAAATCGCCACAAAGGACGTCCCTCTAAATATCTATTATGAGCAAGGCTTTGATAAAAAGGAGAATTTATGAGGATTGGTTTTATAGGTCTTGGTAATCTCGGGACGACCATGGCAAAGAGGCTGCTTGCAGAGGGTGTGAACCTTACTGTCTGGAACAGGACCATTGAGAAGGCAAAGGCATTGGATTGTCCTGTAGCAGAGAATCCTGCTGACTTAATCTCACAGACAGATATAGTATTCTTAAATCTCTTTGATAGTGATGCTGTGAGTTCTGTTATTAAAGGAAAAGGTGGTCTTATTGAGGGAGACTGCAATGGAAAGGTCATTATTGATACAACAACAAATCACTTTGAAAGGGTAAATGAATTTTATGAGGCAATGAGTAAAAGGAATGCCAGTTATCTTGAGGCACCTGTGCTCGGCAGCATTATACCTGCCTCTCAGGGCATGCTTACAGTACTTGTCAGTGGAGAGGAGAAGGCCTTTGAAAAGGCAAAACCCTTTATAGAGAAGATAGGCAGAAATATCTTTTATCTAAAGATCCCTCAGCTTGCCACAAAGATGAAATTGATTAACAACCTCGTCCTTGGCTCATTCATGGCCACCCTGGCAGAGGCAATTGCCTTCGGTGAGGATGCAGGTCTTGATAAGGGGAGGGTCATAGAGATATTGCTTGCAGGTGCAGGGAACTCAATGGTTCTTAATGCAAAAAAGGAAAAGCTTATTAAAGAGGACTTTTCAACCCATTTTTCATCTGCACTTATCTATAAAGACCTCCACTATCTTCAGGACCTTGCAAGAACAATGAAGAGACCCCTTTTTACAGGAAGCCTTGCAAAGGAGATCTTTGGTATGACCTTTTCTGAGGGGATTGAGTCAGAGGATTTTTCAGCAGTTTACAGGATATTCAGAAGGTTTTAATCGCCCTTGATTTTAAAGCTCCGTAAGTTTTAAAATTTCAAAAATGATTTCTGAGGTATCTTTAAGATCGCCCTGACAGGCACTCCAATAGAGAATCACCTCGGTGAATACTATTCAATCATTGATCTTACCCTTCCAGGACTTCTTGGAGATTACAGGGACTTCAGGCGCTATATAAAGTCTTATGATGAGGAGACTGTCAATACCATCATCAAAAGAACAACTCCATTTGTATTAAGGATTCTTAGTAGGAGGACAAAAGAGGAGATTCTCAAGGAATTACCACCAAAGATAGAGACAGAGATATTCCTTGAACTTACACCTGTGCAGAAGGGGATATATGAGAGGACAGTTAAAGAGGTCAGGGCAGAGATTGACGAGGCATATAAGATAATGAGACCAGAGAGGGCAAAGATCGTGGCACTAATCGCCCTTCTTAAGTTAAGACAGATCTGTCTATGTCCCAGGCTTCTGTCTAAGGATCTACCAGAGGAGACACCAAAGATTGAGGTTCTATTAGAACAATTACAGGAACTCCTTGATGAGGGACACTCTGCCCTTGTATTTTCACAGTTCACATCCTTTCTCGATATTGTGGAAAGGCATATTAAGAAGGCAGATATTCCATTTGTAAGGCTTGATGGTTCAACCCCTGTTCAGAAGAGAAAGGAGATCTTTAAAAGATTTCAGGAATCAGCCTCTTCAACAGTATTTCTCTTGAGCCTTAAGGCAGGAGGACAGGGGCTTAACCTTACGAGGGCATCCTATGTCTTTCACCTTGACCCATGGTGGAATCCAGCAGTTGAGGCACAGGCAACAGACAGGACCCACAGGATAGGACAGGCAAGAACAGTTATAGTAACGAGATTCCTTATGAGGCATACCATTGAAGAGAAGATGAAGCTCAAGGAAAGAAAACAGGCACTATACAACGCCATCCTTAATGTAAAGAGCTCAGCAAGGGGTGTTCAACTGACCCGTAAAGACCTTGATTTCTTGCTTGGATAATTATTTATTTTTGTAGAGTATTTTTGAGCAACTCGACATAAATAATATCCCCCTTCACCAATTATACCTCCAGTGGTGAATAACTTTTCTTATATGCCTATTAAAAATTTTTTTATGCAGAGGGTATGCCATTGTGCTATATTATTTTGTTTTAAAATTAAACTCTCTATTGAAAATTGTAATATTGAGGAGGAAACATAATGGATATTCGCAGGATTCTCAAGGGCTTATGGTTTATGCTATTTCTGTTAAATATCCTTCTTGTTGCGGATATAGCTCTCACATCAGAGGTCTCAGAGCCTGTTCAGAACTCAGGTTCTGCAACTCCCTGGTGGATATGGCCACTGAGTCTTTTTATTGTTACCTTTATCCTTGGAATAGTTGCCGTCCTTGGTGGAGTAGGTGGTGGTGTTCTTTTTGTCCCTATTATAGGTGGGTTCTTCCCTTTTAATCTTGACTTTGTAAGGGGTGCAGGTCTTCTTGTTGCACTCTCTGGTGCACTGGCTGCAGGTCCAGGGCTTCTTAAAAGGGGTATGGCAGATCTGAGACTTGCCCTTCCTGTAGCCTTAATAGCCTCCTCAAGTGCTATAGTTGGTGCAATGATAGGCCTTGCCCTTCCAAAGAATGTGGTCAATATTGCCCTCGGCCTCACGATACTTGGGATAGTTGCCATAATGCTTCTTGCAAAAAAGTCAGAATTTCCTGAGGTGCCAAAGGCAGATGCGCTTTCAACAGCCCTGAGAATAAATGGCATTTATTATGAGGCATCAACAGGCCAGGAGGTCAACTGGAAGATACACAGGACACCACAGGGTCTTGCTTTATTCGTCATTATCGGTATTATGGCAGGCATGTTCGGACTCGGAGCTGGATGGGCAAATGTGCCAGTTCTGAATCTCCTCATGGGTGCACCGTTAAAGGTATCTGTGGCAACAAGCAAATTTCTGCTTTCAATAACAGATACATCTGCAGCCTGGATTTATGTAAATAATGGTGCGGTTCTTCCAATAATGGTTGTGCCTTCAATAATCGGCATAATGCTTGGCTCAATTGTTGGCGTGAAGATACTTGCAAGGACAAAGCCTGCTGCAATTAAGTATATAGTTATCGCACTTCTTTTATTCTCAGGTCTCAGAGCATTGCTCAAGGGACTGGAGATATGGAAATAAGGAGGACAAGATGGCTAAAGAAATTAAGGCAACAGAGGAACAATTAAGATATGCAAATATACTTGACATCGGGATGAAGGTCGGTTTATTAGCCCTTATTGTTACCTTTATCATTTATCTTACAGGAATACTTCCTGCCTATATACCTGTGAATGACCTTCCAAGATACTGGGGACTTTCTGTCCATCAATATCTTGAAGAAACAGGAATACATCAGGGCTGGACATGGCTGAGGTTGCTTAATAAAGGGGATTTCCTGAATTTTCTCGGCATAGCCTTTCTTGCGGGTATAACAATAATATGTTATATTGCCGTGATACCCATATTCTTCAGAAAAAAAGACAAGGTTTATGGCGTGATTGCAATAATTGAGGTGCTGGTGCTTCTGCTTGCTGCATCAGGCATCCTCAAGACAGGAGGTCACTGATGAAGATACAGAGGATACTTCTTTCAACAGATTGCTCGGAGTTTAGTGCTGGTGCTGAGAGGGAAGCAATTAACATTGCAAAGAGATTTAATGCAGAGCTTTACATTACCTCGGTCATAGAGACAAATCCCGAATTTACTGCCCTTGCACCTGATATCCTTGAAAGGATGGAGGAAAAGATGCGGAGGTATCTGGAGGAGTTAAGGCAGAAGGCAGCAAAAGAGGGTGTGAAAACAGAATTCATCATTCATGAAGGCGAGGAGCCCCATAGATTTATCATTGATGAGGCAACAAAGAAGGGATGCCATGTTATTGCTATGGGAAGGCGTGGAAGAAAAGGGCTTATGAGACTTATGATGGGTTCGCAAACAGCAAGGACTATAGGCCATTCACCTGTAAATGTCCTTGTGGTGCCGAGAAAGGCAGAGATCAGGTTTAAAAACATGGTTATTGCCACTGATGCATCAAGGTTCAGCGAGAAGGCAGCAGAAGAGGCTATCCAGATTGCAAGAGATACAGGAGCCTCTCTCTATGCAATAGCTGTTACAAGACCTGATGCCACGCCAGAGAGGATTAAGGAATCAGAGGATGCCCTGTTGAGGATAAAGGCAGACTCCCAGAAAGAGGGCATTAAGATAGAGACAGAGCATGTCAGGAACAAACCTCATGAAAAGATCTACGAGGCGATTATTGAATTTGCAAAGAAGCACAATGCAGACCTGATTGTGGTTGGCTCTCATGGAAGGACAGGCCTATCAAAACTCCTTATGGGTAGTGTTGCAGAAAGGGTGATAGGACATTCTGATTGTGCAGTGCTTGTGGTGAAATGATGTAAAGGGGTGAAGTTTTGTCGACTTCCGGTTTTATTGAAGACATAGCTGCTATCTTTCTATGATATAATGATGTTGTGGAAAGGATAGTAGAAAACATATCTCCATATGCCTATCTCAGTTATCCTGAACAGCAATTGCTGAATGATATCATCCAGAAAATACCACTCCTGTATCCCATGATTAACAAGATCCTGCTTTATGGTTCAAAGGCAAGGAGGGATTTTATTGAAGGGTCAGATATAGACATACTATTTGTTACTGATTATACCTTGCCCCGAGCTTTAAAATTTGAGATCTATGATTTAATATTTGAATTGGAAGTGAAATACAGTCTCACAGTCTCTGTTATCTTTCTTAGCAGTTTGGATCTTCGGACTGGAAATACAGGCTTTTTAAGAAATGTTACAGGGGAAGGGATTGTCTTATGGTCGAGAGATTAAACAAGGAAGAGGCACTGCTTCGTGCAAGGTATGAGATGGAGAGGGCTCAAGATGAATTAAAGGCAGCGCAGGTATTGCAAAAAGAAGGTTTTTATTTTAAGGGTGTTGTTTCAGCTTATTACTCAATATACCACGCTGCAAAGGCCCTATTATTATTGAAAGGTGTAGATCCTAAAACACACGAAGGCGTTGAGAGGATGTTTGGCCTTTACTATATAAAGACAGGAGAGTTTGATCTTAAGATAGGCAAGGCCATTGGCAGACTGATGAAGATGAGGGAAGAGGCAGATTATTTTCCAGAGATCCCTTTCATAAAAGAAGACTCAGAAGAGGCTATAAAGATGGCAGAGGATTTTTTACAAAAGGCTAAATCACTTGTCTCTATATAAACTTGGCTCTTCACGGAATATGGTGCAAGTAGGGGTAGGGCTTGCCCCTACCCTTTTGAGGGCAACCGCAAGGGTTGCCACCGAAGGCATTGATAACATTGACATTCAGGACATATTTATCCTGAATCTCTAGAGGGCTGTCGAGGCAACTATTGATATAGCTGCTCATATAATAGCATCTGAAGGACTCGGGCTTGCCTCCTCAATAAAGGAAAATTTTACTATATTAAGAGATGCTGGATGCCTAAAAGTAGTGCGACAGAGCTAAAGTAGTGAGTTAGTATGCAAGTGAGTTAGCTGGTAGCCGCAAGCTGGTAGAACAGGCTTCCAGCCTGTTGA
Source organism: uncultured bacterium (assembly GCA_938074335.1). Taxonomy (GTDB): domain Bacteria; phylum Nitrospirota; class Thermodesulfovibrionia; order Thermodesulfovibrionales; family CALJEL01; genus CALJEL01. Next base: position 38,878 of record CALJEL010000016.1, on the reverse strand, counting down.
AGGCGTTTTTTGTATTTCCACCATTTATCGCAGGCTGAAGCCTGCGGCTACCTCTTTAAACATCGCTGGATATTGCCTACTTTCGCAAGTATCACATCACGGTCGGGCATAAATTCTTCCTTTAAGTATGTTTTGTTCTTGTTCTCTTCTTATTTGTTTAAGGTCATCATATTCCTTTACTGTTTTTAAAAAAAACTCGGTATATATTCTATCATTCACCTTCTTTAGCAATACTCCTTTCTTTAATACCTGCATCCTTATGATAGGGGGGCCTTATTAAGGATTACAATATCCACCTGCAGACCTGTGAGTCTGTAAATCTCATCTTCAATCTGAGATAAGAGACTGAAATCAGGGGATATGGTAAAAAATATGGCGATATCTATATCGCTCTCAGTAGAGAGCTTGCCATTGACAGAAGAGCCAAAGATGAAGGCAAGGGCTATCTCCTTTTTACATTCAAACAATCCTTTTAAATTACTTATAATCTTTTTAATATCCATAAAGATATTTTATCATATAACCTTATTTCACTTTTATTTCATTGTATAGGGTCTTATTAAAGCAATATATTGTAGGAGTTATAAGGAGTAGAGACAATTTTTAAATTAGATAATTTTGACATAGTGCCTAATTTTGCGGGAGTTTAGGTAATAACGCATCTACAAGTATTTAAAGGCAATCCCAATGACCAAACTCTTTTAGTTAGAAGGTGTGAAATCGCATATAGAGGTAGTGGGTAGTATTCCTAAATCTGTAGCAGCAGAGGGGATTTTATGATCAACGCATAAATCTGAGGAGGGGCTAAAGGACCATCTGATCTACTATCTCGAAGATCCTGAGATTCCTTTTAAGGCATCCTACAGTAAGACAGAATTTACATCCCGTCGCGCAACCTACCTGTTATGATATTCAAAGCATTAACCTTTATTAATCTTTCCGAATTATCTTAAAAAGAAACAAAGTAATAAAGACAAGGCTAAGGGATGCTACAGTCATAGGTGCTGTAGGTAAGTCTAACTTAAAGGAAATCGCTAAGCCTATGAAGCTTGCAAATACTCCTGCAATCCATCCTGTAATCAGAATTCTGCCAGGCAGCTTTGTGAAGAGTCTTCCGATTAAGGCTGGGATAATCAGGAAAGAAAAGACCTGAATTATCCCGGCCATAAGCACAGACTTGACAAGAACAATTGCAAAGGTGAAAAAGAAAAGAAATTCCCACACAAAATTGTCCTTACCATCGAAGGTCAGTGATAGAAACTTTTTTCTAAATATTAAATGCATTCCTCCGATAAATCCGTAAAGAAGAAATGCTGAAATAACATCCCTGTGAGTGAGCCAGAGTATATTTCCATTAAGAATGGCCTTGAATTCTTCAATCCCATGTGGTGAACGATCAAGTATTAGGACGCTTATTGCAAAGGAGAAGATATAAAGAACCCCTATAAAGGCCTCAATGTTTATGAACCTTTCTATACGTCTTGATAGGGAAAGCACAATTGCCCCTATCAAAGCAAACACTAAAGCTAAAGGATATGGGTTTTCAATGGATAGAAAGAAGGAGAGGGCAATCCCTATACTGATAAACTGAGCCAAAGCTATATCAACAAAGATGATGCCCCTCTCCAGGATATGGATACCAAAGTAGGCATGAATGAGCACAAGCACTACACAACCGAGGAATGGATATAAGAGAAAGTTTATCGCCTCCAAAGCGACCTCTAATTATTTCCTTTATGTAGTCTCGTCAAAGCCTCATCTATCATGCTAAACCAGTCCTCTATCCCTTTCTCAACTCCAACATCGTGGGGTAACACAATTACTCTTACTCCGGTTCTTTGTCTGATAGAGTCTGCTTCCTTTTTCCCGGCAACAGCTGTGATGAGAATTGCATCGGGTTTTTTATCCTTGATTATATCTACCAATTTATCAATATGACCAGCTGATGGAGGAATGCCTGGTTTTGGCTCTATATAAGCTATTATTTGAAAGCCAAATTCCTCTGCCATATACTCAAACAGTTTATGATAGCTAATGTATCGTTTGCCTTTGAGGGCCAGGGAACTCCACTGCCTTTTCTTTTCTTCGAGCCTCTCTTTGAATACTTGGAGATTTTTTTGATAAAAAGTGGCATTGTCAGGGTCTATATCGGAAAGGAGCGACGCCATACCCTCTGCAACTTTGAAAACATTCTCAGGGGAAAAGTGATAATGGGGATTACCAAGCGGATGTACATCACCCATGCTTCGATCAAGTGTAATAGGTTTCTCTATAGGAGTAATAAACTTAGAACAATCAAAATATCCTTTTTGTCCTGGTTGTATTTTTGGATTATTTGAAGACTCAATTATGCGTGGTAAATAGCCTATTTCGAGGTCAAGACCATTAAACATAATAATGTCAGCCTTTCTTGCGGCAAGGATCATGCTTGGTTTTGGTTCAGCATAGTGGGGATCCTGGTTCGGTTTAATCAAGGTAGTGATTTCGATTCTATCTTTGGCGATCTCTTTAGCTAAACTTCCGATCCAGGGAAGAGTAGCAACTACCTTTAGCCCTGCATAAGCTAATGATGGTACAAGCAGACTTATAATTAAGAGTATAATAATTCTCTTCATAAGCTATACCTCCTAAAATGGATGGGCGGAATGAGCGCCTATTCCGAAAACAAGCTGCAAAAATAATTCATGGTTAGTCTTTCCATTTCTTGCTGATTTGTCGTGATTATATTGAAGTCTGATCTGTGAAAACTCTGAAGGTTTAAAGTCCATTATCCCTGATGCCCTCCATGGTTTTGTCCCAAAACTGATATGCTCTCCATCTAAGACATAATCTTTTTTAAATAAATCAAGAACCTCATACCGTGCACCGATTCTCCAGCGACCCAATTGATATATACCCTGGAAATAAAGCCCGTCTTGTGCTCGTCTCAAAGTTTTTAATATTGGGTCTGGAAGCTCTTTATTAACCCCTTCAAGCTCACCTTCTTGTCTCCTGTAAAGATATTCGCTTTGAAGAGTAAAACTTTGTTTTTTTGAAGGCTTCCATTTGGATGTAAATTCAAAACCATATAGTGTTGAACTACCTTTGAATTCATAACCTTCGGTTATTGAATCTGTCTTGGTCTTTCCCTTCATTAGCGAAGGTCCTAACAGGATAGTGGAATTTTCGGTAAGATCAAAGGATGCCTTTGCAAATACGGTATAGGCGTGGGGACCAGCCTTTGCATCAGGACCAAAGAGAATCTCATTTTCACCCTGAAGAATCTCTGCACCAAGAAGTGTATAAAAGGGGAACTTGGGAAGATAGGTTAACTGCATTCCCTTTTCAGATATTCCCTCTGATCCCAAAAAGGCTTTATAAGGGAGAGGTATATCTACAAAGTCCCAGTAATGGGGATGCTGTGCATTAATCCTCCCAAACCCACTTTTGAATTTGCCACCTTTTATTTGAAAACCAGCGGGAAGAGAAGTGGTAACAAAATAGGCCTCTTCAATTTCGGCTCCCTCTTCAGAGACAGGAATTGTTGCATAAAGATTAAAATATGGGTCTACAGGTGCAAATAAGTAAAGTTCTGCTGACTCCAGATTGAAGCCCTTTCTGAATTCAATTCCTTCCTTTATATATCCTGGGATATTTCTTATTTCAAGCTCACTTTGATTCAGATTTGATGAATAGGCAAAGGTATTAAGCACAAGGGAAATATTAGGGTTCGTTAAAGCAGAAGACCCAAAGAGACCTGAGATTTTTTGTGTTTTAGGTATTTCTACTGGCTTCTCATCAGCCTTTACCATTTCCTTTTGCCCTAAGTTATTTAGTTCCTTCTTAAGTTCATCGATTACCCTTTGTTGCTCTTCTATTGTCTTTGCTTGCTGTTTTATTGTTTCCTCGAGGGCCTTTAATCTTGATTCAATATCTGCACCATAAGATTTTGCAGAGATACTTAATGCAAAAATAACAAATAGAAATATTTTCACATGTTTCATTATGTCTCCTCCTTTCCAAATAAATAATGGATATCCTACGTTATAATACGCAGGTGAACTAATTTTAAAGGATTTGAAAAGGATTTATAGAGGTGGAGCCCGTAAAAAGAATAGATTAAAAAAAGAGAAGTTGTATAATAATGTTTCAATGCTTAAAACTATACCTGTAAAAGTTAATAGTAAAAATTCGTCGTTGCAATTGTTCTGTTGAATAATATAATAATGATAGAAAATTAGACAAAGAAAACAGTCATTATGAGTTTCATTATCCTGGTGGTTATGAAATGCAATTATAAACTGTAATAGCAGGAATAAAAACAGAAATAGAACACTAAGCCATTTGCGACCATTAAAGGAGTGATGATATTTGGTTATGCTGTCTAATGCCATATATTATATATTCACAATTAACTACTTGATGTCGACTCTCTAATTGCCCTACTACGGCAAATGTATATATAATCTGAATCTTTTGATTATAAAAAATTTAACCATAAAAATGCATCAATGTCAACTAAAAGAAAGAGGGATTCGAGAAATAGCTTTTTATAGATCTGCTTTATCGAAAGTCCGTACCCAACACACGAACTAACGAGACTTTCTGACCCGATTAATGACAATCCTATTGCCCTCTGAGCTTTTCAGCACCAGTTTATACTCCCTGTGATTGGATGGGTATCTTGTAATAGTGCTTGACTGGTATACAAAGAAGATAGTTGGATGGGATATTTCCCTACACCTTCTTTTCTACCTTCTTTTCTCATATTTCAAATCTACACAAAGATTTTACACTACATTTACTCAAATTTATATTTTCTTTCTTGCCAGAAGTCTTAATATCAGGGGTGATATCAAAGTGGTCATGGCTACAACGAATATTATTACTGCATAAAGAAGGTCATCGTATATCTTTGAGATCCTCCCAAATTCAGCAAATATGAGCCCAACCTCTCCACGGGGTAGCATGGAAAAACCTATGAGTGCCTTTTCCCTGAGCTCACCCTTTACGAAGAAACCTGAGAGCACCTTTCCTATAATTGCTACTATCAGAAAAACAGTTGACAGCACCCAGAACTCCATTGAGGAAAAATCTATTGCCCTGAGATTAAGCTGAAGGCCTACAGAGACAAAGAATATTGGTGTTAATACCCATACAAGGGGTCTCAGGGTCTTTTCAATAATTTCTGCCATGTGTTCATCTGTCTTAAGGAATGCACCGAAAGGCAGGGCAAACCTTCTTGAAAGGGCAAGGCCCACTGTAAAGGCACCAAGTATCTCAGGAGAACCGAAGACATAGGCAAGATAGGCAAAGAGGAAAACCACTGCAAGCACTGTAGCGGGGATGAAATCAAGGGTTCTCAGTTTATTTGAAAGTCCTCTTATGAGTCTTGCCATTAGAATAGCAATGACAGGGGATATAAGAAAGAATGTTCCTATGTAAAGTATCAAAAGCAAAAGGGAATTCACATGGACAGTGCTTTCTTTTGAAAACTCAAATAACGCTGCAAGGACAACGACACCAAATATATCATCAAGGACAGCTGCTCCAAGGACGATCTGGGCAAACCTATCTTTTAATCTTCCAAGGTCACTGAGGACCCTTACAGTTATTCCTATGCTTGTAGCTGTAAGGGTGCCACCTATAAAAAGTGATGTCAGAAAAGATATCTTTAAAAGTTTATAGGAAATAACAAAGGCAAGTATCATTGGTGCGAAGGCACCTATAAAGGCAACAACAAAGGCAGGTATACCAACCTTCCTGAGCTGATGGATATCAGCCTCAAGGCCTACCTGAAATAGAAGAAGTATCACACCTATCTCTGCAAGGATCCTTATGATATCATTTACGGGTATCAGACCAAGGACACTCTGGCCAAGGAGTACTCCAACAAATATCTCCCCAAGCACAGAAGGAAGTCCTAACCTTCCAACGGTATCTCCAAATATCCTTGCAAGAAAAAGGATTATCGCAAGATATAGAAAGATAGAATGAATATCTACACCTGACATAGTTTAAATTTTGCCATAAATTACAAGAAAAGATAAAGAAGATAATTTTTAAAAAGGTGCTGAGTTGACTATCAATGGTTTATACTGCATCATGTGGATTTTTTGGCTCATCTCGGATTATGGTGCAAAGGGACCACAGGGTGCCCATATATTCCTTACTCCTCCATTCCATATTTCTTAAGTTTCCTCCACAGTGAAACCCTGTCAATCCCCAGTATCTGGGCGGCTAAGGTCTTATTGCCACCAACTTCTTTAAGAACCCATTTTATATAGGCCTCTTCCTGTTCTTCAAGGGAAGGGATCCTGCCTTCTTTTTTTCTGAAGGTCCTGATGCTCAGTTGTCTCAGGTCTTCAGGAAGATGTCCTACCTCAATCCTGTTTGAATTCGTCAAGGCAACACCCCGCTCTATAATATTCTCCAGTTCCCTTACATTCCCCGGGAAATCATAATTCATAAGAAGTGTTATTACATCCTCTGATACTTCTGTTATATCCTTCTCCATAAGGGTGGAGTATTTCTTCAAGAAGTATTGAATGAGGAGTGGTATGTCATCCCTTCTTTCTGATAAAGGTGGAATCCTTATTGAGACCACATTGAGCCTGTAATAGAGGTCCTGTCTGAACTGACCTGACTTTATTGCATCCTGTATATCTCTATTTGTGGCGGCAATGAATCTCACATCTATCTTTACTGGCTCTGTTCCACCTAATCGTAGCAATTCTCTTTCCTGAATTACCCTCAGGAGTTTTACCTGCATGCTCGGAGGCGTCTCTATTATCTCATCAAGAAAGAGTGTTCCTCCAGTTGCCATCTCTATGAGTCCTTTTTTTAGAGTTGTTGCACCTGTATAGGCTCCTTTTTCATGACCAAAGAGTTCGTTACTTAAGAGTTCCTCTGTAAAGGCTCCGCAATTAATCGCAAAGAATGGTCCTTCTGCCCTTTTGCTGTTGAAATGAATATACCTTGCAAAGAGTTCCTTGCCTGTGCCACTTTCACCTGTTATGAGGACATTGCAATCTGTAGGTGCAATCTGCCTTGCAACATCAAGGAGCCTTAGCATCTCAGGGTCCTGCGTAATTATCTTTATTTTTCCTTCGTATTTTTCAAGCTCCTCCCTTAATAGCCTGTTCTCTTTCTTAAGTCTGACCTTTTCTACTGCCTCTTTTACGATCCTTCTTACCTCGTCAAGCTTGAAAGGCTTTGCTATGTAATAATAGGCACCCTTTTTCATTGTCTCCACTGCTGAGGGAATGGTGGCATAGGCAGTAATCATAATCACCTCTGTATCAGGATGAAGTTGCTTTGTCTTATCAAGTATCTCTATCCCATCCACCTTTTCCATCTTTAGGTCAGTGAGCACTACATCAAACTCCTGTTCCTGTAAGAGTTTGAGGGCATTTGAACCACTCATTGTGGTTGTAACATCATACCCTTCCTTTTTCATAACATACTCGAGATTCTTCAGGGCAATCTTTTCATCGTCAACTATGAGTATCCTTGCTGACATATGATTTCTCCTTAACAGGCAATTTTATTAAGAATGTTGTTCCCTGTCCGTAAGAACTTCTGACATCTATTGTTCCTCCGTGTTCTTTTATGATATTGTGGGTTACAAAGAGGCCAAGGCCATAACCTTTCCCGCCATCCTTTGTTGTAAAAAAAGGATCAAATATCCGTGAAAGAACTTGAGAAGGTATACCTCTTCCCGTATCACTCACACTTATTTCCACATAAGTTTTATAGCTTTTTGCAGATATTTTGATCTGACCCTCTTCGTCAATGGCCTCTATGCTATTTTTAATGAGATTTAAAAATACCTGCTTTATCTGCTGCGGATCTGCAAAGATTGCGATATCCTCAGGGATGTCTATTATCAGCTCAACCTTTGACGGTATCTCTGCTTTGATGAATCTTATAGCCTCTCTGACGGCAGAGTTCAAGTTTATCGTCTCCTTTTTGCCAGACTTAGAATAATCCAATATAGAACGTACTATATCCCTTGCCCTGTCTGCCTCCTGTTCTATCTGGAGAAGTAATTCTTTTTTAAACTCAGGGTCTCCGGTCTCAATCTCTTCCTTTAATATCTGGCAGGATGTGGATATATTGTTCAGCGGATTATTAAGCTCATGGGCAACACCGAAAAGAAGCGTCCCAAGGGATGCAAGTTTTTCTGTCTGTATAAGTGTAAGGTGAGATTGCCTGAGCTCAAGTTCCACCAGCATCCTGTTGAAGGCCTTGCTGAGAGAGATCAGCTCCCTGTCCTGTGATAAAGCAGGTAAAAAGGAATATTCTCCCTCTGCTATCCTTTTCACGTGTTGTTCAAAAAGCATGAGGGGCCTTGCAAACATCCTGTAAAATACAGCACTTGCTATAAATCCAGATATCACAAGGGATATGATTGAGGCTATAAGTATATTTTTTGATGAAGTTATTGCCTTTTTAATCTTTTCCTTTTTAAGCTCTGCCATCTTCTCTGCCCTTTTTGTTATATCCCTGCCTTTGTTTCTGATCCTGTCTTCAAGATAGGAGGTTTTATTATCTTCAAGCTGACCGAGTAATTCCTCGTATTCTCCAATCTCTTTTTGTAATGTTATAATAAACTCGTGTTTAGCAAAACTTTCTATATCTTGCTGATTCTTTTTGACTAACCTGTCCAGTTCCGAAAGATAGTGTCTGAGTTCTCTGAGATCTTCTTCTTTACTGTACAGAAAATAATTCTTTTCATATCTCCTGACCTCAAATATTGTATCAATCAACTCGGAGGCCACCTCACCTTTAAGAACAATGGACTGCATATCAGTAAAGTTATTGAGGTTTATAAGAACTACTCCTGACATTAATAAAAAACCTATGAGGTAGCCCGCAAGTACCTTCCCTTTTAGACTATGAAAAAGGGGGATCGCCATTTGTTGCAGTATAACATCTTTTTGTTGCAAAGTGCAATAAGGGGAATTCACCCTGAAATCTGCCAGTAAAAATATATTTTCAATAGCTGGGTATGCCTCACACCAGTCACCTCGTAGGTGAAGGAATTTTAAAGGTGAAGAGGTGAAGTGGTGAAGGGATGAGTCGATCGCATGGTCGCACCACTAAGGTATCGCGATAAAGGTATTTCAGCATGCTGGACCATTCTAACAGCAGTTTTGGTCAACTATGGATATTTCTTTTTCCTGCCTCAGGCATCTGTAATTGCATTTTGAAACAATAGAGCGATCTTATCAGGTAAAAAAGTCTTTTAAATTAAGAGTGTTATAAAATCAACAACCCTGGCATAGAATTTGATAAATATAAACAAAAATTATAGGAGGAAGTTTAGCATGAAAAGATTTTTTAAAAGATTGGAGAGCCTTTTTATAGCAATAACCTTTGCTGAGGCAGATGATGCTGAAACAGCAAGGCAGATATTGAAGGAAGAAGGGATGTTCCAGACAGAAGGCTCAAGGCTGAGCAAAGAGGAAAGTGAGAAAGAGACAACTCTTACAGCTCATCCTGTTAAACCTTAAAGCGATGAAAAAACTAAGCAAGAGATTTGAGGACATTATGGCTGCCTCTGCCTTTGCTGAGGCAGGTGAGATTGAGACCGCAAGGGAAATACTAAAAGCAAGGCAGAAGGTCTTGCTCGCGTTAACAGGAAGGGAATCTGACAGAAAATCATTTAAATATACCCTTAACATCTGTAAGCGAATAGGCGCTGGGCTTGAAGTTCTTTATACATCAAAGAGGGATGAGATATTGCAAATGTTAAAAGAATTTGAGGAGGAACTCAATAAAGAAGGTATTGCCTATGAATTCATTCAAGGAAGTGGATGTATAAAGGAGGCAATCATTTATCGCACAGAGAAAAGAAGTGATATTCAGTTTGTGGTTATAGAATCCTCTGATGCCATGAATATTGATTGTAAAAATGATGACAGGACACTTTCAAAGGCATGGGAGGGGTTGAAATGTCCGTTGGTCGTAGTTTCAAAGGGAGAAATACCTTCACTATCATAAAAAACAGTGATAAGTGAACAGTGTCAGCAAACAAATAAGTGTCAGTGAGTAGTGTCAGTAAAAATCAAATACTGACACAGACACTAAACACTCACACTAAAACAAATTGAGGAGGAATGACCAAAATGGGAATTGGAAGACAGATATTTGAATTTTTGAAGATGGCATCTACCGCTCACGCCAGATGGGATTATGAAGTCTCAATGAATATCCTGAGAAAAAAGAAAAAACTGTTAATATTGCTGGCTGCAACTTTACCAATACTGGCTGCGATAGTGGTTGAGGCAGGAGATATTTTAGGCGGGAAAAGTGCTTATGCCCCTGCATTTTATTCAACAAATATATTTTTAATATCAATTGCTATTGGTATGTGTGCCGGTCTTATAACAGGCTGTATTGGAGCAGGAGGAGGTTTTATTATTACCCCTGCACTTATGGCAGCAGGAGTAAAAGGAATACTCGCAGTTGGGACGGACCTTTTCCATATTTTTGCTAAGGCTATTATGGGAACAGCAGTTCATAAAAAGCTCGGTAATGTATCTGTAAAACTCGCCTTGGCATTTCTTGTCGGCTCTGCCGGTGGCACATTCATTGGAGGTGCTATAAACAAAGGACTCTATAACAAAGACCCTCTTTTGAGCGAGGCATTTATCAGCGCAGTTTATGCCTTACTGCTCGGGTTTCTCGGTTTTTACGCCCTTGCTGATTTTTTAAGGTCACGAAAGTCAAAAGACTCAGGTGATGCACACAGCAGTAGTTTATCAGGAACAACAAACCTCTCCATTAAAATCCAGAAAGTAAATATCCCCCCAATGATAAGATTTGATGAAGATTACATACCAGGCGGTAAAAGAATTTCGGGTGTGATAGTGGCACTGGGGGGTGTAGTAGTCGGTGTTATGGCAGCCATAATGGGTGTTGGTGGTGGATTTATTACATTCCCGATGTTTGTGTATGTTTTCGGTGTATCTTCTATGACAACAGTTGGGACAGATATTCTTCAGATTATCTTCACAGCAGGGCTTGGTGCCATAACACAGTATGCAATTTACGGTTATGTATTTTACACGCTTGCAATGGGGATGTTGCTCGGCTCTCTCATCGGGGTTCAAGTCGGTGCACTTACAACGAAGGTTGTAAAGGGTATTCATATTAGAGGCTTCTACGCTGTATCAATACTTGCTGGTTTTATAAACAGGGCTTTTACCCTTCCAAAGAAACTTGTGGAACTTGAGGTTATAAACATCTCAAAGCCGGTTGTTCAAGGGATTGAAACTGCGGGGAATATTATATTCTGGATAGTTGTTGGCATATTTGCAATATGGGTCATCAGTAAATTTATGATGAATATAAATACATTGAGAGGTGAGGAAGAACATACTGCTCCTCTCCTTGTTAAAGAGGAGGCATAACATGATGATAAGAAATAAAAAGCAATTCAGCATAGGGATGTTTTTTGCAATAACATTTTTTGGTGTGCTGTTCTTGATTTTTTTGCCGGTTTTTAATGGTAAAAATGGGCTTCAGTATGCAGATGACAGTTTCAATAAGCTTGCTAAGGGTTCATCCTATTTCATTCCGAAGGTCTCAAAATCGGTTGAAAAATTTGTGGGGAGACCATTATCTATTAGTATAAAATTAGATAGGGCAGAGGATGTTGAAAACACCGCAAAACTTTTCACGGCGGCGGGGGCTAAAGTTGATGCAAAAGATATAGAACTTAAGGTAGAAGGCGACCTCGGAGCAATCCTCCAGAGTGCACTCAAAGATGCTGATGCCATGTACAAGAATGACGGAAAATCTGTCTCAGAACGGTATGGATATGATGAAAAGAAGGTAATGAAAAACTGGTGGCAGGCTTTAACCAGGATAGAAAAAAATCTGAAGAAAGAGAAACTCATTGTCGAGGCAAAGGCTGTCTCTGATGTGACCAAAAAGGCTGTGGAGCCTGGATATAACTTCTATCAGATAGATGCATATCGTGTGAGCGACCATGCCGGTATGATGTCAGGACTTTTAATATTCTATGTGCTTTACACAATGTGGTGGGGATTTGCTATATTTTATTTGTTTGAAGGGGTGGGTCTCAGCATGAAGAAGGCAAAAGTTAAAAAGGAGGTGTAGATGGGTAGATATGGAAAAATCCTCGTAGCAGTTGATGGCTCAGATTCAAGCAAAAATGCCTTCAGACAGGCATGTAGGATTACCCGTGAAGATAAAAGCTGGCTAACAGTTATTACAACAATTCCACTCTATCATGACCAATTTGAGACACTCAGCGCCAAGGAAATGATTAGCGAGAAACTGAGAGAGGAGGGAGAAAGGATACTCGCTGAGATTAAAAAAATTGCAGATGAAGATGGTGTCTCTATAAAAACTATACTTGAAGAAGGAAGCCCCTCTGATACCATTATAGATGTGGCGGAGAAAGGCAATTATGATTTGATAGTCATGGGCAGGCGAGGTATGACCCGTCTTGAAAGGGCTCTCATTGGAAGCGTTACAGCAAGGGTTATTGGATACAGCCCCATAGATGTCCTTGTTGTGCCGAGGGATACAAGTTTGGGATTTAAGAATGTCCTGATAGCTACAGATGGCTCTAAATACAGTAATGCTGCTGAAAAGAAGGCAATAGACTTTGCAATGTCCTATGGAGGAACTATTACAGTTATATCTGTTGTTGATATCCCGCCTGAATTCTATGCAGAATCACCAAAGACTGTTGAGGAGTTGGTTAATAAGGCAAGGGGATATGTGGAGACAGTGAAAAATGATGCAGAGGCGTCAGGTGTAAAGGCAGAGACCATTGTAATGGAGGGAGAAGCATACAGGGTTATTACTGATGTAGCCAGAGAATCAGGTGCGGGAATTATTGTAATGGGTTCCCATGGAAGGACAGGATTAAAGAGACTCCTCATGGGAAGTGTTACAGAGAAGGTCATAGGACATGCACCCTGTCCTGTATTGGTGGTGAAATAGCGTAACGCAGGGTTTTTAAAGGTATGAATTCTATTCCATAAATTCACTATATCTTTGTTGTACTAATGTGAGAGGGACTTCAAAATGAGGAGGTTATTTTTTTGCCATGGCATAAATCTTATTATTTTAGTAAAAGCTATAATATCATGAGGAAGATAGTGAAAGGCAGTGAGGGGTTGTATCATGATCACCGCTGACGCCTCTTCCTGTCTTCAGCCTCCTTCACTTCATTGATATCCTTGCAAAGACCGGTAATAAAGCTTTTTGAATTCTACCGGCAAAAGCGAGTTGCATAGCCTTTCTTAAATGAATTAAAATCTTTCATGTCTCCTGATATCCTTTATATGAAAAGGGCTTTAAGACTTGCACAGAAGGCCCTGGGTAAGACCTCACCAAATCCACTTGTGGGTGCTGTTATTGTAAAGGCTGGAAGGACCATAGCAGAGGGTTATCATGAAATGCCAGGGCTTCCACATGCAGAGGCAGTTGCCCTTGAGCGTGCTGGTGCAAAGGCAAGAGGTGCTACCTTATATGTAAATCTTGAACCCTGCTGCCATCTTAATAAAAGAACTCCTCCCTGTGCACAGGCAATTATAAGGGCCGGGATAAAGAGGGTAGTGGTGGGTATGATTGATCCCAATCCAAAGGTCTCTGGAAGGGGTGTGGAATTGTTAAGAAGGTCAGGCATAGATGTTCAGGTAGGTATTCTGGAGGAGGAATCAAAAAGACTCAATGAGTTTTATATAAAACATATCACAACAGGTATGCCCTTTGTAATACTTAAGGTTGCCATGACCCTTGATGGAAAGATTGCCACTGAAAGTGGTGATTCAAAGTGGATAACCTCACTGCCTTCAAGAAGATATGTGCATAAACTAAGAAGCACTGTGGATGCTGTGCTTACAGGGATTGGCACTGTCAGGGCTGATGATCCTGAGCTTACTGTAAGGCTTGTAAAAGGGAGAAATCCTGTGCGAGTAGTTGTTGATCCAGAGTTTGAGATCTCCATGGATGCAAATATCCTTAAAACTCCTCCACCAACCATTATTTTTACGAGGAATAAAAACCATCCACCTTTACCTGATGGTATTGAGGTTGAGTATTTTGACTCTGAAAGACTTGACCTCAGGGATGCCATGAAAAGGCTATATCAGAAAGGTATTACATCTGTATTGATAGAAGGTGGTTCCTCTATCAACTATAATGCACTCAGGGACGGAGTTGTTGATAAGGTCCTCTTCTTTATATCTCCTAAGATAATAGGTGGCAAGGATTCCATTACTCCTGTTGGAGGTGTATCAACAGGTCTTGATAAGCCCTGGAGAATCCGGGATATGAAGACCAGGCGTATTGGTAAGGATATACTTATTGAGGGTTATATAGATTCCAGTTCCCTGAGTCCAGAATTCAGCTCGTAAAGAACTATCCCATTCTTTATAGCCTCATGGGCTAACGGGTTATTTTTTTTAAGCATGTTTTTAAAAGCCCTTATTCCATAACCAAAGGGTTCAATCACACCATCGTGATCAAGATTTCTTAATTTGAGATTATTTTCTATAAAATTCACATCCTCTCTATATATAACAGCTATATGAAGTGGTGGATATTTGGGCGGTATGACTTTTCCATAAGGATCAAAGAGGATCACACCTGCCAGTGACCTCTGTCTTTCTTCATGAAGCCTGCTGAGAAAAAGGCTCAGGCTATCAAAGAAGAATAGATTACCCCACTTCTCTTTTAACAAATTCCATGATGGCCTTTGCATGCCTTAATGCCTCCTCTGCCATGGCCTTATCAATGTAATCAGAGGGAACACCTTCAGGGATGGATGAAGGAACCCTTAAAATAAGACTGTAGGTCTCAAGTATCTTTGCTGAATGGAGGACTTCTGATGGGGGGTTAGAGTATTTTTTTAAGATATAAACAAGGGATGGAGCTGAGGATAACTGATCATTTTGTTCTATTAACTGATAAAGAGATATCTGTGCTGAAATATAGCTTACAAGACAGGAGCTGTCAAAATAGCCTTCTTTTAAAAGGAGTTCTGCACCCCTTAATTTTCTTTCTGCCTCCTCAAACCATTTCATATCACACCTCAAATCTGAGTTTACTGCCTATTATCTGACCAAGGATTGATGAAAGGATAAAAAGGGGTATATATTTAAGCTCTATATGGGAGAATATCCTTGCAAAGGCAATAAAAGGTATGGGAAGGTGTATAAAGAGAAACCACCGAGGAGAGAATTTTTTTGCCCTGCCTCTCAGGAAACCTGATGGCAGGTTCAGTATAAAGGCAAGATTAAAGAGCCCGGCTATGAGACCAAGTTTTTCCATAGAGATATTATACCTGAAAATGAATTTATGATGTACAAGCCTCATCAGGGATTAGAGTGGCTGATGTGGAATGTTTTCACTATAGAGCGACAGTGCTACAGTGCTACAGTGCGACAGTGCGATAGTGCGACAACGCTGTCGCTCTGTCGTTCTGTCGCACTAAAAGCTGTCGCTCTGTCGCACTGTCGCTCTATTAAGGTGTCGCAGGCGGGGTCCCCAGAAAATCGTCAGATTTTCTGGGGTGCTGGTATTGCCTTTAGAGCACGGACTGAAGACAAGCTTCAGTCCGTGAACCCCGAAATATGGGCAGCCTGCCAGTTTTTATTGAAGGTTTATTATAAATTTCTATTGGCAGATTGCGGTGTTTTCTTTCTGATTGACCTGAAAAAGAATTATAATGTAAGCTTTAAAAAGACAGCTCCTATGTCAGAGAAAAGGGAATTGATTACAGAGGATATAAAGAATGTCCTGAGGGATGCCTTCAGGGATCTCCAAGAAGAAGTCCTCATTGAGGTCTTCACAAAAGAGGGTATTAATGACGCCTTTAACAATGCTGCAAGGGAGTTACTGACAGTTCTTGGAGAGCTTTCTTCAAAGATTAAACCAGCCTTTTATACCATAGGAGATGAAAAATCAAAAGAAAGGAATGTCCTTCGCTCACCAACCCTTCTTATAGCACCTGATAAATATAATATCCGCTTTACAGGTGCACCTGTAGGAGAGGAGGGCCGTTCCCTTATAATGACCATTATCATGGCCTCCACCGGAAGTACTGTGCTTTCTGATAAATCCCTTAAGAAGTTGATGAAACTCAAGGAAAAAAGAGATATAAAGGTTTATGTGAGTCCGCTCTGTCCTTACTGCCCCCAGCAGGTAAGTTATGCCGTCTCTGCTGCGATTGCGAAAAA
This sequence comes from uncultured bacterium, assembly GCA_938074335.1. Classification (GTDB taxonomy): domain Bacteria; phylum Nitrospirota; class Thermodesulfovibrionia; order Thermodesulfovibrionales; family CALJEL01; genus CALJEL01. The sequence continues at coordinate 22,670 of CALJEL010000016.1, read as the reverse complement.
AGAATTTGTAGGTGTTGAGATTATAGAGATCTATGAGAATAAGGACATCGCCCTTGAGCTCGGCATAGTATCTGTCCCCCAGACCTATATAAATGACATCCTCACGGCACCAGGTGTTGAGTCTGAGGATGATTTTATAAACTCCCTTCTTAATCCAGAGGCACCTCATGAGGGAATTAAGTTTGAATATACTGAGGTCCCATCAGAACCCATAAAGAAGGATCTTGTAATAATCGGTGGCGGACCAGCAGGCCTCAGTGCTGCTATTTATGCAGAGAGGGCAGGTCTGAGGACAGTGGTCCTTGAAAAGACAGCCCTGGGTGGACAGGTGGCAATAACACCTGTTGTGGAGAACTATCCTGGATTTGCAAGGATACCAGGCAAGACCCTTGTGGAGCTTCTTGTACAGCATGCTGCGCAGTATGCAAAGATACATACCGGAGAAGATGTGAAGGACATACACAGAAAGGACAGTGAATTTTATGTAAAGACCAGCAGGGCAACTTATATTTCAAAGGCAATAATAATTGCAACTGGTGCCATGAACAAGAGGCTTGATGTCCCCGGTGAGAAGAGGTTTTATGGAAGGGGTGTGAGTTATTGTGCTGAATGCGACGGTTATCTCTTTAAGGATGGCAAAAAGGTCATAGTTATTGGTGGTGGAAACACTGCCCTTACCTTTGCAATTTACCTTCATTCCCTTGGCGCAGATGTAACCGTTGTCCACAGGCGGGATCAGTTCAGGGCAGAGATGAGGTTGCAGCAAAGCCTCAAGACTGCGAATATCCCGGTATTATGGAATTCAGAGGTCATCGAGATAAGCGGTGATAAGGTAGTTAAGTCAGTTAAGATAAAAAACAATATTGATGGCTCTGTGAGAGAGATCCCTGTTGATGGTGTCTTCATAGCAATAGGCTATGAGCCCAATAACAGGGTTGCAAATATGCTTGGCCTTAAACTTGATGAACAGGGGTATATAGTCGTGGATCAACATATGAGGACATCTATGCCCTATGTTTATGCTGCAGGAGATATTACAGGTGGCGTTAAGCAGATAGTCGTTGCAGTCTCTCAGGGTTCCCTCGCAGCCCTTTCTGCCTTTGAGGATATTAAAAGTCCTTACTGGAGCAGAAGGTAGAAAGCCTTATTTTTACCATATCTTTGAGAAGTCAAAGTTAATGCTGTACTCACCGAGGTCAAAATGGATTATCTCATCCCTTGCCTCTTTTATCTTTGTATAATGTTCTTTTTTGAGTTCATATACCTCAGCGATATTCAGCTCTATATCAACGATCACACAGTATTTTACCTTCATAGCCTCACATATGCGGTATTTTATATTCCATTAATAAGCTCCAATCTACCTTCCCAGAGCCTGTAGTCTTCGTAGGTATATCTTGGCAGGTCTTCTATTTTTAATAACCTTTCATGCTTCATTGTATATCAATAAATAGACTGTAACAACCTCAAAAGGAAAAATGGGGCTCTATTTTTAACAGAAAATTAACACCTATTAACCCTAACTTTACTTTACTTTACTTTATGATAGCATTTATTAGACGCCCTTTGGGCAATGGAGAGCCATTTTGATGGAGGTTTTTATGAAGAGAGGTGTCTGGATATTCATTGTTTTAACGTGTCTGGCTTTAACAGCCTATACTGGCTCAGTGAAGGCAGCTCCAAAGGAAAAGCCCGTGAATGTAGAGAACTGCTACATGTGCCATGGGCCTGTTAAGGAGCTCCACACCATGGGTAAACATTCAAAGGTAAATTGTGTCAACTGTCACAGTGGTCTTGAAAAACATCTAAAATCTCCTGGACCAGAGACAAGGCCTGTTACTGATATGAGCTGGGAGGCATGCGGGCAGTGTCACAAGGAGCAGTATGAAAGTTTTATGAAAGAGGCTTATCACAGACCAGCAAGGGATGAAAAGTCACAGCTTACAAACAGGTCTCCAAACCCTTTTTGGGATAAGCTAATGATGGGACATGGCTTCACAAAAGAGCATGCACTTACAAGAAGCCACAAATGGATGCTCATAGACCACCTTGTAGTTGACAGAGCCTATGGTGGAAGGTTCCAGCCCAAAAATGGCTGGCAATATGTCCTTGAAGGCGGCAAGGCATGGGATGTGCTCATGGATACAAAACCAGATACAAAGGAGCATAAGGCATTCCTTCCGCAGACTGCAGCAGCAGCAAACCCTGTTTGTCTGCAGTGCAAGACTCAGGATCAAATTCTTGACTGGGCCTACATGGGTGACCCTGATAGAGGCGCAAAATGGTCAAGAACCTCATTTGTTCCTGAGTTTGCAAAGAATCTTCAGCATGGACTTAACTGTTTTGTCTGCCACGATCCCCATGCAGCAAAGCCAAGGATTGTAAGAGATGCCTTAATAGATGCTCTTACAAGACCTGATGGAGATACCCTCTGGCATAAGGACTCAAAGAGAACAGGAATAAAGGTAATTGATCTTGGTGTGAGGGGTTATACAAGGAAGATTGCCCTTCTTGACAGGTACGATACAAGGCTTCAGTGCGGACAGTGCCATGTGGAGTATAACTGTAACCCTGGTTATGACCCGACAAATCCAGATACATCAAAATATACAGTAACAATGGCAGACAGAAGGACAAACCACTTCCCATATAAGGATGTTTTCGAACTTTATGACCATTATGTTAACAAGGTTCATTTCCTTGACTTTAAACATGCTTTGACAGGTGGACTGCTCTGGAAGGCACAGCACCCCGAGGCAGAGGCATTCTATAACTCAAAACACTCAAAGGCAGGTGTTGGATGTAATGACTGTCATACTCCAAAGGTAAAGGACAAAAAGACAGGAAAGGTCTATACCTCTCATTTTGCTGTAACGCCGAGAGTTCAGCTCAAGGAGACCTGTCTCAGATGCCACAGTAATTGGACAGAGGAGCAGGCAAGATATGTTATTGATTCCATAAAGGCTTATACAAAAGGTAGGATGCGCAAGGCAGAGTTCTGGCTTTCAGCATTGATTGACAAGATTGTTGAAGCAAAGAAGGCAGGGGTTGATGAAGAGACCATCAAGAAGGCGCAGGACCAGCACCTAAGGGCCCATATACTCTGGGAGTTCTGGACAGCAGAAAACTCAGATGGTTTCCATAACCCAGATATGGCAAGGGAATCACTTACAATGTCTGTTGATGAATCACAGAAGGGCATAAAGCTCCTCAATGAGGCAATAGCAGCAAAGACGCTGCAAAAATAATGAATTAGGGCGATGCCACTGGCACCGCCCTTTTAAAAGGAGAAAGGTCATGAAGAAGGCATTAATAATCTTTCTTTTGAGCTTTCTTTTTTCTGGCCTGGTGATCTCATACAGTTATGGTCACAGAAACAGCTCTCCCAATATGGAATGCCTGAGCTGTCATGAAGGAGAGATAATTCCTGAGCTCGTAAAGATTGAAGGAATACCGACTTCTTATGTCCCGCGTAAGATATACACAATGACAGTTGTTGTAAACTCAGACCTTGAAAGCATGAGTGAGAGTAAAGGTGGCTTCAGCCTTGAGGTATCAGCCGGCAAATTACTTGTTAAGGATAAGAAGACTACCCAGCTTATTAATGGATTTCTCACCCATACACAGGAGGGAAATGAATCAAGAAGATGGGTCTTTCAATGGCAGGCTCCCTCTGAAAAGACAGATGTAGTTTTTACAGTAATGGCAGTAGCTGCAAATGGAGACTATTCACCTGCCGGTGATAAAGTTGGTGCAATGAGCTATTCAATAAAACCTTCAATTAAGGAGGTAAAGAAATGAAACTCAGCAGAAGGGAATTTCTTAAGACAAGTGCAATAGTAGCAGCTGCCTCTGCAGCAGGTATTGAGAGTCCATTAAAGGTCCTTGCAGCCCCCTTTCCTGTAAAGACGATACCAGTTGGTCAATGTAGGTTTTGTGCAGTAGGATGTACAATAGTGGCTGATTGTGAGGTGGATGATTCAGGAAAGGTCCTTAAGGTCCTGAGCCTGAAAGGTGACCTCAAAAGTCCTGTAAACAGGGGAGTTCTATGTACAAAGGGATTTTATCTCCATAAGGCGATCGCCTATAAGGAAAGACCAAGGGGTGCCCTTATAAGAAAGGAATGGATCAACCCTAAGACCGGAAAGCCTGACCTGAAGAATTCTCCAAGGGTTCTTCAGGGAAAGACGACAAAAGACCCTAAGGGAATGAAACCCTCTGAGATTGACCTTAAAGAAAACTTTGTTGAGATACCCTGGGAGGAGGCAATAGAGTTTGTTGCTACTGCAGTGGAAAAATCTGTAAAAGAGCATGGAAGGTTTAGTGTAGCCTTTTACGGAAGTGGTCAGCTTGGCACTGAGGAGACCCATGTAATGAATAAGGTCTTCAAAGGTGGAGGAATGCTTGCTAATAATTCTATTGAGGGTCAGCCAAGGATGTGTATGGCCTCTGCAGTGGTGGGCTATCTCTATACTTTTGGTAAGGATGAGCCCTATGGTTCACTTGATGATATAGATGTGCCTGATCCTGATTTCGGCAAACATGCAGATACATTCTTTATTATTGGCAATAATACAGCAGAAGCACATCCAATAATATTTAACAGGATGGCCGCCTTAAAACAGAAGGCTCCTGATAAAGTCAGGGTTATACTTGCTGATCCAAGAAAGACCCGTTCTGGCACAATAGCAGACCTATGGCTACCCTTTGCAAGTGGCAGGGACCTTGTGCTTCTGAATTCCATTGCCTATGTAATTACCCATGAGCTTGATGAGGCAAGATATGATGTAGAAAAGGGTACTGTGGAGGCAAGGTGGAAATATCTTGATAAAAAGTTTATTGAAAGACATGTGAGCTTTGGAATCCATGAAGATGTAAAGAAGACATGGATTAAAACGAGCTATGGAGGTACAAGAGGAGAGGTCTGGGACCTTACATATACAAATACGCCAAGAAAGGTCTATCCTGATCCAAAGAAGAAATATGCCTCTGAAGAGGAGATAATGAAGGACCTTTATAAAGGCTTTGCTATATTCCTGAGGTTTCTTGAGGATTACAGTCCTGAGAAGGTATCGGACATAATATTTGAGGGCGAATCCCCTCTGCTTTATGACAGACAAACAAGGGCCTGGAAGAAACTGAGTGGTCCAGAGGCAATAAGGCTTGCAGCAAGATGGTTCGCCGAGGGATATACGCTTTCTGCCTGGTGCATGGGTGTAAACCAGAAGCTTCAGGGGACATGGGCGAATGCCACACTGCATATGCTTCATTTGATAACAGGTAAGGCTGTAAAACCCGGAAGGCATTCCTTCAGCTTTACAGGTCAGCCAAATGCCTGTGGTGGGATAAGGGCACCTGGTGCCCTCTGCCATGCCCTTCCCTATGGAAGGCTTGTGGTAAATCCACTTCACAGGCAGGCAGTGGAAAAGATATGGAAAGAAAGGGCTGCGGAATATCTGAAGAAAAAGGGATTTTCAGAAGATGAGATAAAGGCAGAGACAGAAAAGATAAAGATACATGACAAACCAGGTCCTCATACAGTAGAGATGTTCAGGAGGCTTGGTGCAGGACAGATAAAAGTTCAATTTATCTCTACCGTGAATGCCGGGCAGAGTCTTCCCTATGCCTGGCCGTACAGGCTTGCAATGGGTGCTGCTCAGAAGGGCGAACCATGGCCTCTTATTGTTACCCTCGAGGCCTTTCCAAATGCCACCACACAGGTCTCTGACATTGTGCTTGGAGCATCAAGCTGGTTTGAAAAGGAGTTTATATTTGGGAATCTTGAGAGAAGATATCAGGTTATAAAACAGGTTATTGAACCTTATGGAAATACCCTTCCTGATCACACCATATTTGCCTGTATAATGAGGAGGCTGGAGGAAAAGGGGATTGTACCAAAAGGTCATGTATCTCAGTTCTGGCCTGAGGAGTATGATGGTAAGGACTGGCTTAAAAAGACCATTGAGGCAGGAAGGCATAAGGACTGGAACAGAAAGTTTTCCTGGAATATCTGGGATGAGCTGAGACAGCTTTCAAAAGGAACAGGCTATGACTTCAGCGGTATGAAGAGGGAGCTTCTCCTTGAGAGAAACTGGGGATACAGGATTCCCTTCCCTGAGGAGGTTCACAAAGACCCTGAGATCAGAAAGAGATATGATAAATACAATTCAAGCATTCAGTATGCCTATCCCTATGACCCCCATATAGAAGGCAAGACAGCTTTTTACATTAAGAATATGAAGGAATTCAATCCTGTTTATGGAGCATGGCTTGAGAAGAATATCAATGAGATGAGGGCAGATTCTGAATATCATAAGAGGGAGGCATTGCCAGAGGGCTGGTATGCGAGTTTTTATAATTCTAATGCCTTTATTCACGGTATGGTGGATTTACCGGATGGTAAGAAGATCCCCTGCTGGGATGGTCGGGCAATTGCCTGGGCAAATCCATGGTGGGCATGCAAATTTGATGGAAAGGGATTTATAAAATACAGGACAGTTGAGGTTGTAGAAAGAAGGTTCAATCCCCAGAAGGTTGATGAAAACAGTACCCTTCCCTTTGATGAGGTGGCAAAATACACTGTAAGCCTCGTGGGAGACCCTGATTCTGACAGCAATAGCCTCAAGCTCATAGCCTTGAGCCCAGCAGAGTTTCCGGGTTTAAGACATTCTTACAAAAAACCAGATGGCTCGGAGCTCCTGATCATTGATACAAGGGGTTATGAATATGGTGCATGCACTGGACGGGTCATAGAGCACTGGCATTCTGGCAGTATGACAACGAGGGTCTCTGAACTCAGCAGGGCAATGCCGGGTGCTTATGTGGAGCTCAGCGAGGCACTGGCAAAGAGGCTTGGGATAAAGAATGGTGATTCCGTGATTGTGGAATCTCCGAGGGGAAAGATTGAACTGCCTGCAAAGGTCCTGGACGTTACAAAGGCAACAGGTGGTCCGAGGTGGGACTATGTATTCATCCCGTGGTTTGATGAATACAAGCTTATCAATATGATAATGCGCGATGCCTTTGATCCCTTTAGCTTCCAGGCAGATTACAAGATGTTTGCAGTAAAGCTTTATAAGGGCAAGACAAAGACAAAACAGGCTGAGCCGGCAAAGGTGATTGCATAAATAGCTGAGATAGGCTGAAGGAAATAATATCTAAGCAACTCCTTCAGCCTATTTTTAGTTCATCAGATGAAACTTTCAAGAAGAAAGTTTATAGAAATATTGTCAATAAGCCCTGCTTTAATAGCAGGTAATGGTTTAACTGTTTTTAAACAGGCCTTTACGGAAGATGAAACAGGACCGCTTCCAGATATTGATGCGGGTGGGCTCATAAGGCCACCAGGTGCATTGCCAGAGAGGGAATTTCGTTCAAGATGTATAGGCTGCGGTGTCTGTGTAAATGTCTGCCATGTGATGAAATATGATGCCATTGCCATAGCGGGCTTGAAGGACATTAAAAACTTCGGGACCCCCTTTATAAAAAACATGAGGGATTTTCCCTGTGGATTATGTATGGAATGTCCTGCAAAATGTCCTACTGGTGCATTAAGACCTGTAAATAAGGAGGAGGTGAAGATGGGAATGGCATTGATTGACTTCAGTCTCTGTTTTGGCTGGAATGGGGATGTCTGCCTGAGTTGTAGTAAGGCCTGCCCCCTGGGTGCAGGGGTGTTTGATTTTTTTTATGGTGAGTGGGGAAATCAACCTTATATAAATGACAACTGTGTTGGCTGCGGTCTCTGTGTGAAATACTGTCCCCTTGGAGGCTCTGCTGTAAAGGTTATAAGGAGGGAAAGATATACAGAGGTAAAAGAGAAATATACAGCAGAATTCAGAAAACTTTTATCAATGCCTCCTGAAGAGCGATACAATATTGTCTATGGTATGAATATGCCAGAGATAATGGCAAGAGGTAAGATAGTTGAGCGTGAATACAGATAAGGGTGGTACAGAAAAGCTGAATCCCAGAATTAAGAAAAGAATACCTTTATCAACACTCAGGCGTTTTGTCATGCTCGGGATAATAGCTTTGTTCCTGTTGCAATTTCTCAGGATAAAGATCCTTGTTGGAGGCCTGACAGGTTCTCTTGCCCTGTGGTTTGTGAATCTTATAGATGTCTTTGCCTTTCTTGAAAACCTCTTTTCATCAAAGGACTTAACGGTTATAGCATTAGTATCAGTTCTACCGGTATTTGCTATTTACACTATCATTGGCAGGGCCTTTTGCGGATGGGTCTGTCCAATGGACCTTCTATTTGAGATGGTTGACAGGGTTAAAGGCTTAAGATTGAATATCAGAAAGGGTAAAGAAAAGATTGGATACGGTCTTGCCGGCATACTGCTCATTGTTTCAGCCCTTATTGGAATACCTTTTTTTACGAATTATCTTTCCCATTTAACAAATTTTTTCAGATTCCTGACAGGAGGTATCTTCCTTGTCTTAAGGCTTCCTGTGGACAATACAGTAATAGTATTTTCAGTTGGGATGATAGTTTTGTTTCTGATCCTTGATTATATTTTCCCAAGGCTCTGGTGCAGGACACTCTGCCCTGTTGGAAAGGTATATGGATTATTTAATAAATTAAGCCTTATCAGGATAAAGTTTCTTGAGGGAGAATGTGGTGAATGCCACTACTGCGAAGAGCTCTGTTATATGCAGGTAAAACTCACACCCTATCTTGACCGCAAGTCTCTCAGGGATTCAAACTGTATTTACTGTGGAAGGTGTGTGGACGCCTGTAATACAAAGGGCAGGCTTATAAAGATAGGTTTCAGGAGAACTGGATGATTATTGTGAGTGGCTATATTGAGGTAAATGACAGGGAGGCGATACCTTTAATTATTGAGGCATTAAAGGAAAGAAACCTGGAGGTTCACGATATAAAGGAGCAGAAGATAGTATTCCTTATGGAAAGAGACCTTGAAGGTATGCCTGGCGTGGAAGGAAGGATAAGGAGAGAACTGGATAGCCTTAAAGAGATAGAAGGTATAAGTAATGTCTATCTTGCCTATTTCTGCTATGATGAGGAGTAATTTATACCTCCCTGAACTTATACCCTGCCCCCGGGATTGTTACTATATATGAGGGTTCTGAGGGATTATCCTCTATCTTTTCTCGGAGATGCATTATATGAACATCAATGACCCTGCTCCAGGAATAGAGTTTGTTGTCCTTCCAGAGGCGTTCCCTCAACTCTTGCCTTGATACAACCCTCTCTCTGTTTATTGCAAGATAGCAGAGGAGGTTATATTCCTTTGGAGTGAGTTCAACAGGCCTTTCTGATTTTTTTACAAGTCTTCTTTTCAGGTCTATAAAGAGATTTCCTATTCTTATCTCTTCTTCTTTCGGTTTTGTTCTCCTGAGGCATGCCTTTATTCTTGCTATGAGTTCAAGGGTCTCAAAGGGTTTTACTATATAATCATCAGCACCGCTTTCAAGGCCTATTACCTTATCTGAAAGCTTGTCCTTTGCGGTGAGCATTATAACAGGAAGATAGGGATGGTCTTTTCTTATCTCCCTGCAAATCTGGACACCGTCCCCATCAGGAAGCATTATATCGAGTATTATTAAATCAGGTCTTTTATGGAGGAATATCTTTTTGGCAGAGGCACAGGAGTCTGCTGTAAGGACATGGAAATCGTGAAGTTCAAGATTTGCCTTCAGGACCTTCAATATATCTTGGTCATCATCCACCACAAGTATAAGAGGTTTTTCCATTTTCATATCTTTAAAATTTTTGTATCCTTATTCACTTTGTCTTAAGTCCCGGGATTCCCTCAGGACTATCCGCAGTCCTTAACCTGACATAAAAGGTGCTTCCTTGCTTTCCATCGCTCTTTACACCTATCTCTCCACCATGTGCTTCCACGATGCTCTTTGCTATGGTAAGCCCCAGTCCTGTCCCGTCCTTTGATCTTTTATAAAACTTCTCAAAGACCTTATGCTGTTCCTCAGGATCTATACCAGGACCATTATCAGATATCTCCACTGTGATTGTACCGTTGAGCCTTTTTGCCTTTATTGATATACCTGAATCAGGTGGACTCCATCTCAGGGCATTAGAAATGAGGTTAGTAAAGACCTGTTTTATCCTCTCCTCATCAACAGGGCAGGGTAGTGGTGGTGACATCTCCAGTGAGAATCTTATCCCCTTGGATTCAGCGTCCAGTTTGAAGTTTTCAAGGCATTCGTTAATTATAACGCACAGGTCTGATTCTCTGATATTAGGTTCCTGAAGCCCGGCTTCAATCTTTTCTATATCAAGCATATCATTTACCATTTTTATCAATCTGTCTGTATTCCTTTTAATCATCTCCACAAACTCTCCATCATCTCCATTAAGACCAAGCATATTTAATCTGTGGCTCAGATAATCAAGGGCCCCTTTTATAGATGTCAGGGGTGTCCTCAGCTCATGGGATGCCCTTGCTATGAAGTCAGACTTTTTTTGATTTGTCTCGGAGAGGAGTCTGTTTGATTCAATCAGTTTTTTATTTGTCTCTTCCAGTTCTTGAACAGCAGATTTTATCCTGTCATGAAGGCAGTTATGATATTCCGTGAGTCTTTCTGCCATCTGGTAGAAGGAGGTGGCAATACTTTCTATCTCATCACCTGTCCTGAGGAGATCTCTCTGAGGAGCCTCTCCTTCTGAAAAACCCTGTATGGCTTCTTTTAGTTTTTTAAGAGGTGAGAGTGTGAGCTTATTTACAAAGAAGTACAGCGTAGTCATAAGTATGGATAGTGTGAGTAAGGCTGCTATAAGCATCCTCTCTCTATTTTTATCTATTTCCGCAAATGTCCTTTCTACAGGTATGGTCACACTTATTGCTCCTCTCACATCTCCAACTCTATATCCCTGCTTTGAATGACACTTCATACAGGAATCTTCTACATAAAGGGGTGAAATATATCTGAGATACCTCTGACCATTGATATTATGAAAAGCTGCCATTTCTTTTTTATTAGAGAGTTCAAATTCCTTCAAAGCCTGTCTTTCCCATTCATCAGGTGAATTCATTGGATTTAGAAGTTTAAGGCTTGTGATCTTGAACCAGTATAGCTCCTTCTCCTTAGCATATCGTGATAGCTCTCTTGTAACATAGGCAGGGTTTTGTTTAATAAATTTTCTGCCCCTTATATCCATGGTGGCAGGTTCTTCATCCACCTGACTGAGATAGGTATTTGGCTTTATCCATGGTTTCTGTTCAACAAATATTCCCCCATGATCAGCAACCCATTTTCTTGTAAGGATTATCTGTCTGAATATCGCCCTTGCTTCATTCTTTGCCTGTTCAAGAATCAGGGATTCCTGATGCTTTGCAATTATGTAAAAGGATATGCCAAGGCAGAGACTGAGGATAAGTCCACTTGAAAGAAGAAATTTTGCGGATATGCCAAGCCTCATATTATAATGATATTATACCCTGAGTTTAAAGGAGCTTGAAAGCCCTGTGTGAAAACCCTATTTTGCCGGTACCCTACTGCCAGGCTGCCTCAAAGTCTTCTTAGACCAGAAGAGCAACAGCGCAGCAGAGCAGTAGCTAATAAACAGAGCAACAGTTAAGTATGATAAAATATTCTTAATAAGGACTGCTGGTCTACTGATCTATTAAGGTGTTGCAAGCGGGATCCCCAGAAAATCGTCAGATTTTCCGGGGTGTGAGTATTGCCTTTAGAGCAAGGGGTGAAATAAGCTTCAGTCCGTGAACCCCGAAATATGGGCAGCCTGCCAGTTTTATTGAAGGGTTTATTGGATTCTGTGGGCATTACGGTGAAAACAGAGGGTTTTGTGCAACAGATTGAAGAGAAATTAAGGGAGCTCTTTAAGAGATTTAATCTTACAGACAATACCATAAAGGTGAGGTTTGCCTATCTATTTGGTTCCATCCCCAGGGGTCTTTCAGGACCTCTTAGTGATATTGATATAGCTGTATATTTTAACAGAAGCCCCTCACTTGAAGAAGAACTTCAACTTACCCTTTTTCTGAGCAGGGAGCTCAGAAGAAATAATATCGATCTTCTGGTCCTTAATACTACCCAAAATATTATCTTGATGGACGATATCATCAGAGAGGGCATAATCGTGTATGATGAAGATATTTCCTTAAGGAAGGACTTTGAAGTCCGTATCATTCATGATACAATAGATTTTAAAGAGCAGAGGAAGGCCCTTCTTGGAAGATGATAGAACCGATCAGGATAAGGATTGAAAGGACGAGGGAATATATCAGAATTCTTAAGGATATTGAGAGGGAGTGCGAGAAGAAGATCTTGATTGACCCTGTATACAGAGGTGCCTTATTACATTATCTGTATCTTATTGCTGATACCTCTATTTCTTTAGCAGAGATGATCATCAGATACAAAGACCTCAGAACTCCTCAGAGTTATAGTGAGGCTATAGATATACTTGGTGAAAATAAAATCATTCCACCTGAATTTGCTTATAGCTTTGCTCGCATTGCCTCGTTTAGAAATTTTCTTGCCCATGATTATGAAAGGATCGATTATAATCGGATCTGCACAGAGGCATTAAGTAAACTGAGTGATGTTGAAAGATATATTCAATATATTGAAAAATCTTTAAACTTGTAGCATGGGGAGTAAGATGTTCTTTGATGAGATAGGTCCTGAGAGGATTGAGGAGCTTTATTTTCCAAGATTAAACCTGAGGGCTATAGTGGTTATTGACAGTACTGCCCTTGGTCCTTCCATTGGTGGTGTGAGGGTATCACCTGGTGTTACCAGAGAGGAGGTTATAAGGCTTGCAAGGACAATGACATTTAAAAACTCCATTGCAGGTCTTGCCCATGGAGGTGGAAAGGCTGGTATCATCGCAGAGCCGAAATCACCCCATATTGAAGAATATTTCAGGGCCTTTGCAAGGGCAATAAAAAGATTGGATGACTATATACCAGGGCCTGATATGGGTAGCAATGAAGAATCAATGGCATGGATATACGATGAAACAGCAAGGGCAGTAGGCCTTCCAGAGGAGATAGGAGGGCTACCACTGGACAGACTGGGTGCCACAGGCTTCGGGCTCTCAATAGCAGGAGAGATTGCCTGCCACTATGCAGGAATAAATCTTAAAGGATCAAAGATAGCGATTCAGGGTTTTGGAAGTGTTGGAAGGGCTGCAGCAAGATTCTTGTTTCAGAGGGGTGCAGAGGTTGTGGCTGTTGCAGATTCAAAGGGAACGATCTATTCTCCTCATGGACTTGATATTGAGAGACTTTTAAGAATAAAAGATGAAAGGGGCTCTGTGATAGATTATCCTGATGGGGAGAGGCTTTCCTCTCAGGATATCTTCGCTCTTAGCTGCGATATCCTTATTCCTGCTGCCACTGCTGATGTTATAAATGAAAAGAATGTGGATTCAGTAAAGGCAAGGATAGTTCTTGAGGGTGCCAATATACCTGTTAGTGAGAAGGCAGAGGAGGTTCTTTATAAAAGGGGGATCATGGTGGTTCCTGATTTTATCGCCAATGCTGGTGGAGTTATTATGGCTGCCATGGAATATGCAAGAAGGACCGCTGATGAGGCCTTCAGGTCAATTGAGACTAAGATAAAAAAGAATACGGAGCTCATCCTTAAGAAATCCTATGAGGAGAAGGTATCTCCAAGAAGGGCAGGAGAGGCAATTGCTAAAGAAAGAGTCTTGAAGGCAATGAAATACAGAAAGGCCTGAGATGCTGTTAAAGCCTCTTTAATCTTTCAAGGGTTGCCTCCTGCCATGTGGGGATTGAGAGCTCAAGGAGTCCTGATATCCTCTTGTTACTCATGGCAGAAAAATCTGGCCTTTTTGCAGGCAGGTTAAAGATTGCTGATGATACAGGTGTAACCTCCTTTTTTATCCCGAGGCTTTTCAGGATAAAGACTGCCCATTCATATCTTGAGGCATAGCCGCTGTTTGTAAGATGATAAAGGCCTGTCAGTCTTTCTTTTAATGCCCTGAGTGTTATCTCAACAATGGTAGTTGTTGAGGTGGGGCATGAGACTTCATCAAAGGCGATCTGAAGACGCTCTTTATCCTTTGCCCATGTAAGGAGTTTATATATAAAATTCTGTCTTCCCTCACCAAAGACCCAGCTTACCCTGAATATGAGATAATTTAGAAGCTCCTCTTTTATAGATAATTCACCCATATATTTACTCTTACCATAAAGACTCAATGGATTGGGTTCATCCTCTTCTGTATAGGGTATCCTTTTTGTACCATCAAAGACATAATCCGTGCTGAAATGCACAAGAAGGGCTCCGATCTTCTTTGCTCCATAGGCAAGATTCCTCACCCCTATGGTATTTGTCCTTATGGCATCATAATATCTTGACTCTGCCAGGTCCACATAGTTGTAGGCAGCACAATTGATAATTATCTGTGGTTTGAGACCCTGGAGGCATTCCAGGACCTGGTCCAGGTTACCTATGTCAAGATCCTTATGGGAGAATCCTGCAGCCTCTCCTTCAAACCTTTTAAGAAACTCTGTGGCAAGCTGTCCATCCTTTCCTGTTATGAGATATCTGAGCATTGCTTAATCTTTTTTATATACCCTTTGCCAGTATTGTCTGAGTGTGTTTATTTTAGCGTTAAGCCATTCCATGTTTGCCATATACCATCTTACTGTCCTTTCAATCCCTTCTTTAAATCCTGTTTTTGGTGACCAGCCTATTTCTTTTTTAATCTTTTCTATACTCATGCAGTATCTGAAGTCATGCCCTGGCCTGTCCTTTACAAATTCAATAAGGTCTTCTGGTTTATTAATAATCCTCAGGATCTCCCTCACCACATCTATATTCCTTCTCTCCTCATTGCTTCCAATATTGTATATATCACCAGGCTTTCCTTTCTCTGTTATCATGAGGATTGCCTCTGCACAGTCTTCCACATAGAGCCATTCTCTCATATTTCTACCATCTCCATAGACGGGAATCCTTTCATTATTCAGGGCCTTTGCTATAACCACCGGGATAAGTTTTTCTGGATACTGCCAGGGTCCGTAATTATTGGAGGGCCTGACTGTTATTACAGCCAGACCATAGGTCCTCCAGTAAGCCCTGCCGAGCATATCCTGAGATGCCTTGCTTGCTGAGTAGGGTGAACTGGGTCTGAGTGGGCTCTCCTCTGTAAAATATCCTTCCTCACCCAGTTCACCATAGACCTCATCAGTGGAGACATTGATAAATCTCTTTATCCTGAATTCCTTTGAGAGCTCCAGGAGATTGAAGGTGCCCATCACATTTGTATGAAGGAATGCCTGAGGTTCAATAATGCTTCTGTCCACATGACTTTCTGCTGCCAGGTGAATGACTATTTCAGGTGTCTCTTTTTTAAAGACACTATGAAGGGCATCTCTCTGAGAGATGTCAACACGATAAAATATAATCTTTTCTTTCACCCCGCTAATCCTCTCGAGGTCACCTGCATAGGATAGGTTGTCCACAACGGCTACATGGAATCCATTCTTAATCGCCCTTCTTACAACCTCACTTCCTATGAATCCTGCACCACCTGTTATGAGTAGTTTCATAGGGCTCCTTTCCTGAAAGAATAATTTTATTATTATAACCCAGTGAGGGAATTAAAATTTTTAATATATCTATTACCTTCTTTACCTTGACAGAAAAGACCTGTTAGTGCTATTACTTATAGGCTCTTTTTTATAAATTAAGGAGGATGTAAAGATGGCTCTTGCAACCTTCAAGGGCGGGACACATCCACCCGAGAAAAAGGAACTTTCGAAGGATTCACCAATAGAGGTTTTATCAGAACCTGAAAAGGTTATTATCCCTCTCAGCCAGCACACAGGTGCTCCCTGCAAACCTGCTGTAAATGTGGGAGATACAGTCAAAAAAGGTCAACTCATAGGGACACCAGAGGGTTTTGTATCAGCAGCAGTGCATTCCTCTGTCTCGGGGAAGGTTACAGGTATAGAGAATGTGCAGTTACCGACCGGAAGATTTTCACAGGCAATTGTCATAGAGAATGATAAGCAGAATGAATGGACAAACCTTAAGGATAACCCTGATTACATGAATCTATCTCCTGAAGAGCTCAAGAATAAGATAAAGGAAGCTGGTATAGTTGGTCTTGGCGGGGCAGCCTTTCCAACCCATGTGAAGCTCTCCCCTCCAAAGGAAAAACCCATAGATATAGTAATACTTAATGGTGCAGAATGCGAACCCTATCTCACTGCTGATTACAGGCTTATGATAGAGAAGACCTCTGAGGTGGTGGAGGGCCTAAAGATCCTTATGAAGATTCTCGGAGTAAAAAGGGGTATAATCGGCATTGAGGCCAATAAGCCCGATGCGATAGAGAAGATGAAGGAGGCGGTAAGGGGGATTGAAGGGATCGAGGTCTGGGCACTCAAGGTGAAGTATCCTCAGGGTGCTGAAAAGATGCTCATAAAGGCAACAACAGGTCGTGAGGTCCCTCCAAGGGGTCTTCCAATGGATGTGGGTGTTGTTGTGCAGAATATAGGGACTGCCTTTGCTATATTTGAGGCTGTAAGATATGGCAAGCCTTTAATCGAAAGGGTGGTCACCGTGACAGGTGAGGGTATAAAAAACCCTAAAAATCTCATGGTAAAGATCGGAACACCTGTATCCCATCTCATAGAATTTTGTGGTGGTTTCAAAAATGGCATAGGTAAATTGGTGGCAGGTGGCCCGATGATGGGATTTGCCCTTTCAGGATTAGATGTCCCTGTTACAAAGGGAACCTCTGGAATTCTTGTGATGAGTGATTCAGAGGTTATCCATACCGAGGACTTTAAGCCCTGCATAAGATGCGGCAGGTGTGTAGATGCCTGTCCGATGGGGCTTATGCCAAGTATGCTCAGCGTTCTTGGAGAGAAGGGCTTTTATGAGGAGATGAAGGAATACAATCTCTTTGATTGTTTTGAGTGCGGAACCTGTGCCTTTGTATGTCCTTCAAAAAGACCCATTGTCCAGTTTATAAGACTTGGAAAATCCCTGGTTAAACCGTGAGGTGAGCATGGAGGCCATAAAAGAAAAATTAATAGTATCTGTAAGCCCACATGTAAGGACTGAAGAGTCTGTCTCAAGGATAATGTGGACAGTGAATCTGGCATTGTTGCCAGCAACGGTGATGGCAATATATTTCTTCGGAATAAGGGCACTTTATGTCCTCAGCCTTTCTGTCATGAGTGCAGTATTTTTTGAGTGGGCCTTTGAAAAATTCACTAAAAGACCTGTGACCATTTCCGATGGAAGTGCCTTTCTCACAGGGTTGCTCCTTGGAATGAATCTTCCATCAGGAGTTCCTTTTTATCTTCCAGTTATTGGCTCCTTTGTTGCAATAGTTATTACGAAACACCTTTTTGGTGGACTTGGCTACAATATCTTTAATCCAGCCCTTATTGGCAGGGCCTTTTTGCTTCTGACATGGCCAAGGATAATGACCACATGGCTTGAACCCTCTGGATTTACAGTGGATGCAAAGACAACCGCAACCCCTTTAATGATCCTTAAAGAAGAGGGCATAGGAAGGCTCCTTGAGCTCTTCGGTGATAAGGCGAATCTTTATATCCATCTCTTTACAGGCCAGAGGGCAGGCTCACTTGGTGAGACCTCTGTGATCGCCATCCTTATTGGTGGATTGTTCCTCCTCTGGAGGGGATATATAACATGGCATATACCTTTGAGTTTTCTCGGGACAAGTGCAGTCATAGCATGGGTCTTTGGAGGCAAAGGCGTTCTCTTTACAGGTGATCCCCTTATTCACCTTATGAGTGGTGGAATGATGATTGGGGCATTCTTTATGGCTACAGATTATGTTACATCTCCAATGGTCAGGAAGGCTCAGATTATATTTGGTATAGGTTGTGGTTTTCTTACAATGCTTATAAGATTAAAGGGAGGTTATCCAGAGGGTGTTATGTTTGCAATACTAATAATGAACTGTTTTGCACCACTTCTTGACAGGGCCTTCAAGACAAGGGTTTTTGGTGCAAGAAAGGGGCAGAAGAAATGACTCCAAAGGATATTATTAAGATCACGATCAATCTTGTTGTTATCTATATAATAGGTGCCACTATCCTTGCTGCTGTGTATGCAAGGACCTCTCCTGTTATATACCAGAAGAATGAGCAAGAGAAACAGGAAGCCCTCAAAAAGATGGCACCCGAGGCAGAGGCCATTGAAAAGCTCGGTGACTGGTATCCCCATGAAAAACATGCTGAATACTATGCTGTTAAGAAATCAGGTGAAACCGCAGGTTACATCATACAGACCTTTGGAAAGGGTTATTCAAGCTATATAAATATCCTTGTGGCAACTGATAAGGACCTGAGGATAGAAAAGATAGAGATACTCTCCCATGCAGAGACACCAGGGCTTGGTGATGAGATAGAGAAGGAGTCCTTTAAAGATCAGTTTAAGGGCAAAGACCCTGAACATGTAAAACTTGTAAAGACCGAGACAACTGAATATATACAGGCAATCACAGGTG
Source organism: uncultured bacterium (assembly GCA_938074335.1). Taxonomy (GTDB): domain Bacteria; phylum Nitrospirota; class Thermodesulfovibrionia; order Thermodesulfovibrionales; family CALJEL01; genus CALJEL01. Next base: position 4,189 of record CALJEL010000016.1, on the reverse strand, counting down.
TTACCATATCCAGCAGGGCTGTTACAGAGGATGGAGTGAAAAAGGCGCTTGAGTTTTTAAAGGGTACCCTATCAGGTAATAAAGAAGGAGGTAGCCATGAGTGAAGAGGTTATAAAACTTCCTCAGGAAAAGATTCGTTATAGAGACCTTATTATAAATGGTATAGTCTCTGAAAACACCATATTCAAGCTTGCCATAAGCCTGTGCCCTGCCATTGCTGTTACAAACAGCCTGAGAAATGGTTTTCTGATGGGTATAGCGGTGCTCTTTGTCCAGACAATGGTGAATATCACTGTTGCAGCCTTCAGGAGATTTATCCATCCAAGGATAAGGCTTCCAATCTTTATGCTTATAATCTCAGGGTGGGTATCTGTTACAGACATGACCATGGCAGCCTTTGCAAGAGAGGCCTATAAACAGATGGGTCTTTATATACAGCTTATAGTGGCCTTTGCATCAATACTTGCAAGGGCGGAGATGTTTGCAAGTAAAAACAAGATAGCTCCATCCATGTTTGATGGAATAGGCATGGGTCTTGGCTTTCTCTTTGCCCTTACTGTCATAAGCTTTTTCAGGGAACTCCTTGGAAGGGGTTCATTGTGGGGCCTCCAGATAGTAAATACAAAGCCACTGCTTATCATGATACTGCCAGCTGGTGGATTCCTTGCGGTTGGTATCCTTATGGCATTCTTTAACTGGATTGATGCAAGGTACCTTAAAAGGGCCTCTTCACATCACTAAGGAGGATTAAATGGAAAAGGAATTTACAAAACTCTTTGAACTTTTTATAGCGGCATCCCTTATAAATAACTTTGTCTTTACGAGATTCCTTGGTCTCTGTATATTCTTTGGCGTATCAAAGAAGATGGAGACTGCTGTTGGTATGAGCATCACATTCACCTCTGTTATGGTCATAAGCGCAGCCCTGAGCTGGCTTATATATAATTATGTAATGATACCACTGGACATAACATTCCTGAAGATAGTTATATTTATAGGAGTTGTAGCAGCCTTTGTTCAGGCCTCTGATACAATAATGAGAAAGGTCTCTCCTGGCCTTTACTACAAGCTCGGAATCTACCTTGCCCTTATATCGACGAACTGTATCATCCTTGCTGTCCCCCTTATTAATGCAGGAGAGAAATACACCTTCATAGAGAGCCTTGCCTTTGGTATTGGCTCTGGAGTGGGCTTTTCCCTTGCACTCGTTATAATGGCAAGCATCAGGGAGAAGCTTGAGCTTGCTGATGTGCCTGCACCTTTTAAGGGCTTACCCATCGCCTTTGTTACAACAGGACTCATTGCCCTTGCCTTTACAGGATTTTCAGGATTGATAACACTTTAAAACACTGAAGTGGTGTTATAATAAAATATGCCAAAGGCTACCTTAACAAAAAAGGAGATAAAAGGGCTTATTGTCAAAGAATTACCCCGTCTTATTAAAAGTGATCTACGGATAAGAAATTTTATTTTTGAACTTACAAGCAAATGGTATGCTGAGAAAGGAAAGACGGAAGATAGATTTGACAGGATCATAAAAAGACTTGAAGAAAATGACCTGAGGTGGCAAAAAGAGGTAAAAAAATGGGAGGAGAACGAGAGGAGATGGCAGGAAAACCAGAAAAGATGGGAGGAGAACGAGAGGAGATGGCAAGAGAACCAGAGGCATCTCGAGAGGCTTGAGAAGGAATGGGCTCAGAGATGGGAGGAGAACCAGAAAAGATGGGAGGAGAATGAGAGGAGATGGGAGGAGAACCAGAGGCGACTTGAAAGTCTTGAGAGGGAATGGAACCAGAGATGGGAAGAAAATCAGAAAGTTATAAATCAGATGCTTGAGGAAATAAGATTGCTGAGAGAAAGGCAGGAGGCTGAATCAAAGAGGCTTGACAGCAAGTTTGACCAGACAATAGGAGCCCTTGGAGCCAGATGGGGTTTAAGCACAGAGGAGTCCTTCAGAAATGGCCTCAGGGCAATACTTCAGGATACCTTTGGTGTAAAGGTGGAAAGATACCATGATTTTGATCCTGATGGTATAGTCTTTGGAAGACCTGACCAGGTAGAGCTTGATTTGATTATTTATAATAATACCCTCATACTGGCTGAGATAAAGTCCTCTATGAGCAAGGCTGATATGCATGCCTTTAATAAAAAGGTTATCTTTTATGAGACAAAACATAATGTAAAAGTACAGAGAAAGATAGTTATATCTCCAATGGTTGATAGCTATGCCATGGAACTTGCAAAAGACCTTGGCATAGAGGTATACAGCTATGTTGATAAGGTTAAACTCAACAAAGAGGAGGTCCCGGGAAGATGAAAAAAATATTATTTCTAATTCTTATGCTTCTTTATGCCTCACTTGCCCATGCTGGTGTTGGTGGTGGTATTGAGGCAAAGGAGCATGTTGATATAAGCTCAACCCTTAAGTTCACTGCCCTTTTTGTTACGGGCATCGGCACAATATTCGGGCTTGGCCTTGCCTTTGCAGCAAAGAGGTTTTCTGTAAAGATAGATCCAAAGGTTGAAATGGTAAAGGAGTATCTCGCCCATGCCCATTGCGGTGCCTGCGGTTATGCTGGATGCGAGCAGTATGCAGAGGCGGTTGTAAGGGATCCGAATGTCCCGCCGAATCTCTGCACCCCTGGGGGAAAGAGGTCTGCTGAGATGGTTGCCCTTATAACAGGAAAAAAGGCAGAGGTAAGGGAACCAATCTATGCACGGATAATGTGTCAGGGTGGATGGTCAAGGTCTCAGAAGAGGTTTAAATATGAGGGTGTTAAGGATTGCAGGGCAGCGGTGCTTGCAGGTGGAGGGGATAAGTCATGCATCTACGGCTGTCTTGGATATGGGACCTGTGCAAGGGTATGCCCTTTTGGTGCAATAACCATGACAGAGGACCATCTCCCCTATGTGGATATAAGAAAATGCACGGGCTGCAGAAAATGTGAACAGGCCTGTCCTAAGAAGGTAATTGAGGTCCTGCCTGCATCAAAACAGGTGCTTGTTGCCTGTCATTCAAAGGATAAAGGCCCTGATACAAAAAAGAACTGTGAGGTTGGATGCATAGCCTGTGGAATATGTGTTAAGGTATGTCCCTTTGATGCACCCGAGGTTAAAGATAATCTTTCAAGGATAAATCTTGATAAATGTAAGGTCTGCGGGCTCTGTGTAACAAAATGCCCCACAAAGGCAATCAAGGACTACATACCACAGAGACCGAAGGCCTTTGTCCTTGACAACTGCATTGGCTGCCAGATATGCATGAAGGTCTGTCCTGTAAATGCTGCCACTGGTGAATTGAAGAAAAAACATACCATTGATCCATCAAGATGTATTGGTTGCGGGATCTGTACAGCAAAATGTCCTGTCCAGGCAATTGATGGGACATTCAATGCAGCTGAGGTCTTCAGGCTTGCAGCAGAAAAGAAGATGAAGCAGGCTGTGGGTGCATGATGGTTGCTGGTGGCTGGCATACAAGAAAAGATGAGCGGATACCCACAAGCGGAGAGCTTCCCTTTTCCCTTTCCAGGGTAGAGCTTGGCAAAAAGGTTGATGTCTCTTCAAAGGCAGAGATCGTAAACTACTCTGAAGGAGGCCTCTGCATAAAAACCAGCATACCACTTGAGGTTGGCAATATCCTGAGGTTTGAGCTCAAGGGTCAGAAATACCAGGCAATGGTAAAATGGGTATTAAGGGAAGAAGGGATATATATTGCCGGTATAATGTTTCTTAAGAATAAAATTTAAGTCCTCCCTTACATGAGCCCCTTTGAGATCATAATGTTGCTCTGTTTTGGTGCTGCCTGGCCCTTTTCAATACACAGGGCAATAAAGAGCAGAAATGTCTCCGGGAAAAGCCCTGTATTTTTATTAATTGTCCTTGCAGGTTATATTTCAGGTATAATTCACAAGCTTCTGTATAACTATGACCCTGTTATATTCATCTATGTGATAAATGCCATGATGGTGGCCATCGATACAGGGATATATTTCAGGATTCAATATAAGAATCATAAAACAACTCCCTAAACTGCCGATAGGAATGGCGGGGGATGCCGATATTTTGGGGTTCACGGGGTGAAGCTTGTCTTCACCCCGTGCTCTAAAGGCAATATCAGCACCCCAGAAAATCTGACGATTTTCTGGGGACCCCGCCTGCGACACCTTAATAGAGCAGTAGAGCAACAGAG